>CADBQP010000001.1 GCA_902796835.1 uncultured Bacteroidales bacterium
GGTGATGCTCTTAATGGTGTTGATGGCCGATATGGCGTCGGCTCCGGCAAAATAGGCCCCCATGGCGGGCTGGTCCATCTTGGTGATGTTGGGCGTCATTTTTGGGATGACGGGTATCTTCACCGCGCGCTTCACGTATGAGGTGTAGAACGTCACGAGCTCGGCGTTCTGGCCCACGTCGCTTCCCATGCCCGTGAGTCGCATCTGGGGACACGAGAAGTTGAGCTCCACGGCGTCGCATCCGGCCGCTTCGGCCATGCGGGCCAGCTCAATCCATTGCTCCTCGGTCTGGCCCATGATGGAGGCCACCACGATTTTCGAGGGATAATGCTGCTTGAGGCGGTGCAGTATGTCGAAGTCCACCTCGGCAGGGTTTTCGCTGAGCTGCTCCATGTTGCGAAAGCCCACGAAGGGATTGCCCACGGCGTCGAAGCGGGGCGACACCTCGCGGATTTCCTGCAGGCAGATGGTTTTGTAGAACACACCGGCCCAGCCCATGTCGAAGGCGCGTGCCACCATTTCGTAGTTTGTACACACGGCCGAGGAGGCCAGGAAGAATGGGCTTTCACACTTGAGCCCGCAGAAGTCTATTTCGAGCGAGGGCAGCTCGGTGTGTGGCTCGTCCTGCACCTTGCTGGCTGCGCGAAAGAGCTCGCGGATGCGAATGGGGCGGTCAAAGTGTATGCAGGCCTGCTCGGCGCGTTCCAGGTCGTCGTCGGTGCATGGGGCAATCCAGCGCCATATTTCGCGGGCGTTGTCGAATCGGATGGCACGCAGGGCGCGGCCCACATTGCCACGGCCGGCAGCGCGCGTGCAGGGAGCGTCCTGGCACAGCAGGCAGCGGGCGGCTTCTTCGGAGAGGTGGAGCTGTCGTTTCATAGCGGTGGAGTGAGTTTCGTGGAAGAGAGGCGAGCTTGGCGCCGCCGCTGCCGCGCGGGGGCAGGGCAGGCAGCTCTGTATATTTTTAATAAATCGAATGTCGTGCGCCCAAGGCCCGGGTGGCTCTCGGGGCTGCGCTCCTGCCGGTTGGCCTTCAGCCAGCGGCAAAAATCAGGAGCACCCTGCCACAGGGCGGCCATGGGATGCTGACGGCAAAGATAGTCAATGATTTTGTTTCAGAGCCACATCGCCGCCGCTTTTTGACGACCATGGAACTGCGCGTTGCAACTTTGTCCGTGTTGTTGTGGGCGGGCGGCCCGAAAAACTTGCCGAGGCCACCCCGCATGTCGTATCTTTGCATCAGGAAACGGGAGAGAAAACATCTCGCATGCTTCATCCAAAAAAAGTTCTATGACACGATTTCATCTCATTCACCCAGCCTTGCTTCCACCTTGGCAGCGCTTCGTGCTGGCTCGCCTTCTCTTTCCGCTCCTTGTGGTGTGGCTCTTCACTGCTGCCGCCCCATATAATATTAATGAGTGTTCACCTCAGCGTGCGAGCCGTGCAGCCGGCGCCGAAGCCTCTACGATGGGCAGCAGGGCGCAAAAACCTTTTATCAGTTATGTTAAAGTACAAAGTAATCCCTCGAAAGAATCCTCAGACGGGCGAGTTCCTCTACTATGGCGCCCTGGCCCCCGTCACTCCGCTCACCCAGGAAGACGTGGCCACGGCCATCGAACTGTCCACCACCGTGACGCGCCACGACATCAAGGCAGTGCTCTCGGCCCTTCAGGAGCAAATCATTACGGCCCTGCGCGACAACAAATCAGTGCGCCTGGGCGATCTGGGCAGTTTCCGCCCCACGATCTCTTCCAAGGGCGTCGATTCTGGCGAGCTCTTCCGCACGAGCCACATCAAGTGCATTCGCGTGCGCTTCGTGCCCAGTGCGAAAATGGGTTTCGAGCTCTCGCCCAAGAATCCCAATGTGCGTTTCCAGCAGGAGACGTCCGCCTCGGCCGACGAGGGCGATGGCAATGGCCACTCCGCCTCGGGCAATTAAAGGGTAAAGTTACATTTTAAGCATGGCAGGGCGCCGCGAGTCAGCAATGGCTCGGGCGCCCTTTTTTTGTGGCTTCATGCTTCGGCCGGCAGCCTGGTAGCGGCCCGCCGCAGGCACGAAGGTTGTGTGAAAGCCGGGTTAGAGGCTGTCGATGAGTATCTGCCTGATGTCGGCCTCCGAGAGCGGGGCATAGGCTTTGTCGAGGCCCTCGTTCTGGGCAATGTGGCGGGCCATTTCGTCGATGCGGCTCTCGTCGATGCCCACCTCGCGCAGGTGCATCGGAATGCCTATGCTCTCAAAGAAGGCATAGGTTGCGTCGATGGCCCGAATGGCAATTTGCTCCTTGGGCAGGGCGGGGTCTATGCCGAAGACATTGACGCCATACTTCACAAAGCGGTCCATTGTGCGTTCGCTCAAGATGTGGCGCATCCATCGCGGAGTGATGATGGCCAGGCCCTCGCCGTGGGTGATGTCGTAGTAGGCGCTCAGGGCGTGCTCAATGCCGTGGCAGGGCCAGCCCGACTGGCTGTTGCCCAGCGACAGTATGCCGTTGCAGCCATACGTGCAGCAGAGCATCATCTCGGCGCGCGCCGTATAGTCCTCGGGGTTGTCGAGACATTTGCGGGTGTTCACCATGAGGCTCTTGAGCATCGATTCGCAGAAGCCGTCGTTGAGCAGCGTAGTGTCGGCAGCGAAATATTGCTCAATGGTGTGGTTCATGGCGTCGGCACATCCGGCTGCCGTCTGCCTGGCCGACACGCTAAAGGTATATTCCGGGTCGAGAATGGAGCACACGGGGAAGAGAAGGGGGTCCATGTAGCCAATCTTGTCGTTCGTCTCGGTGCGCGAAATCACACCGCCGCAGTCATATTCCGAGCCTGTGGCGGCCAGCGTAATCACGTCGACAATGGGCAGGGCGGCCTGTGCCTTCACCTTATAGGTGATGAGGTCCCAGGGGTCGCCCTCATATTTTGCGCCAGCGGCAATGGCTTTCGAGCAGTCGAGCACGGAACCGCCGCCCACCGCGAGAATGACATCGACCTCGTGGGCCTTGCACAGGCGAACGCCCTCGAGCACACTGGGGTCGTATTTGGGGTTGGGCTGAATGCCCGGAAGCTCCACAATCTCGAAGCCACTGAGCAGTTGCCTCACGCTGTCGTAGAGCCCAATTTTCTTGATGCTGCCGCCGCCATAGGCAAGCAACACGCGGCGTCCCAGCGGGCGCATCACCTCGGGTAGCTTCTCGATGGAGCCCTTTCCGAAAATCAGGCGCGTGGGAGTCATGTAGTCAAAGTTTTGCATGAATGGAATGTTTTAGATGTGTGAAAGAAATTTTCTTCGGTTTTGTTTCTGCAAAGTTAGCGATTTCCTTCTTGACGTGGCGCCTGCCACGGCTTTTTTCCCGGGGCGGCCGTCCCCCTTGGGCTGCGGTTTTTTTAGGGCGCTCGTCTGGAGTGAGAAAACGCCGTTCGGAGCACGGAGGTGCTAATCCGAACGGCGGCTGTTGATAAAGGGGTGAAGTCGCGCCTTGGGGCACGCTCCGGTTGATTATGGCATAACTTGTCCTGTAGCAGAGAGCCTGACGTAGGTGTCGGGCGAGCCGGCCTTGTCGAGCTCTATGAGGTAATAGCTTTCCGAAGGTGTCTCGATGAGGTCGCAATCGTCAATGTAGCGGTCGGGATAGTTGGCAGCCAGATAGCTCTGCACGGCTTCGGGCAGCTGGGTGGGCAGCAGGTCGGTTTCGCTGCGGTGCCACGTGCCGTCGGGCTGGAACCAGGCGTCCACCTCGTTTTGCTCCACAAAGAAGTCGGCCTTGTAGTAGCCGCGGTCTCTTTCCCACTTCACGAATTTTGCGGCCGCATAGCGCGAGGTAAAGGCCGTCATCACAGCCTGGGGCACCTCTGAGGCGCTGATGTCGTCGTCGTCGTCGCTGCACGAGGTGAGCCACACCGAGGGGAGGGCCACCATCAGGGCGAGCAGCATCAGGAGTCTCTTTTTCATTGTTCTTGCTTTTTAAGGGGGTAATGATTAATTGTCTACGTCGATGAGCTGAAACTTGGAGTTGAATTCAAGGTCGAGCCCGTTCGACAGGTCTACGTCATATCCGCGGCGGTCGCGCTCAATCTTGGTGACCACGGCATCGGGATAGGTTTTCTTGACAAAAGCCATGATGGGATGGGGCACGAGGGCGGCGGGCACGCCGGTGTGCATGCAGTCGATTTCAACCCATTGTCCTTTTGAGTCGAACTCTATCTTTGTGCCGTCGCTGAAGACTACGTCGTAGTGGCGGCGCACCCATTCCATTTCTTGTTTCACCAGCAGAATCTGCTTGCCGGCAAAGTGTTTCTGAACGATGGTTTGTGCCTCTTTGGGCAGTTGGGCCTGAGTCTGGGCGTTGCAGCCTGTGGCTGGCATGAGCATCATTGCGGCGAGGGCCAGCAGGCCGAGGATTTTTGATCTTTTCATAATTTTTTTTTTAAGGGGTTAGTGATTTAAAGATTGTCTGATGTCGTTTCCGACGCTGCAAATGTATGGTTTTGCCAAGTGCAGGCCAATGTTTTTTTGTTACGATTGTGTTACAATTGCGCGAGCGCTCTTTTTTTTGCTTTGCAGGCGCGATATAGCTTGCTCGCGGCTTTGTAGCCTGCCGTTGCGACACAATAAAAAACAGACACCGCCCCGAACCACAAGGCTCGGGGCGGTGTCTGTCTGAATTATCTTCAGCATTAATATCTCAGGATTTGGCCTGGCCTTATTTTGGGCTTGCGTCCCAGGCTGTTGTTGCCTATGAGTTGCTTTTGGTTGATGCCCAGTTTTTTGGCGATGCTGTATATGGTGTCGCCTTTCTTCACTTTGTAGTAGTGACCAGCGTTGCGAGCCACGTCGCGCCCTTTGCCCTTGCTGCCGCTCTGAGCGGCCACGGCTTGTGCCTGGCTGGCGCGGTTGGCTCCGCGGCGATACACATAGAAGTCGCCCGTCACGTCTTGGTTCGGAAAGTCGAATAGCAGCTTGGGGTCGATGGCTTCGCTGAGCAGTCGCGTTTCGAAGTGTAGGTGGGAGCCATAGGAGCGGCCCGTGTTTCCGCCCAGGCCGATGACGTCGCCGGCTTTCACCTCAGCATTGGGCTCTACGAGTCGTTTCGACAGGTGTCCGTAGAGGGTTTCAAGTCCGTTGGGGTGGCGAATGACGACGAAGTGGCCGTATCCGCTGCCCTGAAAGGTCGACACGCGCACTTTGCCGTCGAAGGCTGCGCGAATAGTGTCGCCAGTATAGACTTTGATGTCTATGCCGCGGTGTTGGCGCCTGAAGGCGGGGCGGTATCCAAAGTGGCTGGTGATGTTGCGGCTGGGGGTGGGCATGCAGAAGTCGCGAAGGTCTATCTTGAAGCTGTCGGGCATTTCTATACCGCGATAGGGGTGGGCCATCGTGGTGTTCCACGCGTCTTCATAGAGCTCCTCGGAGAGGTCGTTGTCTTCGCGGTCGATGAGCCGCTGTATGGTGACAGAATCAACCGCCTTGAGACGGCGGTCTATGGGGGCCTGTTCGGCTATGAGGTCTTGGGCCGCGACTCCTTGCCAAGCGAGCATGAGGCTTAGCAGCGCAAGGAGGCGGTGTGTATGCTTGATTGTCATTAAGTTTTGGGGGCTTTCTTCTTTAGGTTAGCAGAGCGTTTTGCTCATTCACGTTTGCAAAATTACGAAAATTGGCGCAAACTGACGCACTTTATTGCTTAAAAAATCATAAAAAGTCATAATCCGACGCCTTTTCTGTGTCCCTGCCCCTTGCGGTCGCCGCGCTGGTTTCAACGGCCTGCCCGCCGGTTTTTGCAAGGTCGGCGCTGGTGGCTACGGGGCGGGCTGCCGCTGCAGTGGGGCGAGCCTTCCTTGGTCGATGAGGTGCAGGATGAGTTCGCCGAAGAGCGTGTTGGCCCATGCAAACCAGGGGCGGGTGAAGCGGGCGGCGTCGTCTTTGTGGAAGGCTTCGTGCATGAAGTGTGTCTCGGCGTCGGTGGTGAGCAGCTGTTCGAGGCATTGGTCTATTTCCGCCTCGTCGGTGCTGGTCATGGCCTGCATGATGATGCTCATGGGCCAGACGTAGTCCATCCCCACGTGCGGTCCGCCAATGCCACAGCCGGCTTGTCCGCCGAAGTAGTAGGGGTTGTCGCTGCTCAGCACGTAGCGGCGCGTGTTCTGGTATATGGTGTCGCTCAGCGGCACGTCGGCAATGTAGGGCAGCGAGAGCAGCGAGGGAATGTTGGCGTCGTCCATGAGCAGGTGGTTGCCATATCCGTCGACCTCGAAGGCATAGATGGTGCCGTGTTTGGGCGTTTTCACGATGGCATGTTTTTTCAGCGCTTCTTCTACCGTGGCGGCCAGCCTCTGGCAGCTGTCGGCCAGCAAGGTTAGGCCGTTGACTTGGCGCACGATGTCGGCCGTTTTGCGCAGCACGCTGGCTGCCATGAAGTTGTCGGGTATGAGGAAGGGGAAAATGGTGGCGTCGTCGCTGGCGCGGAAGCTCGAGGCAATGAGTCCGCAGGGGCGTGCGGGATGTCCCTTTCCGCGGTTCGACTGTGTGTCGTGCATGCGGTCGGTCACGCGCATGAATTCGTAGCTGCTTTGGCCATATCGCTGCTGCTCGGTCATGGTGTGCAGAATAGTGCGCACGGCTTTTATCCACAGGGTGTCGAAGGGGGTAGTGTCGGCCGTGGCGGCATAGTATCCGTGGGCCAGTCGCAGGGGATAGCAGAGCGAATTGAGCTCATATTTCCGTTCAAACACGCCCCGGCGCATCTCCGTTTCGTCGGTGCTCCAGCTGGGGCTCATGGCCGCCGTGTCCTGGCAGAAGGCGTTGGCATAGGGGTCGATGAGCAGGCTGCGGAATTGGCGCCGCAGCAGTCCGCACACCAATTGGCGCAGCCTCGCGTCGCGTGAGAGGAAGCGCAGGTAGGGCCACACTTGTGCGCTGCTGTCGCGCAGCCAAAGGGCCGCTATGTCGCCGGTGATGACAAAGGTGTCGTCTTCGCCCCAAAGGGGCACGGTGGTGTCGAGCGTGTTGGGCAGGCACTGGGCAAACATCCGGGCCAGCCGCGGGCGTGTGAGCAGCGGGGTGGTTTGTGCAATGCACTCTTCTACGGCCTCAGAGCTGAAGCATCGCTCTGCGACCCGGGGGCGCTGACCCGCGGCGTCGGCAGCACAAAGAAAAGCCGCAAGAAAAATGGCAATAAACTTTTTCATGCGGCAAATATAACTTTTTTTTCTTGAAAACGTATGGGCCGTGCTGAGCGATTTGAGCGCAGAGATGGCTACGTGTATGGGCCTGCGCTCACCGCTGCTGGCGTCGCCAGGCCTGAGCCCTTGCTGCAAAGTTTTTTTGCAGACACTGGCTGTAGAGCCAGGGTTCGCAGCTGTGTATGTCGCCCACGTTGATGAGATTGCGATAGGGCTTGTATTCCGCGCCGCTGTATCCGCTCACCACGAGCACGTGGCTTGTGGGCGAGAGGACGACGCTGATGCTGTCGTGTAGCGTGGCGGGAGTGGCGTCGGTGTGCCAGTTCACGGGGTTAATGCCAAAGATGCTGGCGGCAATGATGGGCTTGATGTATTTTTCGTCCTTCACGGTGTTGTAGCATATGGTCACACCCGTGTCGGTCTCGCCCTGCGCGGGGCGTATGCGGTGGCAGGCTGCCGTGTCGGCGGCTGTCACTTTGTAGCCCAGCACGTAGGCCGCGGCCAGGCTGCGATAGGTTTCGTCGCTCATGTGCTTGAGCAGCTCCACCACGGCCTTTCCGCCCTGGCTGAACCCCACGATGATGAGCGGCCGGGCAGGGTCGCGCAGGGCGGCAAAGTGGTCGAAGGCGGTGCACACGTCGCCCATCGAGAGCCTCGTGCGAAGGGCCACGGTGTCTTCGCTTTGCGTGGCCCACGCATCGATGGTGGTGTGGCGGTAGTAGGGGGCAAAAAACCGGTTGCCCGGAGCCATGTAGGCTGCCGCGCGGTCTATTTCGATCGACATGCGTTGGCGGTGGGTGGGGTTCCACACGTCGGCATAGTGGCTCACCCTTCCCTCGGGCGTAAACCAGTCTTCCTCCCACGTGGAAACGACATAGAAAATATCGGCGCCCGTGTTGCAGGCATCGTCGAACACGGTTGTCCACATCGTGGCGTTAGCATAGTTCGGGGGAAGCGGGGTGTACGCTCCGCCGGCGGCAGTTGCGTGGCAGCAGTGGTGTGGCGGTGTAGTTTGAGCCATGGCCGTCGTGAGGGCAAGGCTGAATGTGAGGCCGAGAATGGGCAGCAGGGCTTTCTTTGTCATGACATTTTCTTTTATTGAGCGCTGCGATGAGCACGTGTGTAGGGCAAAAATAGTGTTTCTCTCCGAAAGGGGCTTGCTGCTGCCCTTCATTTTTTTTCTCTTTTTGCCTCTGGCGGCGCAATAGCCGGCTTGCGTTTCATGGTGTGTGTGGGCTTTTGCTTATCTTTGCTGCCGCTAATCTTGTGCGGTTCGCGCTGCCTGCGGCCCCTTGCCCTCTCTTGTGTTTGCCGCCAGCCATTTTCGAGCCTATGAAGAAAGTGAGAATCACGGCCGTGCGCCAATCGGAATACCGCGACCTGATGGAGCAATACGAAAACCCCATTTCCCATGCCTGCGACGTCGTGGTGGGCCAGGAGTGGGTGTCGGTCAATGGCGAGTGCCCGCCCGGTTTGTGCCCCTCGGCCTGGGCCTCCATGCGCGAGTTTGTGGAGTCGCTCTCGCGCGGCGAGGGCAATTTCTTCGACGGCTGGATGCGCAATCCCATGAGCGCCATGATTAGCTGCAACGACGGTTTCCGCCCGGTGAGCTTCCTGCTCGAGGTGGTGGAGTGAGGCGCGCCGTGCCCCTTGCTGAACAAACCTCCCAACCGGCCATTCAGGTCGCTTGGGAGGTTTTGTTGTGATATGTCGCTTGCTGCGTGTGGCTTTTGGGGCCGAGGTGCTATCGGATAATCACCTTGCGTGCCTGCTCTCCGGGCTGTTGCTCCAGATAGAGGCCCGGGCGCGAGGGGCGGGCAGTGAGCCTGCGGCCGTCGAGGGTGAAGTATGTGGCCTCGGCGCCCTGTTCCTGGCCCCTGACCTTGCGAAGGCCCACGGTGGGGTCGAGGTAGGCAAAGCGCAAGGTGCTGTCGGAGAGTTCTTCAATGTGATAGATGCTTGCAGCCACTGTGCCGCCGGTGAAGACGGGCAGTGTGGCAATTTCGTTCACGCCGCTCGTGCCTGGATAGAGGTCGCCGGCAAACTGGGCATAGGTGCCGCCGTGGCCGCGGGCCTGCGTTTGTCCGTCGGCAGGCACATACATGAACCTGAGGTGGTTTTGCGCGTTGTTGAGCGTGTTGGCCGACCACGTGCTGCCGAGGTAGTCAAGGTGGAAAAGTAGCATGCCGTGCCCCATCTGCTGGGGAAACCACGTGCTGGGCTGGCGGTTTTCCATGAGGTAGCACTCCTTGTCGTTGCCAGGGTTTACAATCCTCACGCAGCGCTTGCCCTCGGCCTTATGCAGGGGGGCAATCTCCACGAGCTGCGCGCTGTCGGCCTTCAGCGTTTCGAAGGGCAGCCAGCCCATGAAGCTGCGCTCGTAGGCGTTGTATCCGATGGGCGCATAGCCGTTGCGGAAGTATTGGCCGTAGTCCATGATCGACCACAGGTCGGGCGTGTGGTAGCTTTGTGCGCCGTTGGTCTTGTAGAAGTCGGGCAGTCCGAGCGCGTGGCCAAACTCGTGGCAGAATACTCCGATGCCGTCGATGGCCGTGCCCGTGATGAGGGTGTCGCCCTTGGTGCCGAGCTCATAGCTCTGCAGGGTTTCGTTGCCAATGAAGTACGACTTGAAGCGTGTGCCGCTGCGCGTGGTGCTGAAGCTCGAGTAGTGGGCCCAGATATACTTGTCGCTGCCGCTTTCGAAGGCCGAGTGCTCTCCGGGGCCGGCGTGGTAGATGCTCACAAGCGGAATGGTGTTGTCGGCGGCGCGGAATGCCGAGAAGTCCACGCCCCTTGCCATGGCGCTGTCAATGGCTTCGGCCACGAGTTCGGTCACGCGGATGTCGTTGGCCGTGCCGCGGTTTTCGCCATAGTAGGCATAGCTCTTCGAGGCGCGCACGCGGGCCACGATGGTGAACGTGGGCGAAAACATGCCGTAGCTCTGCGCGGTGAAGTAGTCGCGAACGGAGCCCACCGAGTTCGCCTCGTCGTGGTATCCCGCTTCGTTCAGCCGGCGCGAGGTCTTCTCTGTGGTCGACTCCTCCAGAAAGTCGCGGTCGGGGAAGCTCACCATGATGACCGGTATGTTTATCTCGCCAATGCTGGGCACCGTGCCTGTGGCCGAAAGGCCGTAGAGGCCCATGCCGTCGGCAGTCGATGCCGAATTCTTGGGCGAGGGCGAATGGTGGCGCTGCAGCAACTCGGCGCTCCGGCTCAGGTCCACGCCCTGGCTTTCCACAAACTCTTGCTCCTCGGGCGAGCGCAACTCCTTGAGGTGGGCCATGTGTCGGGAGGCCACGATTTCGTGGCCCTCGAGGCGGGCATAGTAGTAGTGGCCGTCGGCGTCTTTAATGAGAGCCTTGCCGTCGGGTGTGGCATAGAAGATGCAGCCGGCGTGGCCCTCCTTGGTGAGCACGAGCATGGTGCCGTCGGCCTGGCGGTGGTGGAAAGCACGGCGCAGGGGCCGAGTGGCAAAGGCAGCGGTGCAGAGCGCCAGCAGCAGAAGCAGCGTAAGAGCGTGTTTCATAGGGTTATTGTGTTGGGTTTTTGAAGATTTTTTTGACTGTTGATGCCGCGAAAATACGTTTTTTTCTGAAACTGCAGTTTGCAGTGCCCCAAAAAATTATGTTTGCGGCTTTGCGCGTTGTCGGGGCGGCCTGGTGCTATGCCTGGTCGAGGCTCATGAGGTCCGACACGATGTCGTCGCTCACGAAGAGTGCCTCTGGGGCAAGCCGCATGCGTTTCGGCCCGCTCTCGATGAGCAGCCGGCCGGCGTCGATGTGGCGGCGGGCATTCTCCATGAGGTAGGCCAGGCGGCGGGGGCCGAATTTCTTTTCGAAGGCATTGAGGTCAATGCCCTCGCTGGTGCGCAGACGGGTAAAGACGGCTTCGTTGTATAGGCTCTCGTCGCTCAGGGTTTCGAGCTGGTGGGGCGGCTCTCCCGGCGCGCCGATATAGGCATCGAGCTCGGGCAGGTTCATGCGCCGTTGGCGGCGTCCGTCATAGGAATGTGCTCCGGGCCCGAACCCGAGGTAGGGCGTGCCCCTCCAGTAGGCGCTGTTGTGGCGCGAGCTGAAGCCGGGCCTGGCAAAGTTTGAGAGCTCGTAGTGTTCAAATCCGCGCTCTTTGGCTTTGTGGCGCAGGCGGGTATACATGGCCAGGCTCAGCTCGTCGGTGGCTTCGATGAGCGGATTTTTTTCGCGCTGTTGCCACAGCCGTGTGCCGTGCTCATAGGTCAGGGCATAGGCCGAAATGTGCTCCACGGGCAGGCTCAAGGCGCGCTCGAGGGTCTCTTCCCACTGCTCGAGGCTCTGATGGGGCAGGCCGTACATGAGGTCGATGCTCACGTTGCCAATGCCGGCGCGGCGCACGGTCTGGACGGCCTCTATGGCCTGTTGGGCCGTGTGGCGGCGGCCAATGGCGCGCAGCGTTGCGTCGTCGAGGCTCTGCACCCCCATGCTCACGCGGTTGATGCCTGCGTTGTGCCAAAGGGCAGCCACCTCAGGCGTCACGTCGTCGGGGTTGGCCTCGAGCGTGAGCTCGGCCCCGGGCTCCACATTATATATATTAAATATGGTGTCGATGATGTGGGCCACCTCTTGGGCCGGGAGTTGCGAGGGAGTGCCTCCGCCCAGGTAGACGGTGGAGATGCCTTCGTCCGTTTCGCGGCTCCGGGCCCCGATTTCGGCGGTGAGCGCATCGACGTAGGCCCGTCTGTGAGCCATGGGGCGGGTGGTAGAAAAAAAGTCGCAGTATGCACAGCGACTTTTGCAGAATGGCACGTGTATGTAGATGGCAGCCATTTCTTAGGGACAGTGGGTTCTTGGCGCTGAGTGCCTGCCTTTATTGCGGCAAGAGGTTGTGCTCGTCGGGAAACACTACCTTGGCCTTGAATGCCTTGGCCTCGTCGGGCGAGAGTAGGGCGTAGGCCATGATGATTACTTCGTCGCCCACCTGAAACTTGCGGGCAGCGGCGCCGTTGAGGCAGATGACTCCGCTCTGTGGCTCGCCGCTGATGACGTAGGTTTCAATGCGCTCACCGTTGCTGTTGTTCACCACGTGCACCTGCTCGCCGGCCACGAGGCCCGCGGCTTCCATCAGGGCCGAGTCGATGGTGATGGAGCCCATGTAGTGGAGATTGGCCTCCGTGACGCGGGCGCAATGAATTTTAGACTTTAGTAGAGTTAGCAGCATAGTAGCTATTGATTATCTGCTTGTTATGTTTCTGTTATTTGTAGCGTATGTTGTCGATGAGCCTCACGGGGCGCTCTCCGCAGAATACGGTGATGCACCCCACAATGTCGTTGCTCTCGTCCCAGTCGGCAACGTCTTGCAGGCTCTCTCCGTCCACAATCTGGAAATACTCCACCTCGAGTCGGTCAATGGCATTGAGCGTGTCGGTGACGAAGGCTATGGTTTCGTTCACGCTGTGGTTGCGGGCATATTCCTGGCTCAGGAAGAGCACCTGCGAAATGCTTTGCGCCGTGCGCTTTTCGCTCTCGGTGAGCAGGGTGTTGCGGCTGCTCATGGCCAGTCCGCTCGCTTCGCGCACAATGGGGCAGGGACGTATTTCGACGGGCAGCTCGAGGCTCTTGGTCATGGCGCGCACCACGGCAATCTGCTGAAAATCCTTCTCGCCGAAGTAGGCCACGTCGGGCTCCACCATCATGAAGAGTTTGCTCACCACCTGGCACACCCCGTTGAAGTGGCCCGGGCGGCGCGCTCCCTCCATCACGCTGTCGATGGGCGGAAACGAAAACTGCCTGGTGTCGGGCTCCGGATAAACCTCCTCCACGCTTGGCGCAAACACGGCGTCGGCGCCCAGCGAGGCCAGCAGCTGGCAGTCGGCCTCGAGCGTGCGGGGGTAGTTGTTGAGGTCGTTCTTGTCGTTAAACTGAGTGGGGTTCACAAAGACGCTCACCACGGTGACGTCCTGTTCCTTCACCGAGCGGCGCACGAGCGAGGCATGCCCTTCGTGCAGGGCGCCCATGGTGGGCACAAGGCCTATGGTCTTTCCCTCGGCGCGGCGTGCGGCCACGAATTGGCGCAGTGCGCTGACGGTTTCTAAGATAATCGTGTTCATATTGTCTGTTTTGTGAGAGTTTATTTTCAATGTTCAAGCCGCCTTGCGCTTGATGCGGGCGCCTTCGTTGCTTTTGGCACGGCCGCAACGTGGCAGGGCGCCTCAGTCGGCAGCGGCGCTGCAAAATTACGAAAATTTGAAAGAAACGTGCCCGTAATGCCGATTTTTTGCGGCCGAGGCCCTCCCTGCGGAGGCGCCGCACGATGGCGAGCGGCGCGTGGCAGGCATGCCGCATGCAGAGTTTACGACCGCCGCAGTCGTCAAAACCAGCGCCGCGCCCGTTCAGAAAAGCACCGAGCTATTTTCAACAAGCGCGGCGACCGTTTTGCCGTTTCGGGCAGAAAAAGAATAAGTTTGAGCCAATGGGCGAATTTCGAAGCTCCGAAAATTTCGCCATGTCAATAATAATGCTTACTTTTGCAGGGATTTTGAACAGCGATTACTGCCAAGTAAGAAAAATGACTGCCAACAAAGTATTATTCGTAGCCCAAGAAATCACACCCTATGTGCCCGAAACGCCCATGGCGAACGAAGGCCATAATCTGCCGCATCAAGTGCAGACCGAAAAGCGCGAAGTGCGCCTATTTATGCCCAAATGGGGCGGCATCAACGAGCGCCGCAACCAGCTGCACGAGGTTATTCGCCTCTCGGGCATGAACATCATCATCAACGACAGCGACCATCCGCTCATCATCAAGGTGGCGTCGGTGGTCAATACCCGTCTGCAGGTCTATTTCATCGACAACGAAGACTTCTTCTACAAGCGAGGCCAGATGCTCGACGCCGACGGCAAGGAATATGCCGACAACTATCAGCGCGCCATATTCTATGCGCGCGGCGTGCTCGAAACCATCAAGAAGACCTCATGGCGCCCCGACACCATTTGCTGTCAGGGCTGGATGTCGGCCGTCGTGCCTTACTACGTGCGCACGGCCTATGCCGAGGAGCCCTCGTTCAAGGATGTCAAGGTGATCTATTCCAACTACGGCCCCGTGCCCCAAATGGCCCCGCCTGCCGACTTCAAGGACTGCCTGGCCTTTGGCGACGCCAAGGCCGACCTGCCTGCCGAGCACGGCATAGACCTCACCGCCCCCGACGCACTTATGCAGCTGGCCATAAAGTTCAGCGACGCAATCGTATATGGATATGAAGAAGCCGACGCCCATTTCGTAGAGATGGCCAAGGCCTCGGGCAAACCGCTGCTGCAACACACCAGCGACGAAGACCCCGCCCCCTACATCAGCTTCATCGACAGCCTGTAGCCCCTTCTCCCTCTGGCGCAGCGCCCCATGCGCAGCCAGGGGGCCACGACAACACGAAAACGAGAACGACGCGGAGACGCGCCGACCACTGCCCGTAACGCCCGCTCGCAAAGCACACAGACCCACCACAGACGAAAAAAACACATCAGCCACCGAAACCAACACGCACCTTACATCCAAAAGGCGTTGCACCGCATCGAGAAAAAACCTATCCCCAACAATGAAATTTCTTTCCACCATTTTCTATGCCACACTGCTGCTCATGGCCGTGGCATGCAGCGACACCACCGACGACCTGGGCACCATCGTCATGCCCGGCACCGACAATGTCACGGCACAGCAGGTGACCTTTCCCACCACCTCGCGCTCGCTACGTGCCGACAGCGTGCTGGCCTATTCGGGCCGCAGCCACCTGGGACGCATCGTAGACCCCGAAACCGGACTGCTCACCACGTGCGGATTTCTGGCACAGTTCCACCTCTCCGAAGACTTTAAGCTGCCCAGCACCATCGTGCGCGACGAAAACGGAGCCCCCATCTGCGACTCCATCGAGATACGCCTCTTCTACGACAGCTACGTGGGCGACTCGCTCACCACCATGAAGATGCTCGTGCAGGAACTCGACACCGCCAGCGTGATGGAAGAAAACGTAAACTACTACACTAACCTCGACCCCGCCGCATATCTGAATCCCGCCACGGGCATACGCCGAGTCATCACCTTTACCGCACGCGACCTGAACGACCCCTCTACGGCAGCCACAAGCCGGTCGCACCGAAACATACGCATACGCATGCCGCAAGCCCTCGGGCAACGCATCATGAACAAGTATTTCGAAAATCCGGCCTACTTCAGTAACTCCTATGAGTTCCTGCACCACGTGTGTGCCGGCTTCCTCTTCAAAATCGAGGGCGGACTCGGACTGATGCTCAACTCCAACGTGGCCACCATAGACCTCTGCTTCAGATATGCCGAGAAACTGGCCAACGGCAACGACACCATCGTCGACGGACTGCAGCGACTCGCAGCCACCAGCGAGGTCATTCAAAACACCTACGTAGAATCCAGCCTGCCCGACTCGCTCTTTAGTCCCGACAACGACTACACCTACATCAAGTCGCCCGCCGGCATCTTCACAGAGCTCGAACTGCCCATCGACAGCATCTATAGCGAGCAACACCGCAACGACACCGTCAACGCCGCCTCCGTCACCTTTCGCCGCTATAACTCCACAGTGGCACAAGGCGCTTTGGACGCCCCGCAGAACATCGTCATGCTGCGCAAGGCCAACGTCTATAAATTCTTCGAAACCGAACATCTGCCCGACGGCGTGACCAGCTATAGCAGCACCCTCTCGCAAAATAGCTACGCCTTTCCCAACATAGCGCAGCTCGTGGCCACCATCAAGGCCGAGCGCGACACCGGCGCCGACATACAGCCCACCGACACACAGGCCCAGCGACGCGCAAAATACGACGCATGGCAGAGCCAAAACCCCGACTGGAACAAAGTGGTGCTCGTGCCCGTGTCACCCTCATACATAGTGGCTACCACCGCCTACAGCTCCACCATGACACTGGCCCGCCTGCGCAACGACCTCTCCCTCTCGAGCGTGAGGCTCGTGGGTGGACAGGGCAAGGGGCCCGAACTCACGGTCATATACACCCGCTTCGAGTAAGGCGCCGCGCAGCAACAGAATAACCACGCTATCCTATAAACACCAAATTATAGCAGAAACATTTAATCACATTCCACTCAAACACACACACAGAAACAATGAACGATTTTTTCGGCGAAAAGAGCGAAAACCTGAACAGCAGCGAGCAATCTGGCCGTGAGGCACAGAGCAGTCGCGACTACGAAGACCGCCAGCAGGGCGGACGCTACTACAACAATTCAGAACACAGTTATCAGAACCCCCAAAGCGAAGGCGAGCGCGAGTTCCGCCCGCGCCGCGAATTCACCCCCGGCCGGCGTCCGCGCATCGGTCAGGGCGGCTATCAGCGCCAGGGCAGCTACGGCCCTCGCCAAGAAGGCTACGACCGCACTGAAGGCTATCAGGGCGGCGGCTACAACCGCCAAGGCGGCTATCAGCGCCAGGGCGGCTACGACCGCTCCGAGGGCTACCAGGGAGGAGGCTACAACCGCCAGGGCGGCTATCAACGCCAAGGCGGATACCAGCGCCAGGGTGGCTACCACCCCGAAGGCCAGGGCATGGGCCCCCGCGAAGGCGGATATCAGCCCCGTCCCTACCGTCCGCGCTTTAATGGCAACGGCGAAGGATACGGACAACCACATCCCTACGGCCAGCGTCCGCGCTTTCAGCGCCAGGGAGGCTACGGCCCACAACGTCCGCAGCGACAGGGATACAACAGGCCCAACCAGCCCAAGCGACGCTTCGAAATAAAAGACGAAAGTTTCGACCCCAACGAACCGCTGCGCCTTAATAAGTTCCTTGCCAACGCCGGCGTATGCTCGCGCCGCGATGCCGACCGCTATATTCAGGCCGGCGTGGTGAAGGTCAACGGCGAAGTGGTTACCGAACTCGGCACCAAGGTGCGCCGCAGCGACAGCGTATATTTCCACGACGAACCCATACGCATG
Source organism: uncultured Bacteroidales bacterium (assembly GCA_902796835.1). Taxonomy (GTDB): domain Bacteria; phylum Bacteroidota; class Bacteroidia; order Bacteroidales; family Bacteroidaceae; genus Alloprevotella. The sequence goes on from CADBQP010000001.1 coordinate 17,116, forward strand.
GAATCGAAAGTATACGTGCTGCTCAACAAACCTAAAGGCTTCGTCACCACCAGCGAGGACCCCCAAAACCGAAAGACGGTGATGGACCTCGTGCGCAACGCATGCCCCGAGCGCATCTATCCCGTAGGACGTCTCGACCGCAACACAACGGGCGTATTGCTCCTTACCAACGACGGCGAACTGGCCTCGAAACTCACACACCCCAAGTATGAGAAAAAGAAAATCTACCACGTCTTCCTCGACCAGAACGTGACGCTCGCCGACATGCAGAAAATGCTCGAGGGCGTCGAACTCGAGGACGGCATCATCAAGGTCGATGAAGTGCAGTATGCACATGCCACCGACAAAAAGCAGGTGGGAGTGCAGATTCACAGCGGCCGCAACCGCATTGTGCGCCGTCTTTTCGAGGCACTGGGATACCACGTGGTGAAACTCGACCGCGTGTTCTTTGCCGGACTCACCAAGAAAAACCTGCGCCGCGGCGACTGGCGATTCCTCACTGAGCAGGAGGTCAACTTCCTGCGCATGGGCTCGTTCAACTAAATTCGCTCACACTACACCATAAATATTATATCACACGAAGCGCCCCCGCGAAGCCTGCCGCCAGGGTAGGGGCCGGGCCGCTTCGGTCAACATCAACACATACACAATGAAACGCACAAAAATCATTGACATACTGCGCAGCCAGGACTATGGCCAGAGCGTCTGCGTGAAGGGATGGGTGCGCACGCGTCGTGGCAGCAAGGCCGTGAACTTCATAGCCCTGAACGACGGTTCCACCATCAAAAACGTGCAAATCGTGGCCGATGTCGAGAAGTTCGATGCCGACCTCCTGCGCCTCGTCACCACCGGAGCCTGCCTCAGTGTGGAGGGCACCCTCGTGCAAAGCCAGGGAGTCGGGCAGAGCAGCGAAATTCAGGCCACCAAAATAGAGGTGCTCGGCACCTGCGATGCCGAATACCCCATGCAGAAAAAAGGCCAGACGTTTGAATTCATGCGTCAGCACGCCCACCTGCGACTGCGCACCAATACGTTTGGCGCCGTCATGCGCATACGCCACAACATGGCCATCGCCATCCACCAATACTTCCACGAGCATGGCTTTGTCTATTTCCACACACCCATCATCACAGCCAGCGACTGCGAGGGTGCGGGCGAAATGTTCCAGGTGACGACCAAAAACCTCTACGACCTGAAGAAGGACGAAGAAGGACACATCGACTATTCCGACGACTTCTTCGGAAAAATGACATCGCTCACTGTGAGCGGACAGCTCGAGGGAGAGCTCGGAGCCACAGCCCTGGGAGCCATCTATACCTTTGGCCCCACCTTCCGCGCCGAAAACTCCAACACACCGCGCCACCTGGCCGAGTTCTGGATGATTGAGCCCGAAGTGGCCTTCAACGACATCAACGACAACATGGACCTGGCCGAAGACTTCATCAAGCACTGCGTGCGCTGGGCCCTCGACAACTGTCAGGACGACCTCGAGTTCCTCAACAAAATGATTGACCCCACGCTCATTGAGCGCCTCAACTTCGTGCTTGAGAACGACTTCGTACGCCTTAAATACACCGACGGAATCAAGATTCTTGAAGAAGCTGTGAAGGGCGGCCACAAATTTGAGTTTCCTGTGTCGTGGGGAATGGATCTGGCCAGCGAACATGAGCGTTTCCTTGTGGAGCAACACTTCAAGTGCCCCGTCATTCTGACCGACTACCCCAAGGAAATCAAGGCCTTCTACATGAAGCAGAACGACGACGGCAAAACCGTTCGCGCCATGGACGTGCTCTTCCCCCAAATTGGCGAAATCATCGGCGGATCGGAGCGCGAAGAAAACTACGACAAGCTGCTCCAGCGCATCAAGGAGATGGACATCCCCATGAAAGACATGTGGTGGTATCTCGACACACGCCGATTCGGCACCTGCCCCCACAGCGGATTTGGCCTCGGCTTTGAGCGCCTCATCCTCTTCGTGACGGGCATGCAAAACATTCGCGACGTCATCCCCTTCCCGCGCACACCAAAGACAGCCGAATTCTAAGCCCGCTCTCCGGCACCGACGCTACATGCTACGGGCCAATCTGCATGAACAGCCGCCGCGAACGTGAAAACCATCGCGGCGGGTGTTTCTGCCTCCGGCCCGACAGCCTGAAGCACACACCCTCACAATCCACGCCATGACTATCCACATCAGCGACTCCTTGCTCCGTCACGAAGCCCAGAAAGGCCACGACGCCTTCCTGAGCGTCTTTGTCAATGCGATCGACCAGGCCATTGGCGGAGAGCTCACGGCCCAAAACATGGGCCAGCTCAATGCCGACCAAATCACCCTCTGGGCCTACAAGACATTGCGCGAAGAAGTGATGGACGGCGGCTTTGTGCAGCTCATACACAACGGCTACGGACCTTTCATCTTTCTCAATCCGTTTGCCAAGGCCATGCGGCTGTGGGGACTCAAAGACCTGCAGAAGCTCATCTACAAAGGGCGCAAGCTCTTCGAACTCTATGGCGACGAGCTCACGCGCGAGTGCACCGACGAGCAGTTTATGGCACTCTTTGAGCAATATCCCGCCTTCGATGCCCTCGACGACGAATTCGTGGGCATGGAAGAGGAGTGGACAGCACAGGTGGCCCAATACGTGGACGAACACCTCGAAAACTTCGCCACCATCGACGCCCAATAATCTCAGAAACCCTGCCCATGGCCTCAGCAAAAGACAAACGCATACGCATCAAAAACCGGCGCGCCGAGTTCGACTATCACGTGCTCGACCGCCTCACGGCCGGCATCGTGCTCAGCGGCACTGAGATTAAAAGCATACGTGCCGGAAAAGCCAGCCTTGTGGATACATACTGCTTCATTCAGCAAGGCGAGATGTGGGTGAAAAACATGTATGTCGCCCCCTACGACTATGGCTCATACAACAACCACGCCGCGCGCCGCGACCGCAAACTGCTGCTCAACAAACGCGAAATTCGCAACCTGCAGGCCGAAACCAAGGCCCCGGGACTGACCATCGTACCGCTGCTCCTCTTCATCGATGAGCACGGACGTGCCAAACTCGACATAGCCCTATGTAAGGGTAAAAAGGAATACGACAAACGAGCCACCCTCAAGGAAAAAGAAGACCGCAGAGAGATGGCCCGAGTGAGGAAGGTGAACTTCTGAGCCACGGCGCACGGAGCATGGAAATGCAAAGCGCAAAGCAGCCCACAGCTATGAAAATACGAATGTCACATAGAAAATTAGCAGTCCGCATGAGCCTCATGCTGGGCTGTTTGTTTATGGTGGCACAGCCCCTTGCAGCCCAACAGGCAGAGCCCCTCACGGTGAGCGACGCCCACTTTCGGCGAGGCGGAGCCGACTGCCTCATGCTTGGCGTGAGTGCCGACAGCAGCCTATGGTTTCTCTCGCCCGACAGTGTGACCCTTGGGCTCGACAGCCTCAAGGCCCAATCCATAGGCCTGCTCCGCCTGCCGCTCACGGCCCCCGCCATCCCATTGTTCTCCCTTGTGGCATCACAGTGCAGCGAGCGCGCAATAGACCTCATTGCCGCCGTCAGCGACGACCTGCTGGCCGACTACTGCGATGCGCTCATCCCCATTCTTCAACGTGCCAAAAACCTCGTTTCCATCGAAGTGACAGGCGAGGTTGACGAGGGACGTTGGAACCGCCTGCGCGCTGCCTTGCCCGCTGTGCTCCTCTCGGGCCAGCACGAGGGAGCCGACTATGTCACCCTGCCCCTCAACCCCATGCAGCGCGGCTGGACGTCGCGCGGCTCGCTGGGCGAAGCGCTTGGCAGCGTATATCTCAAGACACAACGCCTCGTTTTCAACGAGCAGCGCAGCATCCTCTCCGACGGCAAGCCTATCGTGCTCGGCCCCGTCGTCTATCCGCGCGACCACATGTTTGCCAGCCCGGGTTCCACCACCATCCGGCGCGATGCACTCATCGACTACCTGCGACAAATGTGCTATCCGCTCCACGTGGACCACGCCCAGATTGCGGGAATCATAGTGGGGCAGTGGCAGCCTGGCCCGACGGGCTCCTCGTGGGCCACGCTCTATGCCTCCGACACCACCCTCGAAAAACTGCGCGAAGAGAGCCATTGAACCCCTGGCCACTAAATTTTCAGAAAATCAGCCTGCGCCACACAATTTTCAGCACCGTGGCGCGTTATATAGAATAAAGATAATACTATGTGCGCGCCCCTGCGTGCGAAAACCTAACCTCCTGAAACTATGCACACACTCCGTAAAATCATAATCCTCCTCGCCCTCAGCCTCGCCATCGTAGTGCCGGCCGATGCCCAGTCGGGCATGACCGACAAGCAGGTGATGGACTTCATCGTCTCTGAAAACAAAAAAGGCGTTTCGCGCGAAGACATTGTCATCAAGCTCATGGAGCGCGGCGTTGACATGCGCCAGATTCAGCGCGTCAAAAACAAGGTTGACAAGGAGAAAGACAAGAGCGTGGTGGGGGCCAAAAACATCTCGTCGACGCCCTCGCGCCAGCGCACCAACAACGGCGAAGAACTCACACCCGAGGAGCGCGCCCGCGAAAAGCGCAAACCCTTCAAGACCCGCAACGAGCGTCTCTCGCGCGATGAGGTGAGAGAGGGAATGTACGACAACATCAAGGGCTTTACCACCGATTCGCTCGAGCTTCTCGACCAATTCTATGCCGACGAGGAAGGCAAGGACAAAAAAGGCCGCCAGGTCTTCGGCCGCAGCATATTCAACCGCAAGAACCTCACCTTTGAGCCCGAAATGAACATTGCCATGCCGGCCGACTACCGCCTTGGGCCCGGCGATGCCGTGTTTGTCGATGTCTATGGCGCTTCGCAGCAGAGCTACGACGCCACCGTAACCCCCGACGGCTACATACAGCTCGAGGGCTACGGGCCCGTGCAGGTGAGCGGCCTCACCGTCGAACAGGCCAACGCCCGCCTGCGTTCCACCCTCGGCCAGCGCTACGGAGGCTCCAAGGTGCGACTCTCCGTGGGGCAGACACGCACCATCAAGGTCAACGTCATGGGCGAGGTCGAAGACCCCGGAACCTTCACGCTCTCGGCCTTCTCTACCGTGTTCCACGCCCTCTACATGGCAGGCGGCACCAACGACATCGGTTCGCTGCGCGACATCAAAGTATATCGCAAAGGGCGCCTCGTGTCGACCGTCGACGTTTACGACTACATACTCAACGGAAACCTGAAAGGCAATGTACGCCTGGCATCCGACGATGTCATCTACGTAGGTCCCTACAACTGCATGGTCAATGTGAGCGGCAAGGTCAAACGCCCCATGTTCTATGAAATGCTGCCCAACGAGAGTGTGGGCACCCTCATCAAATATGCAGGCGGATTTGCCGGCGATGCCTACGAAACCGACGTGCGCCTCATCCGCAAAAAGGGAGGCGAAATCTCAGTCTACAACCTCGACGAGTTCGAGCGCGGCCGCTTCCAGCTGGCCGACGGCGACTCGCTCTACGTGGACAGCACACTCACCCGCTACCGCAACATGGTAGAGATAAAAGGCGGTGTGCTGCGCGGAGGCATGTATCAGATGGACGGCAATGTCACCACCGTGCGCCAGCTCATAGAGCGTGCCGGCGGACTGGCCGAAGATGCCTTCACAGCACGCGGACTCATTCACCGCCGCCGCGCCGACCGCTCATACGAAGCCATCTCGTTCGACACCCGAGCACTGCTCGACCATTCGGCGCCCGACATCGCCCTGAAAAACGAAGACATCATCTTCATACCCACCCTCAACGAATCGCAGACCGAAAAAATAATGACCATCGAAGGCGAGGTCGTCTATCCGGGCGAGTATGAATACGTCGAAAACACCACCATTGAGGACTTCATCATCCAGGCCGGCGGACTCAAAGACGCCGCCTCGACCGTGAAAGTCGACGTGTCGCGCCGCCTGCGCAACACCCAGGCTACAGAAGCAACGAGCGAAGTGGCACAATGGTTCAGCTTTAAACTCAAAGACGGCCTCATGGTCGACGGCATCCCCGGCTTCAGGCTCCAGCCCTTCGATGTGGTCTATGTGCGCCGCTCGCCAGGATATGTGGAACAAGAGAATGTCTATCTCGAAGGCGAAGCCGTATTCCCCGGCTCCTATTCCATGACCCACAAAACCTATCGGCTGAGCGACCTCGTGAAGGCCGCCGGCGGACTCACCCGCGAAGCCTATGCCCACGGCGCACGAATTGAGCGCGTATTGACCTATGCCGAACAGATGAAGCAGCAAGACCTGCTCAAACTCATCATCAGCGATTCCGTCGACGTGCGCAAAATCAACACCGGCAACACCCGCTCCATCGGCATCAACCTCCAGGAAGCCCTTGCCCACCCCGGCGGCGAATACGATGTAGTGTTGCGCGAGGGCGACCGCATCATCATTCCTCAATACAGCAACACCGTCACCATCAACGGCGAGGTGTTCTATCCCAACACCGTGTCATACCGCAAGGGCGCCAAGCTCGACTACTACATCAACCAGAGCGGCGGATACACCACCAAGGCCAAAAAATCGAAAGTCTTTGCCATCAACATGAACGGCACCGTGACACGCGTGCGCAAGGCTGCCGACATACAGCCAGGCTGCGAAATCGTGGTGCCTGCCAAGCCTAAGCGCAACGGCATGTCGCTGGCCGAAGTCGTGTCGCTCGGAACCATGGGAGCCTCGCTCGCCGCCGTGCTCGTTTCGTTGCTCAAATAGCATCGGCAAGCCACTATCAAACCACCCAAGCCAACCTTAAATAGCAGAGAGCCAACCTGCGCCAAACATAGCCTATGATAGCCTTTGTCATTGCCTTTCTTCTCACCCTCGTCGGCACGCCCGTCGTCATACAGTTTTGCTTGAAGAACAACCTCTTCGACAAACCCAACAAGCGCAGCTCACACGAAAAAAACGTGCCCCGTCTCGGAGGCACCCTCTTTCTGCCGACAGCCTTCATAGGCGTAGTCGTGGCCATGAACATGGGCGAGAGCGGATATTTCTTCACCCCGCCCGACGCAGTAGGCGGAGCACTGCTCACCAAGTCGCAGTTCGTCGTCAAAACCAGCACACTCATCATAGGATTCTGCGCCCTGCTCATCTATCTTGTGGGAATCATCGACGACCTGCGCGAAATAAAAGCCAAGCAAAAGTTCATGGTGCAGGCCATCGTGGCCCTCGCCCTGCCGGCCTGCAACCTCTACATAAACAACCTCTATGGCCTCTTCGGCATCTACGAGCTTTCGTTCTGGATGGCCTATCCGCTCACCGTCTTCGTCATCCTGCTCGTGGTCAACGCCATCAACCTCATCGATGGCATCGACGGGCTCGCCAGCGGACTCTCGGTAGTCATGCTCACCCTCTTTGCCGCCGAATTCCACCGCCTCGGAGCCGACACCTACGCCCTGCCGGCCATAGCCATCGCCGGGTCGCTCTGCGCCTTCATGCTCTTCAATATCTTCGGATCCGTGGAGCGCCACACAAAAATCTTCATGGGCGACGGCGGAAGCCTGCTGCTCGGTTTCTGCCTGTCATATTTCCTGCTGAAACTCGGCATGGACAATCGCGCCATCCTTCCCTATGACCCCAATGCCCTCTTCTATGGCATCACACTGCTCTTCCTGCCCACGGCCGACCTCGCGAGAGTAGCCCTTGAGCGACTTCGCCAGCGCCAGCCTATCTTCCAGGCCGACAAGCGCCACATACACCACCGACTCATGGGAGCCGGACTCACCATGCACCAGACACTGCTCGTCATACTGGGGCTCGAAGTGCTCTTCTGCATAGTCAACTATTTCTGCATCAACTGCCTCGAAATGGGAGCCACACTCACACTGCTGCTCGACATTCTCATATTCGCATTCTTCAACCTCGTGCTCATGCGAAGCCAAAAGGCATAGGCAAACTCCCTCAAAAAAATCCGCCCCATGCCCATCGTCCGCCTCAACTCGCTCAGCGACCCGCGGCTAGCCCCCTATGCCGCGCTCACAGAGCGACAACTGCGCAACCGCCTCAACCCCGAAGAAGCCATCTTTGTGGCCGAAAGCCCCAAAGTGATACTCACTGCGCTCAGCGCCGGACTCAGGCCCATTTCCCTGCTTTGCGAAGAACGCCACATTCAGGGCGATGCCATGCCCATCGTGGAGAGCCATCCCCACATGCCCGTCTTCGTGGGCGAGCGCCAACTCCTCTCGCAGCTCACTGGCTATGAACTCACCCGCGGAGTGCTCTGTGCCATGCAACGCCCGCCTTCTGTGCCCGCCGCCGACATCTGTAGGAACGCACGCCGCATCGCCGTCTTGCAGAGCATCACCGACACCACCAACATAGGCGCCATCTTCCGCAGCGCCGCCGCCCTGGGCATAGATGCCGTGCTCCTCACACCCGACACCTGCGACCCCCTCAACCGTCGCGCCGTGCGCGTGTCGATGGGCAGCGTGTTCCTCGTCCCCTGGGCCTGGCTCGAAACCACCAAGCCCGTGGACGAACTCCGCACTTTAGGTTTCAAAACCGTAGCCATGGCGCTCACCGAGAGGAGCCTTGCCATCGACCATCCCGCATTGAGTTGCGAAGAGCACCTCGCCATCATCCTTGGCACCGAGGGCGACGGCCTGCCAGCCGAAACCATAGCCGCGGCCGACTACGTGGTGCGCATACCCATGCACCACGGCGTCGATTCACTCAATGTGGCCGCCGCCTCAGCCCTCGCCTTTTGGGAACTGACGAAGTAGGGGGCGAGAATAATGAATTGTCGATAAATATTTTCTATTACCTTTTATCAAGCACCCTTAGTCAGCTTGCAAAAAAGCGCGTTGGCTCAACCATTTCAACTGTTGAGCCAACGCGTCATTCTATGTGCCGTTTCGCTATTGAATGCCTCGCTCGTTGAGAGCTTGGGCGTAGCGTCGCGCATTCTCCATGTGCTCGGTGTCGGTGGTGGCAAAGTTGTGCTGGCCGTTAAACTGCTCCGAGGCGCACATAAAGAGGTAGTCGTTGTGCTCAAGGTTGAGCACGGCCTTGATGCTCTCGAGCGACGGCAGGCAAATAGGGCCCGGGGGCAATCCCTCGTTGAGATAGGTGTTGTAGGGGCTTTTCACCTTCAGGTGGCCGTGCAGAATGCGGCGCAGGGTAAAGTCGCCGAGCGCAAACTTCACGGTGGGGTCGGCACACAGGCGCATGCCCTTTTGCAGGCGGTTCCAGTACATGCCCGCCACACGCGGTTTTTCGGGCCCGTGGGCCGTTTCTTTCTCCACAATGCTGGCCAGCGTGTAAACCTCAGCGGGGCTCAGGCCAAGCGCGGCGGCCTGCTGCCGGCGAGAGTCAGTCCAGAAGGCATCGTGCTCGCGCTTCATTTTCTTCAGAAAAGCTTCGGGCTTCACGGTCCAGTATTCCTCATACGTGTTGGGGATGAAGAGTGTCATGAGCGTGGCTTCGTTGGCTCCCAGCTCAGATAGCAGGGCACTGTCGGCAAAGAGGACAAGCCATTGCGCCGTGTCGGGTTCGAGCGTGCGGGCCAGAAACTGGGCCAGGTCGACCTTGGTGTTCACCATCGGGATAACCACATCGACAGGTGTCTGCATGCCGCCGCGCAGACGCCTGAAGGCACTCACCACGTTTTGGCCGCTACCCACGTCGTAGCGCCCGCGGTGCACGTGGTCTGCATACTTGCCCACTTGGCTCATCGCTTTGAAGGCCCACATGCCGCGGGCGTCGGCAGCGCAGAGCTTGTGACAGACGGAGTCGGGCGTGTCGTCGGCATCGACGTAGATGTAGCAGGGCTCGCTGCCCTTCACGAACGAGCGGAGGAGCACGGTGGCCCCTGTCAATAGCACGAGGGCGCCCAGGGCAAGGGCAGCCGTAATGATTATGGAGCGTTTCGATTTCAGCATGGTGAGTGTGTGTTAAAATATGTTGCGGAAAGCCGCTTTTGACAGGTGGGCTTTCAAAATTCGTGGGCGAAGTTAGCGAAAGAATGCCACGAAAACAAGTTTTTGCAGCCTAAGGCGCCCCATAAAGCCCAAATTTCACTAACTTCGCCGCGCAAATATGAAAAAAGTAGCCCTTTTCGACCTCGACGGTGTGCTCATCGACACCGAGAGTGCCTATACCACCTTTTGGAAAGACATGGGCGAGGAATATTTCCCCGACATGCCCGAATTCGTGAGCCAGATCAAAGGCTCGTCGCTCCTCGATATGTTTGCGCGCTACTGGCCCAATCAGCCCGAAGAGCAGGAGCGCATTCAGCAGCGCCTCGACCGCTATGAGCAGCAAATGACCTACACGCTCTTTGACGGCGCCCTCAGGCTTGTCGATGCCCTGCGCGAGCGCGGAGTGCGCACTGCCATCGTAACGAGCAGCAACAAGAAGAAAATGGAACAGGTATACAGACAGCTGCCCGAGCTGTGCGACCATTTTGAGCGCGTTTTCACGGCCGAAGATGCTCCCAAGGCAAAACCGGCACCCGACCTCTATCTGGCTGCTGCCCGGCAGATGGGAGTGGACCCCGAAGATTGCGCCGTCTTCGAAGACAGCGTGAACGGGCTCAACGCGGCGCGCCAGGCAGGCACCTATGTGGTAGGACTCTGCACGTCGTTGCCTCCCACCAAGGTAGAGCTTCTGTGCGACGAGCTCGTTGGCGACCTCGACGACTACTACCGCCGTCATTTCGAGGCTTGAGTGTTAGAAGAGGATTAGGGATGTAAAACACAAATAATCAGAGAGAAAAATGTCGGAATACATAGCAGACAAATCAAAGAAGATAACCGTTAAGACACTGCGCTCCATGAAGGAGGCTGGCCAGAAGATAGCCATGCTCACGAGCTACGACTACACCACGGCCATGCTTGTAGACAGAGCCGGAGTCGATGTGGTGCTCATTGGCGACAGTGCGGCCAATGTGAAGGCCGGCCTTCCCACCACGCTCCCCATTTCGCTCGACGAAATGATTGTCTATGCGCGCAGCGTGGTGCGGGCAGTGAAGCATGCCCTCGTGGTTTGCGACATGCCCTTTGGCTCCTATCAGGTGAGCGACGAGGACGCCATGCGCAACTGCATTCGCCTGATGAAGGAAACGGGCGTCGATGCGCTGAAGCTCGAGGGCGGCTCCGAGATTAGCAACACGGTGGCCCATCTCGTGCGCAGCGGCATTCCCGTGTGCGGCCACCTGGGGCTCACTCCGCAGAGTGTCAATGTCTTTGGCGGCTATGGTTTGCGCGCCCAGAGCGCATCGGAGGCTGAAAAGCTCGTGAGCGATGCCCACAGCCTTGAAAAGGCCGGAGTCTTCGCCATTGTTCTTGAAAAGATACCGGCCACTTTGGCGGCCCGCGTGGCCCGCGAGGTCAGTGTGCCTGTGATTGGCATCGGGGCCGGTGTGGAAGTGGACGGCCAGGTGCTCGTCATCGACGACATGCTGGGCATGAACGATGGGTTCAAGCCCAAGTTCCTGAGGCTTTACGCCAATTTGGGCGAGGTCATCACCAAGGCTGTCGGCAACTACGTGGGCGATGTGAAAGCCGGCACTTTTCCCTCGGCCGACGAAAGCTATTAGTTAGGGCATGGCTCTGCAAAAGGCCAGCTCCCATCTGCGGATGAGGGCTGGCCTTTTGCTTGTTTCGTGCCTTGCTTCGGTGTTTATTCCTTGGGACGTCGTTTCGCTATGCTTTGGCTCAGCAGGTTGTAGATTTCGAGCAGTTCGGGCGACTGTGCCATCAGTTGGCGGTGGAGGGCCATGGTGTTTTCGTCGGCCCTGGCTGCCGGCCCGGTCTGTGCCTGGCGTGGCGTCATGGCCTGCACCTTTTTGGCCGTTTCGTCGATGATGGGCCGCAGGATGTCGAAGTCTGCGTTGGCTTGCCGCGCAATGTCGGCAGCCAGGTCGTAGAGGTGGTTCACAAAGTTGCTGGCAAAGACGGCTGCCAGGTGGAGTCGACGGCGCCCTGGGCTGTCTATGCGCGCCACGCGACGGCTCACTTTCATGGCCAGGGCTTCTATGCGCTCAGTGTCGGGCCCGGTGCCCTCTACGAAGAGGGGGGTGGTGGCAAAGTCGACGTTGCGGTTGAGCGAGAACGTTTGCAGCGGGTAGAGCGAGCCATAGTGGGGGCATTGGCCCTCGAAGATTTCGAGCGATATGCAGCCTGCCATGTGGACAAGGGTGGTCGTTTCGAGCCGTGGGGCATGTGCTTGGCAATATTGGCCCACTACTTGTGGCAGGGCCGTGTCGGAAACGGCAAAGATGGCGAAGTCGGTGGCGGGCAGTTGGGCCACGTTGTCGGTGGCAGGGCAGCCAATGGTTTTGGCCAGCCTTTGTGCGTGGCTCAGTGTGCGGCTGGCAATGCCCGCAATGCCGACGCGGGCTTCGCTGAGGGCACGGGCTATTTGAGTGGCCATGCGGCCGCTGCCAATGATGGCAACGGTTCCCACTGGGCGCTCGCTATTGTAGAATTGCTCAAACTTTTGCCGTAGAAGTGACTCGTTTTCAATGATTTGCCTGAGCTTAGAAAGTTCGGCAGCGTTTTCGCTGTTGTCGAGCCATAGCTTGAGGTATCCGCCCTCGGCATATTTTTCGTGCAGGTGGGCCACCATGCGCTGATAGTGCTCTTCCTTGGCGAGGCTGGGGTAGTGGGCAAAGCCGAACTGCACGGTTCGGCGCAACACGGTGTCGGTTTCGATGAGGCGGTCGGCCTCGGCCACTATGCGTCCGTAGATTGTGCGTGGCGGATTGGCGTTGCTGGCGCGGTGGTCTTCGATGGCTTGTGCCATGAGCTGCATTTGTTCGTCGGTGAACCATTTTCGCAGCGTTGTGTCGGCGAGCAGAAACTGTGCTGAGGTGAGGTGGTGGTTTTCGCGCCCTTGGCCGAGGCCTACGTCGTGGTAGGCTGCCACTGCATATGCCATTCTTTCGTCGGCGCCGAGTGCTCGTGCATAGCGCAGGGAGCGTTCGATGACTTGCAGCGCGTGTGGGCGCTGGTGTGCGGCGTCGAAGGCGTCGTAGAGCGGCAGTATGTGGGTTTCGATGTGCTGGCGCAGGCTTTCCATGGGGCGTGGAGGTTTTTGGGGGGTGGTTAGTATTCCACTTTGTCGTCTTTTTGCTCCCAGGCTTCAAAGGCGCTGATGGCTTCGTCAGAGAGCAGGGCCTTCATCTGCTTGGCGCGTTGTGCTACGGGCAGGGCCAGTTCTTCGTATATGAAGTTGTCGTCGAAGCCAATTTTGGCGGCGTCGCGCTGGTTGTTGCCGTAGTATATTCGGTCGAGGTGGGCCCAATAGATGGCTCCCAGACACATGGGGCAGGGTTCGCACGAGGTGAAGATTTCGCAGCCCGAGAGGTCGAAGGTGCCGAGTTTTTGGCAGGCGGCGCGTATGGCGCTCACTTCGGCGTGGGCAGTGGGGTCGTGGAGTGGGGTGACACGGTTTACGCCCGTGGCAATGATTTCGCCTTGGCGGGCAATGACGGCTCCGAAGGGACCGCCGCCGTTTCTGACGTTTTCGACGGAGAGGCGAATGGCCTCGCGCATGATTTCTTCGTTGGTCATATGCTTGTTGTTTTGCGTTCTTAAAAGTGTGCAAAAGTAGATTTATTTGCCGAATTTCCCAAAAAAAGTGTCGGAAACTTCGCTCGTTGGTGTCTATAATCCTTATTTTTGCATGGCAAAGCGGGTGGGGCGGTTGCTTCGTGCCATGGAGAGAGGCCCCAGCCCGCACGGTTTTAGCTATAAGCATTACGTAACTATGGAAGCCTTAGATATCATTCAGAAATACTATCCTTTCGATTCTGCCTTGCGGCAGTTGCTGCTGCACCACAGCCGCCAGGTGGCCCTCAGGGCGCTCGACATTGCGCGGCGTCATCCCGAGCTGGGTCTCGATGCGGCTTTTTTGGAGCAGGCGGCCATGGTGCACGACGTGGGCATTTTCCTCTGCAATGCGCCGGGCATTGGCTGTCATGGCCCGGCGCCATACCTGATGCACGGTCCGCTGGGAGCAGCGCTCTTGCGGCAGGAGGGGCTCGAATCGCTGGCCCGCGTGTGTGAGCGCCACACGGGAACGGGTCTCACAGCCTTGGAGATTGAGCGCAGAGGGCTTCCGCTGCCGGTGGCCGACCTTTTGCCCGAGACGTTAGAGGAGCAGGTGGTGTGCTATGCCGACAAATTCTTTTCGAAGAGCCATCCCGAAAGGGTGCGCACCGTGGAGCAAACGGCCGCGAGCCTCGAAAAGTTTGGCCCCGAGGGCGTGGCGAAATTCATGGGCTGGGCTGAGCGCTTCGAATAGGGCAGGGCTTTGGCGCAAAGAGCACCTTTTTTTATTAAAAAACGTAAACGGCGGGCATAATAGCGCAAAATTGCGTATTTTTGCGTGCTAAAACAATAAAGACGCGCTTTCGTTTGAGAAAATTTACGATACTTTTCTGCCTTTTCTACGTCATCGTGGGCCTTGCCATGAGCATTGCCAGCGGTGGCGGCTTGGGAGTTTATCGCAGCTCAAACCGCGGCGCAGCCCCTGTTGACACGGACTCCACGGTTGGCTCAGTTGTGAAAACTAACGCCGACCTTGTTGGAAATATCTCCGACCTTGTTGGAAATAACTCGGCACTTGTGGACACGGCCAAGGCCTTGCTCGACTCGCTGTCGAAGGCAGTGAGACCCGCGGCCGACAGCCTTCTTGCCAAGAGGCCCGCGGCCGACAGCCTCATGGTGGCCGACAGCCTGGGCACCGACTCGCTCGTGGCCGACAGCGCCAAGAAGCGCACGGCCGGCATTGAAGACCCCGTGGCCTACGAGGCTGCCGACTCCATGGTCTACGACGCCGAAACAGGCTTGGTCTATCTTTACGGGCAGGCCAAGGTGAAATATCAGGACATGACGCTCGATGCGGGCCAGATAAGCATGAGCCTCGACTCCAACCTGGTGCATGCCAACGGCGTGCTCGACACGGCCGGTGTGCTCACTCAGGCGCCTGTTTACCATCAGGGTTCCGACGAATATAAGAGCGAAACGATGAGCTTCAACTTCAAGACGAAGAAGGGTTTCATTGGCAATGTGTCGACTGCTCAGGGCAACGGATTTCTGCACAGCCAGCAGTCGAAGCGCACGTCGGACGGCACGCTCTACCTGCAGCATGGCACGTATTCCACCTGCGACGCCGAGCATCCTCACTTCTATCTGGCGCTGAGCCGCGCCAAGGTGCGCCCTGGCAAGAACACCGTGTTTGGCCCTGCCTACCTCGTGGTGGCCGACGTGCCCCTGCCGCTGGCCATTCCCTATGGTTTTTTCCCCTTCAACAAGAGCTATTCGAGCGGCTTCATCATGCCTACTTACGGCGACGAAACGAGTCGTGGATTCTACCTGCGCAACGGTGGATACTACTTTGCCCTGAACGACCACATGGACCTCAAGGTGTTGGGCGAAATCTACACCAAGGGCTCGTGGGGCCTCAGTCTGGAAACCAACTACACGAAGCGCTACCGCTATCGCGGCAACTTTTTCTTCAGTTACCTCAACACCGTGGAGGGCGAGCGCAACATGCCCGACTACACGGTGACGCGCAGCATGAAACTGCAGTGGCAACACACGAAAGACCCCAAGTCGAGCCCCAACACCACCTTTTCGGCCCGTGTGAACTTTGCCTCGGAAAGCTATGAGCGCAAGAACCTCACGAGCATGTATGACCCCATGGCCTACACCCAGAGCACGCGAAGCAGCAGTGTGAGCCTGTCGCACACGTTCGAAAGCATAGGACTCACAATCTCGGGCTCGTCGAACCTCACGCAGAACATGCGCGACTCGTCCATCGTTATGTCGCTGCCTGAGCTCAGCATATCGCTCGCCAAGTTCTATCCCTTCCGCAGAAAGAAGTCGGTGGGAAAAGAAAAGTGGTATGAAAAAATATCGTTAGCCTACACCGGCAACCTGAGCAACAGCATTAACACCAAGGAAGACAAGCTGCTGCGCTCCAACCTCATTAAAGACTGGCGCAACGGCATGAGCCATCGCATTCCCATCGACGCCACTTTCCAAATCTTCAAGTATATCAACGTCACGCCCAACATTTCGCTGCGCGGCATGACGTATACAAGCCGCGTGATGCGTTCGTGGGACAGGGAGCGCCAAGTGGAGCGGCTCGACACCACCTATGGTTTCTACAACCTCTTCGACTGGAACTTGGGCGTTTCGGCCAACACCACCATCTATGGCTTCTACACACCCTGGAAAAAGCTCTTCGGCGAGAAAATCATAGCCATTCGGCACGTCATCAAGCCCAGCGTTTCGTTCACCTATGCCCCCGACTTCACCACCTCGACTTATGGGTACACGCGCCACTACGTGAAAACCGAGGCCGACGGCACCGTATCGACCGTGAGCTATTCGCCCTACTCGGGGGGCATCTACGGATATCCCAACGGCACCCAGCAGGGACTCATCACGATGTCGCTCTCGAACAACCTCGAGATGAAAGTGCGCAGCGACCGCGACTCCACCGGCGAGCGCAAGATAAGCCTCATTGACGAGCTATATGGCGCACTGTCATACAACATGTCGGCAAAAACACGCCCGTGGAGCGACCTGAGCACCCGCATCCGACTGAAGATTACCAAGAGCTACACCTTCTCCATGGCTGCCACGTTTGCCACCTATGCCTACCGTTTCAACGAAAAGGGACAGGTCGAGGTGGGCGACCGCACCGAATGGAGCTATGGCCGCTTTGGCCGCTTTCAGGGCATGTCGCAAAACGTGTCCTATACGCTCGACAATCAGAAGGTGGCCAAATGGCTCGGCTTCCTGACCGGACGCCGCTCCTCGCGACAGGACAACGAAAAAAACAATGAGCAGACCGACGAAGACGAAGTGGCGGCCGACGAGACCAACCTTGACCCCGATCTGATGGCCGGCCGAAAGACACCGCCCAAGAAGGTCAAGGCCAAAGTAGACGACGACGGCTATCTGGCCTTCTCCATACCCTGGTCGCTCACCCTCTCGTATGGCATATCCATGTATGAGGACCGCACCAAGAAAATCAACGTCCATCGCATGCGCTACCCCTATTCGTTCACTCAGACGTTCAACTGCTCAGGCTTCGTGCGATTGGCCGACGGCTGGAACATCACTTTTACGTCGGGCTACGACTTCAATAACCACGAAATATCCATGACTACCGCCTCGCTCAGCCGCGACCTTCACTGCTTCGAAATGTCGTGCAGCGTGGTGCTCAGGCCCTATTCGTCGTTCAACTTCTCGTTCCGCGCCCGGGCCAACGAGCTGGCCGATGCGCTGAAGTGGGACAAGCGAAGCTCATACAGCACAAACATTGATTGGTATTAGAAAATCATAAACCCATATATTTCTTTCAAATGAAACTGCATCATCTCTTAATCGGCGTCGTCGTGGCCCTGACGAGCTGCTCCAGCAAATCAGAGTTCCACAGCACCAGCTTTGCCGAGAACATCATCTACATGTTTGCCGACCAAACAGAAGACACCATCCACGTAATCTACACCGACCCCTGGACCCTCACCTCGGACAACCCATGGCTCAAACCCGAAGTGACGAGCGGAAAACTATCGTCGCAGATGTATAACCTCGAGACGCGCGCCATCGCCATCAAGGCACAGCCCAACACCACCGGAAAAACCCGGCTGGCCGTCCTCACGCTCAGGGGAGACGACGTGGCCCAAATGCCTGTCTACCAAATACCCTATCTCAACATTCTCACGCCCGATCCTGTGGTGACGGGCGAAACCGAGGCCGACCGCAAGGCCGACTACACCCTGACACTGGCCGACAGCATTGAACAAACCATAATTCGATTCCACGTTTATGCCAATGCCACACTCAGCAGCAACGCCGAATGGCTCGTGCCCGACTCCACGGAATTTACTCCCGGGCTCCATGCCGTCGGAGTGCGCACAGGGCGCAACCGAACCGGCTCGATGCGATCCGGCGTGCTCATGCTCACCTCTAACGGAGCCAGCACACCTATTAATATTAGGCAAAACTAACGATGGAAAACTTCATATTTCAAAGTCCCACGCAGTTCGTCTTCGGTCGCGCCACTGAAGAGCAAGTGGGCGCCCTTGTCAAGGCCCATGGCGGCACAAAAGTGCTCCTCGTCTACGGCCAGGGCTCCGTGGTGCGCAGTGGCCTGATAGACCGCGTGCGGCGTTCGCTGAGCAAAGCCGAAATCCCTTTTGTCGAAATGGGGCAGGTGATGCCCAATCCCACCGACGAAAAAGTGTATGAAGGCATCGACCTCTGTCGTCGCGAAGGTGCAGACTTCTTGCTGCCCGTGGGCGGCGGCTCCGTCATAGACTGCGCCAAGGCCATTGCGGCCGGAGTGCCCTACGACGGCGATTTTTGGGACTTCTTCGAAGGCAAGACCATCCCCACGGCCCTGCCCGTGGGCGTGGTGCTCACCATTCCCGCCGCCGGCAGCGAGGGTTCGGGCAACAGCGTCATCACAAAGGCCGCGCTGCAGAAGAAAATCAGCATTCGCGCCCCCCACGTGTTGCGGCCCCGTTTTGCCGTGATGAATCCCGAACTCACATTTACCCTGCCGCCCTATCAAACGGCCTGCGGAGTGGTAGACATGATGGCCCACATACAGGAGCGCTACTTCAACAACACTCCTGCCACGCAAGTCACCGACTGCCTGAGCGAAGCCCTGCTGCGCACCATTGCCGAACTGGCACCAAAAGTGATGGCCGTGCCCGATGACTACGATGCCCGTGCCAACCTCGAATGGTGTGGCACACTGGCCCACAACGGACTTTGCGGCGTAGGTGTGGCCGAAGACTGGGCCTCGCATGCCATGGAACACGAGCTCAGCGCCCTCTACGGCGTGGCCCACGGAGCCGGACTGGCAGTAGTGTTTCCCGCCTGGCTCACATGGATGGCCCACCACAACCCGCGCAAGGTTAAACAGTGGGCCGAAAACGTGTGGCACGTCGACAGCAGCGGGCTCACTGAACTCGAAACCTGCCTCGAGGGCATCAGCCGATACAAGGACTTCCTTCACAGCATAGGCATGCCCACCACACTCGGAGAACTCGGAATCGAGAACCCCGACATCAGTCTGCTCAGCAGCCGCCTGCACGAACACAAAGGCCCCACCGTGGGCACCTACGTGCCCCTCGGACCTGCCGACAGCCGCGAAATCTACCAATTAGCACAAGGATAAACCACATTATGCCCCTCATACTACCACAAGGATACAAGCCCCTGCTCAATAAGTACGAAACCGAGCAGGGCATCAAGCTCATCAAAGAATTCTTTCAGGACAACCTCTCCACCGGCCTCCACCTGCGGCGCGTCACCGGCCCCCTGTTTGTGCAGAGCGGCCTCGGCATCAACGACGACCTCAGCGGCAAGGAGCGCCCCGTGCGCTTCCCCATAAAATGCATGGGCGATGCCATGGCCGAAGTAGTGCACAGCCTGGCCAAGTGGAAACGCCTCACGCTCGGCGAGTTCAACGTAAAGCCCGGATACGGCATCTATACCGACATGAACGCCATACGTGCCGACGAAGACTTGGACAACCTGCACTCCCTCTACGTGGACCAGTGGGACTGGGAGCAGACCATCACCGCCGAGCAGCGTACGCTCGAGTATCTCAAAAAGGTGGTGAAAAACATCTACTATGCTATGCGCCGCACCGAGTTCCTCATCTGCGAGCGCTTTCCTCAACTGCAACCCTCGCTTGTTGAGAAAGTCACCTTCGTTCATAGCGAAGAACTGCTCCAGCGCTGGCCCGACAAAACGCCTCATGAGCGCGAGGATCTCATAGCCCGCGAGCACGGCAGCGTGTTCATCGTGGGCATTGGCGCACCCCTTTCGAACGGCGTGCCCCACGACATGCGCGCCCCCGACTATGATGACTACACCACACTCAATAGCGATGGCTATCAAGGGCTCAATGGCGACCTCATCGTGTGGAACGAAGTGTTGGGCCGTAGCTTCGAAATCTCGTCGATGGGCATACGCGTAGACAAGGCCGCCCTGTTGCGCCAGCTGGCCGAGAGCCATCAGCAAGAGCGCCTTGAGCTCTACTTCCATCAGCGTCTCATGGCCGACACCTTGCCCCTCTCCATCGGCGGCGGCATAGGCCAGTCGCGGCTGTGCATGCTCTATCTCAAGAAAGCCCACATCGGCGAAATACAGGCCAGCATATGGCCCGAACCAATGCGCGAAGAATGTCGCAAGGCCGGAATCCCCATCATCTGAGCCCGCTGCGAGCCGCAATTGGCGCATCATGGAAAAATAAATTGCAGCCCAGAGCCGTGCATTGCGCAAAAAGCATTATCTTTGCGCCCGAAAAATAGAAGCAGCGCCCTTGCGCGCCGCCTTGACGGGGTCCGGTAGCTCAGCTGGATAGAGCAACAGCCTTCTAAGCTGTGGGTCTTGGGTTCGAATCCCAACCGGATCACAA
>CADBQP010000002.1 GCA_902796835.1 uncultured Bacteroidales bacterium
GCCAATTCGTAACCCAGTTTTTCCTCAATCCTCCAGACTGCCTTTATACAAAGAAATTCTGCGATTTCTTACAAAGTTACGAAAAATCCCCGTCTGCGAACGTACGTGCGTTTGCGGGCGGGGATTTTTGTATGTTTGCATAAAGCAGGCGCCGGAACTATCGGCTCGATAGTTTAAAGAGTTGGCTCGACGGTTTTTTCTGTCGAGCCAACTCTTTTTTTTGCAGCGCACCCAGTTTTGCAAAGAAAACGAGCTCACACTTTGTGAGCACATTCCTCCCTCTTCGCAAGAAAAGAAGCGGCTGCGAATAAATTTGCTACAAAGTTTTGACGGGTGTTGTTATTTCGCTACTTTTGCGCAGTAAAATACTGACAACAAATCATAAAACTCATACCATTATGAAAAGAATTCTTACTACTGCTTTACTGCTTGTGATGTTCGTAGCCTCTTATGCTCAGTTTGAGAAAGGTAAAAAATATGTGGGCGCCTATACTACGGGTCTGGGGCTCTCCTATAGCTCTGGCGACAAGCTTCGCTTCAGCCTGGGAGCCGAGGGCGGATATTTCATTGCCGACAACTTTATGGTCAAGGCCAATGCCGGATATGAGCACACGCGCCATGCCGACGACTTTAGCTTCGGGCTGGGCGGACGATACTATTTTCAGCAAAACGGTATCTTTCTTGGTGCCGGTGGTGAATACGTTCATCACGACCCCTCGAACAACGACGTGCTGATTCCCGTAGAAGTGGGATATGCCTTCTTCCTAAACCGCTACGTAACGATTCAGCCCGCTCTCTACTACAAGATGAGCATCAACGACTTCAGCGACGGTTCGACCGTGGGACTGAAGATAGGACTGGGCTTCTATTTCTAAAGACATCAAACGCACGATTATCTTGGGGCAGCGAGCACGAAAACAGAATCAGGCTCGCTGCCCTAAATGGCAATAACTGTATTTTTAACATATGACACCTATCTCTGAACTTGGCGAATTCGGACTCATTCGCCGTCTCACTGAAGGATTCTCTCCCAAAAATGCTTCGACGCTGCTGGGCCCGGGCGACGACTGCGCCGTGCTGCAATGCGAAGAAAACTCCGCCCGCCGCCTGCTCCTGACGAGCGACATGCTGATGGAAGGCATACACTTTGACCTAGTTTATTCGCCCCTGAAGCATTTGGGATACAAGGCGGCTATGGTGAACTTCAGCGATGTATATGCCATGAACGGCATGCCGCGCCAGCTGCTCGTGAACATTGCCGTGGGTCGCAAAATGGGGGTGGAACACCTCGACGAGCTCTATAGCGGACTGCGACTGGCCTGCGACCACCATGGAGTAGACCTTGTGGGAGGCGACACCTCGAGTTCGCTCACCGGACTGGCCCTGAGCCTCACCTGCATTGGCGAATGCAGCGAGGAAAGCATTGCCTACCGCAGCGGAGCCAAGGAGACCGACCTCATCTGTGTGAGCGGCAATCTGGGCGCTGCCTACATGGGACTGCAACTCTTGGAACGCGAAAAGCAAATTTTTGCCAGCCAGCCCGAAAACGATGTGGCAGCACAGCCCGACTTCAGCGGCAAGGAATACCTGCTCGAACGCTTCTTGAAACCCGAGGCACGCCGCGACATTATTGAAGCTCTGAAGAAAGCGGGCATCAAGCCCACAGCTATGATCGACGTGAGCGACGGGCTGTCGTCGGAGCTGCTGCACCTTTGCCAGCAATCGGGTTGCGGTGTGCGCATATACGAAGAACGCTTGCCGCTCGACTATCAGACAGCCGTTACGGCCGAAGAGCTGAACATGAACGTAACCACCTGCGCCCTCAATGGCGGAGAAGACTATGAGTTGCTCTTCACCGTGCCGCTTTCGATGCACGACCGCATTGCCGCCATCGACGACGTGCGCGAAATAGGCTACGTGACGCGCAGCGAGCTGGGAGCCTGCCTCATTGCTCGCGGAAGCGGTGAGGAAATTGAACTCAAAGCGCAGGGCTGGCAAGCCTTCGGCAAAAAATAGAGATAACACAAAGATTCCACATGAGAAGACTACTCAAGATAGCCGTCTTATTCTTTAGCTTCAGCCAAACCTGCAACTGGGCCCTCGCACAAGCGCCCAGCTTGCTGGTGAACGGCATCGCCACTGTGGCCGACGAACAAAACCACACGCTCTATGCGGCCATTGCTCCAACCGAGCAAGAACGAGTTGCATATAGCCTTGAATCGGCCGACGGGCGGACCTACGTACTCAATGGCAGCACAAGAATTGGCCATCTTGAGAAAAACCTGGCTTGGAAAATCCCCCATAAACTGCAGGCTGAAGGCGACACCACCACATGGAAACTGGTGTTTACCACCCTGCCGGTTATCGATCTCAGAGTGCCCGAAATTGAAAAGGTGAGCAAAGACATCTCGCGTCAGGCAGAAATGCGCATCATGGCCCCAGGGCGCATTGTCGAGGGCAAGGCCACTGCCACGCTACGAGCTTCGGTTCACTATCGAGGCTCCACGGCAGCAAAATTTCCGAAGAAAAGCTTTTCCGTAAAATTCATTGACGACACGGGCAATGAGAAAGAGGTCAGTATCTTTGGAATCAACACCACAGACAAATGGATTCTCGACGCCATGGGCATCGACTTCTCGCGCCTCCGCAACAGAGTGTGTTTCGACATATGGAACAGCTTTAACCGCCTTCCGTCCGACTACACGAAAGCCCGTCGCAACGGCACCATGGGCGAACACGTGGAAGTGGTGCTTAATGGTGTATATCATGGACTCTATTGCCTGAGCGACAGAATTTCGCGCTCACTCCTGGGACTGAAGAAAGCCACAACTCAGGCAGACGGAACGCCGCTCATACGAGGTGTGCTCTACAAATGCGGAGGAGCCGACTTCTCCACACGTTTTCTGCTGATGCCCAGCGAGGAAGAAATCAATGAAAGAGGCGATTTCAACAAGCCAAACTGGTTTGACTGGGAGCTGTCCTATCCTGAAGACTACCCCTCGCGCAAGGCCTGGTCGCCGCTCACCGACGCAATGGAATATGCTGCCCAGGCAGCTCAGGACTCAGCCTACGCCACGGAAGAATTCAGCCAATACTTCGACCTCGACAATGCCGTAGACTTCTGCCTCTTCATTCACGTGATGATGCTCTACGACAACATGATGCACAACGTTTACCTTTCGGCCAACGATATCATCAAGAACAGCCGACTGGCTTTCACGCCGTGGGACCTCGACGGCGGCATGGGGCGCGACGGATGGGCTAAAAGAGTGGAATGGTATTCGTTTCCCGAAAATTCTTTTCAGCAGACGCAACCCTTCAGAACCTTATTCGACAACAAGAACAGTTTCTTCTTCAAAGCCATGGCCCATCGATGGGCAGAACTGCGGCTCCGGCAACTTTCGGTCGACTCGGTGAAGCAACGCATCAATGCCTATGCCCACAAATTGGAGCACAGCGGAGCCTGGGAAAGAGAGCGGAGGCGATGGAACGACAGCATAATATCGCCTTTGGGATTTAGTGTAAACCTGACGACCGACATCCACGAAGAAACCGACTACATGATTGAGTGGTACCGCAAAAATTTCATACACATTGAACGCACATTCTCATCGGTAGTGCCAATGACGGGGATTAGTGTCCCCGTTCCTTCCGGCAGTTTCAGAAACGAAATGGACGGGACATACGACCTGACAGGACGTTTTGTGACCAAGCCGAAACGTGGCATTTACATAAAAAACGGAAGAAAATATATTAAGAACTAAATATATCACACACACGCTCATCAATGAAAGCATCCCTACCCCTTCTATTGCTGCCCCTGCTTGGAGGATTGTATATTGTATATATTCTATGGCACGTATGGCAGATATTGCCCCTTCCCGTATGGGCAAAGTGGGGCATAGTGTTTCTCATGCTCCTCTGCTTTGCGCTGCTGGTGCCGGCCGTGCTGCCCACAGTGGACCACATGCCCATGTGGCTGGCTCAGGGGGTATATGCCGTGGGTACCTCGTCACTCATCATTTCGCTCTATCTGTTCATGGGCTTTCTGCTGCTCGATATAGGGAGGCTCTGCCGCTTGGTTCCAGCCTCATTCCTGCACAACAGCAAAGCTGGCTCGCTGACGGTGTTCATTGCACTCACGGCTATCTTTGTGGCTGGCAACATACACTATCACCACAAGCAGCGACAGACTCTGAGCCTTCAAACAGAGAAAGCGCTCAAAAAGCCACTGCGCATGGTGATGCTGAGCGACCTGCACCTGGGTTACCACAACCATCGCGCCGACCTGGCAAAATGGATTGACCTGATTAATGCCGAAAAGCCCGATGTCGTGCTCATAGCCGGCGACATTGTAGACCGCTCCATACGCCCACTGGCCGAGGAGAATATGGCGCAGGAGTTTCGCCGCATCAAGGTGCCTATCATTGCCTGCCTCGGAAACCACGAATACTACACTGGCGAGCCCGACTCGGAACAGTTCTATCGCGAGGCGGGCATCTCTCTCTTGCGCGACAAGGCCATCGACCTCGACGGCATTACCATCGTTGGTCGTGACGACCGCACCAACATGCGGCGGCAGAGTGTAGAAATGCTCACCGACACTATATCAAAGGCGCAATACACCATCCTGCTCGACCACCAGCCATATAATCTCGAAGCCACCGAACAAGCCGGCATCGACTTCCAACTGAGTGGCCACACACACTATGGACAAGTTTGGCCCATTTCATGGGTTACGCGTTTGCTTTTTGAATGCGCCTACGGCCATCACCAACGTGGAGGTACACAATACTACGTGAGCAGTGGCATCGGCATCTGGGGCGGAAAATTCCGCATAGGCACCTGCTCAGAATACGTGGTGGCCGATCTCACTTCGACCACACAAAGCAAGCCCAAGCCATGACACATCAGACACAAGCCGCACCCACACCCCTGCCCAAACGGCGCAATTCGGGGCTCGATGCCATGCGAGCCTTGGCTGCCCTCCTGGTGGTTGCCATCCACTTTGGCGGAACCCGCATCGGAACCGATGCTGAAAGTTTGACATCACTCATTGTGAATGCCGAGGTACGTGTGGCAGTGCCCCTGTTTTTCATGTTCACAGGATACTACTACGAGAGCATGGTAGCGAGGGGTTGTTTCGGGCACCATTTGCGAAAATTGCTCACCATGGCTGTAGGAGCCACACTGCTCTATTTCTTCTACGAACTGGCACTGAGCTGGCACAACGGCAGTTTGAACAGTTTCTTGGGCGAACTGCTTTCTGTCGACTCCTGGACAAACTGGCTCATCTTCAATAATGTGTGGTTTGCCTCCCACCTGTGGTTTTTCTATGCCGCGGTCTATGCGTTGTTTGTGATGCGGTTTTTCGACATCATCAAACTGCAACGCTGGCTTCCCGCTTTAGCCGCCATGTTACTTGCCGTTATGTGGGTGAGCATCGACGTGCCACAAAACTACTACACACGAAATTTTCTATTCTTCGCCCTACCCTACATGGTTCTGGGACGCTGGCTTCAGTCAGCAAAGATGCGTCAAAGGCTCAACAGCTTCTCTAGGCGCAAACTTCTGGCGATGCTGACAGTGGGATTACTCTTAGTGGCCGGCGAAACAATATGGATGGCACTGAGCAGACAGCCTCTGTCTCCAATGCGCGAAACTTTTGCAGGCACCCTTATCTGCGCCATTTGCCTGTTCGAATTATTTGTCCGCTGCCCAAACGAATCGGGCCGATTATGGCACTTCTCGCAGCTCGTGGGCCGAAAGTATTCGGCGTATATCTACATCCTTCACATCATTGTGGGCCACCGCATTGCCGGATTTTTTGGCACTGATTCACTATGCGTGGCAATTTTCATAAGCGTGCCCGTTATTTTCATAATCTCACTTTTCCTTTCATACCTCTATGTTGACTGGATGAAACCACGGTTGAAGCACTGAGCAGGAATGAACACAAAAAAACAGGCCCCACACCATGATGTGCAGGGCCTGATTTTTGTAAATTGGCAAAAATGTTTGCTATCGCTCTATACCTCAAGGCGCCTTTCGAGCCGAGTGCGAATGGCAGCGAGGAAGTCGGCAGAGTTGACAGCCTGCGGGGCCACACCTTCCATGAGGCCGGCAAGGTCTTTGGTCACAATGCCCTCGCCAAGCGTGTCAAAGCAGGCAGCCTCGAGTTCGTTGGCAAAGCGCACCAGTTCGGGCAGTTTGTCGAGTTCGCCGCGCTTGCGCAGTGCACCGCTCCATGCAAAGATTGTTGCCATGGGGTTGGTCGAGGTTTCCTCGCCCTTCAGGTACTTATAATAATGACGTGTCACTGTGCCATGAGCAGCCTCGTACTCATATTTTCCGTCGGGGCTCACGAGCACACTGGTCATCATGGCCAACGATCCAAAAGCAGTGCTCACCATGTCACTCATTACGTCGCCGTCGTAGTTTTTGCAGGCCCAGATATAGCCACCTTCGCTGCGAATGACGCGAGCCACGGCATCGTCGATGAGCGTATAGAAATAGGTGAGACCTAACTCTTCGAACTTAGCCTTGTATTCCTCATACACTTCGTCGAAGATAACGCGGAACTGAGCGTCATATTTCTTCGAGATCGTATCTTTGGTGGAGAACCAAAGGTCCTGCTTTGTATCTATGGCAAACTTAAAACAGGAGTGTGCAAACGAGCGAATGGACTTATCTGTGTTGTGCATGCCCTGCAACACACCTTCACCCTTGAATTCGTGCACAAGCACCTCTTCACGCTTGCCGTCGGCTCCCTCATAAACGAGAGTTGCTTTGCCCGGTCCTGGCACACGGATTTCCACACTCTTATACACGTCGCCATAGGCATGACGGGCAATGGTGATGGGTTTCTTCCAGTTTTTCACAGCCGGTTTGATGCTGGGAATGGTAATGGGTGTGCGGAACACTGTACCATCGAGTATGGAACGTATGGTACCATTTGGCGACTTCCACATTTCGTGCAGATTGTATTCCGTCATGCGCTGTGCATTGGGAGTAATGGTTGCACACTTCACAGCCACGCCCAGACGCTTAGTAGCCTCTGCCGCCTCAGTGGTGATAGCATCACGCGTTTCGTCGCGCTTCACGAGTCCCAGGTCGTAGTATTCAGTTTTCAGTTCTACAAATGGGAGAATGAGTTCATCCTTAATCATTTTCCATAGGATGCGTGTCATTTCATCGCCATCCATTTCGACGACGGGAGTCGTCATCATAATTTTCTTCATGGTATGCAGTTTTTTATTTGCGTTCTTTGTAGTAATTCATCAAGCAGCCCTCGGCCAGAATTTCGCGCTCTGCTTGTGTAAGGTTTTGGAAATAGAGATGCAGGTCGTGCACTCCCTTTTTAGAAATCACCTTGGCATCGATTTCTTCTTTTCCGCCCAAAATGGCATCGCGGATGCCTGGCACAAAGATGTAATCGCCAGGTTCATAGTCGAAAGGAGTATCCTTATCTATGGTAAATGGCACAATGCCCCAATTGATACAGTTGCTGCGATAGCGCTTGGTGGCATATTCATAGCAGATATTAGCATCGCCTCCAAGCACTTTTTGGCAGCTGGCTGCCTGCTCGCGTGCAGAGCCGTCGCCGGGACGATTGGCAAACACGCACGAGCCCAAAGATGTTTCGCTGGCATCGGCGCCCACCTGAGCCAGAGCCTGTGTCACCGCCACTGGCGTTTGACCTTGGCGGCGAGCAAGGTCGTCGGCCTGAATTCGCTTCGAGAGGCCTACGTATTCGGGCACACGACGACTCAACGCGAACTCTGAGAGCTTGAGCGGATTGGAACGATAGCTCGAAGTCTCGCCCGAGGGAATGAGCTCATCGGTAGTAGTGACGGGGTCGTGGATTACGGCTGCCAGCTCGAGCAGCATATTCGTCTGCATAGGATACATGGTGGGCCAATCCTTGATGTTGGGGCCGTAGCGCAGTTCCTGCGAAAGGTCGGCATGGCCAAATCCGTTGAAGACACGACGCTCATAGATACGAGCATCAAATTCGTAGGGCTTGTGAGTGTCTTCATAATCGACATCAGTAGCCGCGGTAAGCACACCGCCGTTTGCCGCCGTTGCAGCAATGGAACGGGCATCCATCAGGGCCACAAGCGAAATCTGGCCTTGTCCGGGTTTAGAGCCCTCACGGTTGGGGAAGTTGCGAGTCGTGTGGCGAATGGACAGTCCATTGTTAGAGGGCACATCGCCAGCTCCAAAGCAAGGTCCGCAGAAGGCAGGCTTAATAACCACACCGGCCTCGAGCAGCTCTTCTGCTATGCCACTGCGAGTGGTGGCCATATAGACTGGCGTGGACTGCGGATAGGCCGAAATAGTGAAATAGTCGTTGCCCACTGATTTGTCTTTCAATATGGCCGCCGCAGCACTCAGGTTGTCGTATGTTCCGCCTGAGCAACCGGCAATTATACCCTGATCGGCCATCACCTTGCCGTCCTTAATCTTACTCACGAGGTCTACGCTCACCTTTTCGCCAAACCTGCGACGTGTGTCTTCTTCCACCTCGCGAAGAATCTTTACGGGGTTGGCCTGCAGTTCGTGAATGGTATAGGCATTCGATGGATGGAAAGGCAGGGCAATCATGCTTTCCTGTTTCGAAAGGTCTATGCGAATCATGGCATCGTAGTAGGCCACTGCTCCGGGCTGAAGCACTCGGAAGGCCTCGGGGCGACGATGAATTTCGTAGTGATGCTTCACCTCATCGTCGGTAATCCAAATGCTGCTCAAGCAGGTGGTTTCGGTGGTCATAATATCTATGCCGTTGCGGAAGTCGATGGGCAGGTTTTTCACGCCAGGCCCTGCAAATTCGAGCACTTTGTTTTTCACAAAGCCGCTCTCGAAGACGGCCTTGACCAACGATATGGCCACATCGTGCGGACCGATGCCTTTGCGCGGACAGCCCTCCAGCCACACAAGCACCACCTCGGGAGCATTTATATCCCAGGTGTTGCTGAGCAGTTGCTTCACGAGTTCGCCGCCTCCTTCACCTACGCCCATATTGCCAAGCGAACCGTAACGAGTGTGGCTGTCGGAGCCCAAAATCATATTACCGCAGGCCACCATGGCTTCGCGAGCATATTGATGAATGACAGCCTGGTTAGCCGGTACGTAGATGCCACCATATTTTTTGGCTGCGGAGAGTCCAAACACGTGGTCGTCTTCGTTGATTGTGCCTCCCACTGCGCAAAGTGAGTTGTGGCAGTTGGTCATGGCATAGGGGATTGGGAATTTTTCCAAGCCGCTGGCACGGGCTGTCTGGATGATGCCTACATAGGTTATATCGTGCGACATCATGGCATCGAACTTGATGCGCATTTTTTTGCCACCCGAATGGTCCACGTCGTGTGCCCGGAGTATCTGATAAGCGATGGTATGTTCGCGTGCCTCGTCGGGCGAGGGAAGACCTGACTGATTGTTCTGCAACTGCGAACCATTGAGCAGATAAACTCCATGTTCAAAAATTTCTACCATAGTTGATTTAGAAATAAAGTTAATAGGTTATAATTATAAGGTCAAACTGTCTATAAACAAGGTGAGCGCCAGCATGTCGGCCGCACCGCCAGGCGACACTCGGGCCGATGTCCATTGCTGATTGAGTCGCGCCAGCGCTTCTTCAAGTTGTTCATTTGGCAAATGTAGTAATTCTTTAGCTTCCGCCCTTGTTTTCAAGGCAATATCTTTACCACACCTATGCCACACGTTGGTGTCGTCGAGTTCTGAAATGATTTCGAGCAACAGCCGCAGGGGCGAATGATGTGTTCGATAGGACGGCAGCCAATGGTCGAAAAGCATCCGATAGCCTGTTTGTGCGTTATAGAGAGCCCCGCCCACAGCATGTTTTTTCACTACGTTGGCTCCATGGGTATCTCTGGGGGCTTCTATTGCGCGGGCCAGACGGCCTATTACTTCGCTCAGCGACTTTTCTGACACTTTATGTTCGCAAAAAAGCAGATGGCTACTTCCCACTACGGCCAACCCCAAAGAGAAGAGGGCTCCTCGGTGGGTGTTCACTCCAAGAGTAGCCTCAAACATGGCATGCTCGGCCTTCAATCCTATCTCACGAAGTTTCTCCGTACTGAGCAGCGTTCCGGAATAGGCACAGCAGGCTAATTCTGAGAATGTCGGGAACAAGGCATCGATACTTCGCTTCATCAGGCGATAGTCCATGTCGCTATGAGCTCCATTGTCGTGTTGGTCCACCAATCCTGGTTTAGGAGTTAAGTCAAGTTCGGTTTGAAGGGCCCACTTGGCGGCATGTGCTATGAGATGGGGAAGTGTGCATGGCGGAACGAGACTGAAGGCTCGGGCCACGGTGCCGTCTGTCAGAAATTTTCTCACAGCCGAAGCACTCACCGCCTGTCCGTCCAGGGTGAGGCGTGGAATTTCAGCCACCTTGATGCCTGCCTGCTGCAGCACTTGGCGCATCATAATATTATATTGTGCGGTCAGTTCGTCGGACTTTTCGCTTCCGACAAACCTTACCGATGCTTGCAGGCTCGGCGCAATGTGACGACAAAAGAGGTCGAGGTCGAGCCTCATTTGCACCTGAGCGGCGCTACTTGGCTCCTTTAGGAAATAGGATGGGAATGTGGCCGCCGAAATGGCATAACAGCCCGACTCCACTATTCTCACGTTCTCATATGCTGATACACACTGTTGCAGCATGGCCCGCCGCTCGGCAAGGGTGAATTCCGAAACGTCCTCGCTCACAAGCACGACTACCATGCTGTCTACTTTCTTAGCAGCCTGCTTAATCAAGTATTCGTGGCCGCGGGTCAGGGGGTTACAGTTCATCACAGCCACGCCCACGCTGCCTTTCTCGTCGGTCTGACTAACGGCTCCCCGAAGCGATGCCTTGAAGTGGCGCAGACTGTTGGGGTTGCTTTCGAGCAGCACGGCCTCATCTGTCTCGGCCACATGGCAGAAAGAGAGCGCCTCAAAGATTTTTCGGTTTTCGGGCTTGGTGAACACCATGACATTTTCATAGCCTCTACTGCGCGCCTCGGTGAGCAGGTAGCTTATAAGGCTACTTGTCAGTCCGTCGCTGCGTGCTTCGGCCTCGACAGCCACTCCCTTAATCACATTTCGGTGCAATCCTGCTCCGCCCACGAGCCGTCCGTCGGAGGTGAAAACACCCACATAATAGTCCAGCTGAGGCATGTCCAGCGAGCATCGCTGCATGAGTGTGGCCACTTTCTTGCGAACTTCGGGCAAGGAGAGTGGCATTTGCTGCAAGGTGTATTCGCTAAGCATATTGGGCTACTAATCTTCTTATTTCATTGAGGAGCTCTTGTTGCGAGTGTGTTTTGTTGCGCATGCAATAGCGAGCCTCCTGATGGCAGAGCAAACATGTGCGACCTTTTCGTCCTACGTCGCTGCGCGAAATGGGTGATCCCGTTTTTCGGGAAATAACATCAAGGTCGAACAGGCGCCCTAACGGATGAATGTCCTCTATGTCACAGACTCGTCTTTTTGCTTCCATTTCCTCGACCTTTACCAATGCATAGGCTTCAAATCCTGTTTCGAGATCGCGCTCCATAAAATGCTCCGTCTCGGCATGGAAGGCATGTCGGAGCGCCTCGGTGGCTGCTCGGGCTATGGTCAGCGACAAATCATTACGCTTGACACTGCCGGGCATGACCACCGTCAGACACACCAAAGTGGATTCGGAATACATACCGAGCAACTTTTCTTGCATGGCCTTACGGGCGTCACGACTTGCCAGCAATCTGTCAAGCGTAATGTTCATTGGTGTCGGGCTTTCAATCGTGTGACACTATTCTTCTATGTTTTTAATCACGTCCATCACACTGCCGTCGCGGTTCATGACGATGCCCACCACCTTGTTGCCGAATGGCAGGGGCGCTGCGTCGCCAATCACTCGCTTGGCGCGCTGTGCCAGTTCGTGGATGTCGACCACCTTCAGTCCGGCCTTTGCGAGGCGCACCGCCAACTCCGGACGACGTGGGTTCACGGCAATTCCATATTCGGTTACCACCACATCGACTGTTGAACCTGGGGTGATGAGGGTGGTCACCTCGTCAACCACACAGGGAATTCGTCCTCTCAAGAGGGGGCACACGATGATGCTTAGCGCCGAGTCGGCAGCGGTGTCGGGATGGCCGCCAATGGCTCCGCGTATGATGCCGTCGCTGCCCACAAGCACGTTTACGTTAAACTGCGTGTCCACTTCAAGGGCCGAGAGTATGACTATATCCAGATAGTGAACGGCCGAGCCGGGCTCGTCGGCACTGGCATATTCGTTGGACGACACTTCCTGATGCTTCGGATCGTCTTTCAGCGACTCGGCAGCCACTTTGTCGAACGACTGCACATCAATGAGCCTATCGATGAGCCCCTCTTCGTGCATCTTCACCATGTGAGCCGTGATGCCTCCCAGGGCAAACGAGGCTTTTATGCCGCGCTCTATCATGCTCTCGCGAATAAACTTTACGGCAGCGAGCGAGGCTCCGCCCGACCCTGTCTGTATGGAGAAACCATCGTTGAAATATCCGCTGTTGATGATTACCTTGGCGGCTTGCTCGGCCAGCAGGATGTCGCGCGGATTTTTGGTGTCGCGAATAGCACCGCTTGCTATTTTCGACGAGTCGCCCACGCTTTCGACCTCGACCACATAGTCTACGTAGCGTTCCGAAATGCTGCAGGGGGTGTTGGGATAGTCCACGATGTCGTCGGTCAGGATGACCACCTTGTCGGCATATTGCGCGTCGGGAAGGGCATAGCCCAACGAGCCGCAGATGCTCTTGGCATTTTCGGAGCGCGAATATCCGCAGGCATTGCCCAGCGCGTCGGCCGACGAAGCACCAATAAAGGCCACATCGATGTGAAGCTCGCCGCTGGCAATGGCCGAGCCGCGGGCTCCGTGCGAGCGAAACACCACGGGCTCTTCCATCAGTCCGTGCGAAATGGCCTTAGCCAGCTCGCCACGCAAACCGCTGGTCGAGATTTTGGTGATGACTCCGTTCTTGATGTGTTCAATCAGCGGCTCGTGAACATCGATGAGGCTCGACGAAGCCAGATGGAGGTTTCGGTAGCCCATTTCGGATAGTTTGGCCACGACCATGTTGATTACCTTGTCGCCACCGCGAAAATGATGGTGAAAGGAGATGGTCATGCCGTTGCAGAGCCCGCTGCCCTTGATGGCTTCTTCGAGCGAGGCGAGTTTCGGGCTTTGCCTTTGCAACTGCATGCGTGGAGTGTCCACCTTTTGCGTTTCTCCTCCATATGTGAGTTTGCCCATCTTGGCAGCAGCTGCCCTGATGAGTTCTTTTCTTTCTTCCATAGTGTTCATAGTACGTCTTCTTTAGAAATTACACCTGAGGCAATGGCCAAGTCGATGGTGCGCTGGGCGCGTATGACCACGGGGCGGTCTACCATCTTTCCGTTGAGCGACACCACGCCGCTTCCCCGAGCCTCGGCCTCCTTGATGGCGGCAATGATGGCACGGGCTTTCTCAATGGCTTTGGCCGTGGGGGCAAACACTTCGTTGACCACCTGTATTTGGCGCGGATTAATGATTGACTTTCCGTCGAAGCCAAGTGTTTTGATGAGTTCCACTTCCTTGCGGAAGGTTTCCATGTCGTTCAGGTTCGAATATACCGTGTCGAGCGCATCGATGCCGGCAGCCCTGGCAGCCACCACAATGGTTTGGCGCGCCAGCAGCAGTTCCATTCCCTCGGGCGAGCGCTGCGTCTTTAGGTTGGCACAATAGTCTTCAGCGCCCAGGGCTATGCCCATCATGCGGGGCGAGGCCGTGGCTATGGCATAGGCATTCACTACACCAAGGGCGCTCTCTATGGCGGCCATAATCTTTGTGCGGCCCACACATCCCAGCTCGGCCTCCACGCGCTCTATTTCGCGCTCCACCTCGTGCACCTCCTCGGCCGTCTCGGTCTTGGGCATTCTTACCACGTGGACACCGGCTTTCACTACGGCTTCCACGTCCTTCTTGCCATAGGGTGTGCTGAGCGGATTGATGCGCACCACCATTTCGGTGTCGCCATAGTCCACCGTACGCAGGGCATTATATACCAGCAGCCGGGCGGCGTCTTTCTCGGCCATGGCCACCGAGTCTTCAAGGTCGAGCATAATGCTGTCGGGGCCATAGATAAAAGCATCTTGCATCATGGCGGGATTATTTCCCGGCACGAACATCATCGTTCTTCTTAGTCGTGACATGATATAGATTTAAGAGAGTTTTTCTGGTTAGTTTTTTCCGATAGTTCAGGCTTATGTGCGTGGAGGGCTAATCCTTCCACACGTCTTTGCCCGTTGCCCTCACGGCCGCAGCCGTCACTCGGGCCCTGATGGTGCAGTCGAGGGCGCCTTTGTCCACCAGGCGCACATGGGCGTTGGTCAGTCCAAAATCCGTTAATGCCTCAGTGGCTACTTGCCTGATTTGTTCACCAAACTGCAGGGCCACGGTGCTCTCGAGTTCAATGTGCAAGCCTTCGCCTTCGGCCGGCGAAATTTGCACCATTACGTCGCCCGACTCCAGCGTGCCCGCCGTAGCTGTCTTGATTTCCATAAAAAATTTAATTTACAAAAGTAAGTAAGTGTGTGTGTTTTTCTTCTTCATCGGTCTGCACTGCAGCGGTCGAAAGGCCCGCAGCAGCAGTCAGGCCCATGCAGTGCACAAAAATAAACACACTTTTCAAATATCCAAAATCTCAGCGCACTATTTTTTTGTTTTTTCACTCCACACACACTCTCTCCCCGCGCCGGCCCTCAAAGTGTGCGCGCCAGCAGCCCAATCAGCGCCATGTGGGCAGGATAGTAATAATAGAAAAACCTGCCCAGCCACCGCCAGCGGCCGCGCTGTCCGTTATACATAGCCAGCAGCGGCACGGCCAGCCAGCAAGCCAGGTGCACCATGCCGTAGGTGGGGCTGTGGAAAATGAAGAATGCCACGGCATAGGCCGAAATAATCAGCATGAGCCACAACATCTGCCTGCTGAAGTTGCCCCTGCTTCGTCCCATCAAGGGGATGGCCAGCGTTGGGACGCAACTCCAGTCGGACGTGAACGTGAGCAGACAGGCCACGAGCGAGATGCCCACTTTCTGCCAAAGCTGCAGGCACTCCGTGTCCCACACCTTGAGCAGCAGTAGTCCACACAGAAGCGGCCATGCTATGCTCGTGGCATTGAACAACAAATTGTCGAAGGGGTTGAAGCCCGACATATTGAAGTAGCAAAAGGCAAAATGGCTCACCACGGCCAACATCAGCAGCCTCCGGGCATAGTGCCAGAAGTTGTGCGTATGATAATAGCCCTCGGCCACAAAAAATATCATGATGGGCGCCGTGAGTCGGCCAATAACATGAAGGATGATTTGCTTCGGCGTTTCGGCCTGAGCATAGGTTTCAATGCCCACCCACGCCAGGTGGTCAATCGTCATGGTAACGATGGCTATGAGCTTCAGTGCGTTGCCGCTCAAACCTCTCTCGATGATTTTCAGCATACGAACAACAATATAAATAATATACCTATATTAAATTGCATGGCTCGGGGCGATTTCCAAAAGTAGCCG
Organism: uncultured Bacteroidales bacterium; assembly: GCA_902796835.1. Classification (GTDB taxonomy): domain Bacteria; phylum Bacteroidota; class Bacteroidia; order Bacteroidales; family Bacteroidaceae; genus Alloprevotella. Next base: position 15,574 of record CADBQP010000002.1, read on the forward strand.
TAGGAGAATCCCCCCGGGGGTTGCCTTTCCTTTTAAGCCGATAGTAAAAACAGTTGGCTCAACTCTTTAAACAGTTGGCTCAACTCATTAAATTGTCGAGCCAACAGAGCATTCTCTTTACCCTCCGAATTCATTGCCCCGTAGAGCAAAATCAAAAAAAGGCGGTTCAAAAGTAGTCAAAGCGCCGCAAACCACAGGCTTTCGGCAGTAAAAAAAAGCGAGATTGCAAGAAAGTAGCAAGTTTGCCCACCGTTTTCAACCAATAATTATTAGATTTGCACATCCTAACACTACGTCCATGAAGAAAATACGCATTCCCCTACTCCCGCGCATCATCATAGCCATTGCGCTCGGTGTGCTTTTAGGAAAGTTCATGCCCGAATCCATTGTGCGCATTTTTGCCACATTCAACGATATTTTCGGTCAGTTTCTGGGCTTTCTCATTCCACTTATCATCATTGGACTGGTCACACCTGCCATAGCCGAAATCGGCAAGGGAGCCGGCAAACTACTCATAGCAACCGCCGCGCTGGCCTATTTCGACACCGTGCTGGCCGGACTTCTCACTTATGGCACCGGACGCGCCCTCTTTCCCGGCTTGATAGAGAGCGCTGCAGGGCTTGAGGCCGTGTCGAAACCCGAAAGCCTACAGCCCTATTTCAGCATACAAATTCCCGCCGCCATCGACGTAATGGGCGCATTGGTGCTCTCGTTCATCCTGGGAATTTGCATAGCCCAAGGCGGAGCACCCACCATGAAAAAGTTCTTCGCCGAGTTTCGCGACATCATAAGCCTCGTCATAGCCAAAACCATTGTGCCCCTTCTGCCGCTCTATATCTTCGGCATCTTCCTGAGCATGACCATGAGCGGACAAGTTTGGCACATACTCTCCGTGTTCGCCATGATCATAGTTGTCATCTTTGCGCTCCACATTTTCGTGCTCCTATACGAATTTGCTGCAGCCGGCTTGCTGACACACCGCAACCCACTGCGTCTCCTGGCCCGCATGATGCCCGCCTACTTCACCGCCCTGGGCACAGCCTCGTCGGCAGCAACGATTCCCGTCACACTGAAGCAGACCAAGGAAAACGGAGTGTCAGACGAAATCGCGGCATTTACCATCCCATTATGCTCCACCATCCACATGTCGGGTTCCACATTAAAAATCACCGCCTGCGCCCTTACCATCTGCATGATCCAAAACATGCCCTACGACTTCCCGCTTTTCCTAAACTTCATCCTCATGCTCGGAATCTGCATGGTGGCCGCACCAGGCGTGCCCGGAGGCAGCATCATGGCCGCTCTGGCACCGCTCTCCAGCATACTGGGATTCGGTGCCGAGGCACAAGCCCTAATGATAGCCCTCTACATTGCCATGGACTCCTTTGGCACAGCCTGCAACGTGACGGGCGACGGAGCCATAGCTCTCATCGTCGACAAATGGTTTAGAAAGAAGGAAGCCTAAAAAGAAAACAACAAAAGCTTCACACACTCCAAATGGCGAGAACAACCTACAAAGAAAAAAAACCACGCAGAAGATGGAAAAGGAAACAAAAGATGCCCTGAAATTATCTTTAAACTGAAAAAAGATGAAGCCAAACCTTAAAAAAACAAATAAAATACTATCTTTGCATGGCGCATTATGCTTTTTATGATTTTGCAACCCTTCGGCCAATGAAAACATCCACTGCGCATTCGACAACCAAAATAGTGTTGCTCTGCCTGATAGTATGGGCAAGAGCGGCAATGGGTTTTGCGCAAACTGACGATGCCACACTAATACACACACAAAACACCGACAGCGCCATTGCGGAGCACAATATGGCCATCAAGGAGGCTCCCATGCTGTCTGTTCCTACCGCAGGTTATGCGATACCGCTCTTTGGCAGTTATCTCGGATGGGAACTTCACAAGGGCTTGAATGCCGAGCTTGGCATGAGCCTCACCACAGGATTAGGGCAAGGGCGGATGAAGGGCGTGGGCTTTGGCCAACACGTAGCTTTGGCCTACGCCATGCCGCTATCCAGAAAACTTTCCGCTGCAGCCGGACTCTATGCAAGCCATCTGCAATGGGGAAGCCACCAGATTACCAACGTAGGGCTCGCCGCCATTGTAGCCTATGAATGGAGCGAACGTTGCACATTGTATGCGTATGCCACCCACCAGTTGAACAAGCCCCGGCCCGGACGCCCGGTTCACCCCATGGCTTTCGATTGGGGCCAAAGCAGCTTAGGAGCGGGGCTCGACCTTAAACTTTCAGACCACGTAAACATAGGTTTTGAAATAAGCATCTCGGACGGAACGCCATGGCGCGACCACATAATCCACCGCAGGCACATGAAACCTTACGGTTGGTAAGCATCCGCGCCTTGACTATACACACAAACAACGCCAGCAACCACAATGCCCAACCTCGACGAGCAGCGACGATTGTTGCAGATAGAATACGAGTACGAAAAGGCTGAGTTTAAGCAAGAAAACGAAGCCATGAGCCTCGATCGAAAGGTAAAGTGCGGCGATTGCTGGTATCCCGTAACGGCGGGACGCAGTTATTATAATTCGCTAGGCAGACACGTAATCGAAATCACCAGAACCGACGATACCGACATCACCCACAACTTTGAATATGGGCGAACCGTGGTGTTCTTTGAATGCGATGCCAGCGGCGGACTTCACTACAGGCCATACAACTGCACCGTGAGCTATGTGGAAGAAAACCGCATGGTGGTGTGTCTGCCCGACGAAACAGCAGCCCAGGTCCTACAACGAGCCGACCGCATAGGCATACAAATGGGATTTGACGAGACAACCTATCGGCTTATGTTCGACGCCCTGGCACGTGTGAGTGCCGCCAAAGACGGCAGGCTGGCCGAGCTGAGACAGATATTTCATGGTTCAAGGGCTCCCGCCTTTGCAGAATATAACGCTCAGATAAGTTTGCCTTGGCTCAATAAGGCACAAGAAGCAGCCGTGAACGATGTGATAAGGGCAAAAGACGTGATGGTGGTCCATGGTCCTCCCGGAACTGGCAAAACCACCACCCTCGTAGAAGCCGTGAGCGAAGTGCTGCGTCGCGAACCGCAGGTGATGGTATGCGCTCAAAGCAACACTGCAGTAGACTGGATAGCCGAACAACTGACAGACCGCGGTATCAGTGTGTTAAGGATAGGCAATCCCACACGCGTCACCGACAAAATGTTGTCGTCAACCTACGAACGTCGCTTTGCCGACCATCCCGACTATCCGGAGTTGTGGAGCATACGTCGCACTCTGAGACAGATGCAAGGCACACCGCGAAGAGGACGCACGGAAAATTTCCATCAAAAGACGGCCCGACTGCGCGAACGCCAAAGTGAAATAGAAACTCGCATTCACCAATCGCTCTTTGACAACAGTCGCGTGATAGCCAGCACTCTGGCTGGCGCTGGAGGCACTCTGCTATCGGGATGGCGATGCCATACGCTCTTTATCGACGAGGCAGCACAGGCACTGGAGGCAGCTTGCTGGATAGCCTTACAGCGCGCCCATCGCGTAGTGTTGGCAGGCGACCATCAGCAACTACCGCCCACCATAAAAAGCACAGCCGCGCTGCGCGGCGGACTGGGGCACACCCTGATGGAACAAATTGTGGAACAATGGCCGCAAAGTGTGCGCATGCTAACAGTACAATATCGCATGAACGAAACTTTGATGCACTTCTCGTCAGAATGGTTCTATGGAGGAATGCTAACTGCTGCCAGCGAAGTGAAACACCGCAGCATCATTGACGACCTCGACTCCCCCCTCGTGTGGGTAGATACCGATACAAAGGGCGATGAAGAGGAAAGCGGCGAAGAGTTTGTGGGCAACGGATATGGACGCATCAACCGCAAAGAGGCAGCCCTCACCGTCAACACCTTGTGCCATTATGCACAACTCATCGGAACGGAACGCCTTCTTGAAGAGCGCATTGATTTTGGCATCATTTCGCCCTACAGGGCACAGGTGCAACACTTGCGCCGACTAATTAAAAGCACACGAGCTTTGCGCCCACTGCATAGACTAATAACGGTGAACACCATAGATGCCTTTCAGGGGCAAGAGCGCGATGTAATCATAGTTAGCCTTGTGAGAGCTAACGAACATGGCAACATAGGATTTCTGCGCGATCTGAGACGCATGAACGTAGCCATGACCCGCGCCCGAATGAAACTCATCATACTGGGCAATAGTAGCACTCTGGGCCAACACCCATTCTACAAGAAACTTTACGAACACTGCAAGAAACTCAAAACATAATACCAATCACAAAACTAACCATCATGAAACACCTTCGAACTACTTTCATTACTGCAGGCATGGCAATAGCCTCTGCCGTAATGGCACAAGGAGGCTTCGTGCCCGTTGTGGAAACCTACAACTATCCTGACAACGAGCCGGCACCGGTTCATCCCGTGCCAAGCCACCGTCAACTATTGTGGCAAGAAACCGAATTTTATGCCTTCTTCCACTTTGGAATGAACACTTTTACGAACGCTGAATGGGGCAATGGAAGCGAAGCGGAATCTAGATTTGCTCCCACCAAGCTCCCCAACCCGCGGCAGTGGCTCACGGCAGTGAAGGCTGCCGGCATGAAGGGCGGCATTGCCGTGGTGAAACATCACGACGGATTCTGTCTTTGGCCCACAGCCACCACGACACACAGCATCGTAAATGCCGGCAATGCCAACGGACGCAACACCAACATACCTGAAGCTTTTGCAGAGGCTGCACGCGACCTCGACATGAAATATGGATTCTATGTTTCGCCCTGGGACCTCAACAACAAATATTGGGGCGACGGCACGAGCCGTTACGTCGATTCGGTGTTCCTGCCACAATGCCTGGAACTGGCAAAGTATGGGAGCGACCAGTTTGAAATGTGGTTCGATGGTGCCACGGGCAGCGACCACGCCGGATATTACGGCGGGGCGAACACGAAGCGCACCATTAGCAATGCTGCCACATATTATGACATTCCGAACCTGCGCGACACAGTGCATAAAATTGCGCCCAACTGCGTGATGTGGGGCGTGGGCGACGAAGCGCGCTGGATTGGCAATGAAGCTGGATGGGCCGGAGAGACGAACTGGTCGATGGGAAGCGGCGAGAGCGGCAATCCAAATGCGTGGAAATGGAAGGCCGGCGAAAGCGATGCCAAAGCCACAAACAAGGGATGGTTCTGGCATGCAGGCGAAAGTCCTAAATCGGCCAATGAACTCTTCAAAATTTATCTTGAAACGGTGGGGCGCAACGCAACCCTGATTCTCAACTTTCCTCCCGACCAAAGCGGAGAATTGCCCGAGGCCGACGTCAACGTGCTGCAGCAACTGGGCACGCTCATCAACAACCGCCTCACCAATGACAAGGCGAAGACTGCCAAAAGAGTAGAGGCCTCGGTCACACGCAGTGCAGGGACTCACCGCAACTATGACGTGAGCAACCTTACAGACAACGACAAAGATACCTATTGGGCCGCCAACGACGGCGACCTACAGGCCACGATTACTATGGAATGGGATACGGAGCAATCGCTCTACTATGTGATGCTGATGGAATACATCAAGTTGGGACAACGCGTAAAGAGTTTTACTATCGAAACCAGCACCGACGGCAACTCATGGACAAAACGCGCATCGGGCTCCACAACGACTATTGGATACAAGCGCATTGTACCGCTGGGTGGCAGTACGAGCAACTACAGTTCGGTGAAGGCAAAATACCTGCGCATCACCATCAACGATGCCAAGGGATGCCCCACACTGCACACGCTTTCGGTGTTCTAAAAGGACACAAATAACCCTAAAACGTTTATATCCACTATCACATATTTATTATACCATTATTATGAAAACTTTTAGAACCATCATAGCGCTCGCCACTTTGGCAACCTGCTTGCCCGCCGCAGCGCAAAACATTGACTTTGAGAGCCAGAATGGGTTTCGCGCCATCGGGGTATACGACACTTGGGAAGAGTCGCCCTTCCGCAACGGAACCATTTCGGACCCTTCGGCCTATGCAAAAATTGTGGAAAATCCCGACATAGTTGTCAATGCAGAAACGGGAATAGCCCCCAATCCCAGCCAGAAAGTGCTGGCTGTGCAGCGTTCGCGCTTCGGTAGCAATACCTTCGGTGCACGCATAGACCTTACGGACACGCTGCGCCTTGGCACCGCCACACGCTACGTACACGTGATGATTCACAAACCAGCAGGCGAAACGGCCAGCGTCATGGTCATAGGCCTCGGAAAACGCAGGAACTGGGTCGCCCAAAGCCCCGAAACCGAGCAGTTTTGGGTAAACTCCACGTCAACCATCCAGGAAGATTCATGGACCGACCTCGTTTTTCCCATCACCACAAATGAATATGTAGACATTCACAGTCTTGTCGTGGTGCCCGACCTGGCATCGCCCCACCAGCGTAGCAGCGATTTCGTGGCCTACATCGACAACATTGCCATTGACGACAGCCCCCTGCCGCGCTTCCGTTCTCAGAACTACCCAGTGAATTTTGAAATGGAGCAGAGCCCCACACGTTCAGACCGACAGCTCTCTGCTGCCACTATCACTGCCACTGGCGAGACATCGCAAAGTGTTACGGTAGACAAGTCGAGGGTGTATAACAACCAAGTGGAAACGAAGTTCATCAAGGCTCGCCCGAACAGCACCATCACCGTGAAGTATAACTACTCGGGCACATGGATGAGCGGCTACGTATACGTAGACTGGGACAACGACGGCCAGTTCGTTCCACAGCTGGCTGAAAACAAGCCCACCGAAGCGAGCGAGCTCGTTAGCTACACCCACCTGAATGGCTACAACAGCCTGGGCCAAGAAGCTACGGGCAACAACGTGTCGGGAGGCGTCATAACCTGCCCAGCGTTCAAGGTGCCTCAAGGCACGCCCTACGGTATTTACCGCATGCGCTTTAAGGTAGACTGGAACAGTGCTGATCCCGGAGGAAACGCCAACGCAGGCAATTTGCTGGTGGACAACGGAGGAAGCATTGTCGACCTGTTGCTCAACATACATCCCGACAGCGTAGACATCTCTGCCAATCAGCTCAATGGCGACGTGCTATCGGCCGCCACGCTCGAAGCGCTTAGTAACAACCGCATCCGATTTGGCCGCACCTGCAAGGTAAAGGCTGCACCGGCACCTGGGTTTACATATACCGGCATCGTCATCACCCACGGATACAATCTTGACGGCGAGCAATACATTCGCGGAAACAAGCAATTCGATGTAGACACCATTCCGGCCACATCGTTCAATGCGAACAACGAATACACCATTCCCTCGGCCATGGTCAACGGAGAAGTGCGCATCGAAGGCCTCTTCACCCCCGACCTCACCGCCATTAAGCCCATTGCCACCGAGGCAACGACAGCAGCGAGTAGTGTCATTTACACGGCCGACGGGAAAAAATCCATTGCGCCACCAGAGAAAGGTGTATACATTGTAGGACGCAAAAAGTATATGAAATAAATGCGCAACACACTCAGAAAGACACTGTTGTCACTGGCCGCCGCTATCAGCCTGGCGGCCAGTGGCCAGATTAGCCCCGACGCAGACAGCGCCTATGTGAGTGCAATAAGGAACGAAAAGGGCAGCATAAAACTTTTTGACGGCACCTCGCTCATAAAGGGCATCAGCCTGCCATCGGCGAGCGAGGTCACTATCGTGAGCGAACCTGCCGACGGCTACAGGCTCAGTCAAATCGTGCTGCACCATGGGAAAGGGGTTTACTCCGTAGTTGGCGCAAACGACTTCAACCTGAATCTTTATACAATCCCAGCCAATGAGGTCTACGATTCGCTCATCATCGAACCCACATTCAGCGAAATAGGTTATGGCGAGGAAACTAACTCCGAGAAATGGGAACTGAAATGGCACGATGAGTTCAACCAACCCGATGACGCCCCACCCCTCTCAAGCAACTGGACATGCCCGAATAAGGCTAAATCCGCATGGAATCGCTTCATATCGAACAGTCCCGAAGTGGCACACATTCGCGGCGGTGCCCTGCGCACTCTTTGCATTGCCAACAACAACATCGACCCTGAGGGCGGAGAAATGATTTCGGGAGCCATGCAGTCGAAGGGAAAGTATGCCTTCAAGTATGGGAGGATTGAATGCCGGCTCAAAACAAAGAAACACAAGGGAAACTTCCCCGCGTTCTGGCTCATGCCGCAAGACAACACGGGAGGGTGGCCCACCTGCGGCGAAATAGACATCTTCGAAACGATCGACGCCCAAGACCGTTCATGGCATACGGTGCACTCCAACTGGACATACAACCTGAAGAAGACCGGCAATCCCACCTCGAGCAAAAACATTAGTGTGAGTGTAGAAGACTGGCACATCTACAGTCTGGAATGGACCGACTCGGAACTGAGATGGTTCGTAGACGGCAAGCAGGTGTTCAAGTATTCTAAAAAAACGGACGACGCCCAAGCGCTCGAACAAGGTCAATGGCCCTTCGACAAGAAATTCTACATCATACTGAATCAGAGTGTGGGCAACGGGTCGTGGGCCTCTAACTACGACAAAGACTTTGAGTATGAAACGCTGTTCGATTGGGTGAGAGTTTACCAGAAAGTAGGAACAACTACAGGCGTGAGCAATCATTTCAGGTTCGAAAGCCTAAGCCCGGCCGAAGCCCCAGTGGCTTTTGACCTGCAGGGACGCCGCGTGGCCCGGCCTGAACGAGGCTTCTATATTATTAACGGCAAAAAGAGAATGCTGAAATAACTTGACTTCCCGAGGATTATCCTCGTTTCCTACAGAATAGCAAAATCGCTTGGCGAATGTATTCTTCGCCAAGCGATTTTCTATTATTCTGTCATGTCGCACCGACTCCGTGGAGCGGTTCACTTGATTATCCCGGGTTCATTCGTCATCGGTGGATTCCTCCCACGTTCCGCGAAGGCGGCCCACCATTTCCCGGGCTGCACGATCGGGGGCTCCAGCCTCTCCCAGACGATCGCAGAGATTGCGATAGTCCATCAGCATTTGCTCGCGCTGCTCGCCACCGGGAAGAATGCGCTGCAGGTGGCGGCGCACGTTTTCAACCGTCATGGCGCCAGCCACCAATTCGGGCACCACTTCGCGACCGCAAATGAGGTTGACAAGCGACACATAGGGCACCTTTAACACCAAACGGCGCAAAATGCCGACGAACCAGCCAGCCGAGAGATAGTAGCACACCACTTGGGGCACTCGGAACAGTGCTGTTTCAAGCGTGGCAGTGCCGCTGGTGACGAGAGCCGCCTTTGAATGGGAGAGAATGTCATACGTACGGTCCATCAGCACATGAGGACGCGCCACGTGGGCAGGCATTCCTTGGAGCACCTTTTCATAGTATTCCATTGTGATGGAAGGGGCTCCGGCCAGCACGAGCTGATAACCCTGCCCCACCATTGGAGTGGCAGCCTGGCACATGCGCTGCAGGTTGTCCTTAATCTCCTGCTTGCGACTACCGGCAAGCAACGCTATGATGGGCCGGCCCACTTCGAGGCCTGCCGAACGAGCAAATTCCGGAAGGGGCGAAAAATGAGTGGTGCGATATTGCCCCACCTCGTCCACGGTGGGGTTGCCCACATAGGAGATGGGATAATGATGCTTCTTCTCAAAAAACTCGACCTCGAAGGGAAGAATGGAAAACAGGCGGTCTACATACCGTCGAATGCTGTGAATGCGATGCTCTTTCCACGCCCATATCTTGGGAGAGATATAATAGAAAACGGGGCATATGGCCTGGCTATGCACAAACTTGGCAATGCTAAGGTTGAAGCCGGGATAGTCTACCAGGATGACGCAATCGGGTCGCCACTGCGCAATAAATTTCTTGCAACGCCGCATGCCCCCGATAATTTGAGGCAAATGCATTAAAACGGGAACAATGCCCATATAAGCCAGCTTGCTGTAATGCACCTCGGGACTACCTCCCACGGCGGCCATTTGGTCGCCGCCGTAGAATCGGAACTGTGCCTGGTCGTCGTATGTTTGGATGGCCTGCATCAGATGGGCTGCATGCAGGTCGCCGCTGGCTTCGCCGGCAATGAGGAAGTATTTCATTACATCAGCTTCTTGAGCACATCGATGAGTTCATAGGCCGTATTGTCGACCGTAGTGGGAGTAATGGCCACATAGCCATGACTGAGAGCCCAGGCATCGGTGTCGTCGGCCTCAGGCTCCAAATCCACCCGCTCGCCCGTGAGCCAAAAGACGGGTTGCTTCGTCAAAGGCCTTCGCGCCCGGGCAATCTCGTTGACCCACTGCGTGGAGCCCATTCTGCACACTCGCACTCCCTTGAAATTGTCGGCCTTCGGAAAATTTATGTTCAAGCACGTGTTGCGCGGCATGCCCATCGTAATCGATTTAAACACCAAATCGATGATATAGTCGTGCATCGGCCTGAAATCGGCATCGGGATTGTGGTCGCAAATCGAGAATGCCACCGATGGAATGCCATGGAGCACTCCCTCGAAGGCGGCCCCCATAGTGCCACTGTAGTGGGCGTTGATTGAGGAATTGTCGCCGTGGTTAATGCCCGACACCACAAGGTCGGGCTGACGATTGCCCACAAGCTGGAAGAGGGCCAGCTTCACACAGTCGGCCGGAGTGCCCGTGCAAGAATACACCTTCAGCCCGCGTTCGGAGCGAACAGGCTGAATGGTGAGCGGAACGTTGGTGGTGATGGCACATCCGTAGCCCGATCGGGCTGAATCGGGAGCCACTACCAAGAGGTCGGCCACGGGGTGAAGGGTTTCTATGAGATAGTTAATGCCCTTGGCAGCCACACCATCGTCGTTTGAAATGAGTATATAGGGTTTTTGTGTCATATAATTCGCTGATTGTTCCAAGGAGCGCTACTGCTGTACATGCCAGGAGGTCGGCCACATTCATTAACCTGCACTGCCGAAAAAACTATCGGCTCGGGAGCATTGCGAGTTGGCTCAACTGTTTAAAGAGTTGGCTCAACTGTTAGAACATGAACGGGACATGTCACAGAGAACTGCAGGGCAAAACAAAAAAAGAAGCCGTTCGACATGATTTGCCATCCCCACCTGTACAAAACAACGTGTAAAGAGCGCTCATAAGTGTGCCAAAAGTACTAAAAAAACTTTAATTACCCTCAGTTCGGAAAGATTTTATTACTTTTGCTTCCTAATAGTGTGCTCCGCTTTCGCACGTCCCTTTGAACGAGGGGCCGAAAGAGGCCACATACCCGTATACTCAGACTAAGACAAAAACATGGGCAAAATCATTACTTTAGCCAATCAGAAAGGCGGTGTGGGAAAAACCACAACTACCATCAACCTCGCAGCCTCGCTTGCCACACTCGAAAAGAAAGTGCTCATCATCGATGCCGACCCCCAGGCCAATGCCTCATCGGGTCTGGGCGTCGACATTAGCAAGATAGACTGCAGCATATACGACTGCCTCATCAATCAGGCCGACATTCGCGAAGCCATCTACACCACAGACATCGAAAACCTCGACATCATTCCCTCGCACATCGACCTCGTAGGCGCCGAAATAGAAATGCTCAACTTCGACCACCGCGAATTCATCATAAAAAACCTTCTGGCCACTATCAAAGATGAATATGACTTCGTTTTCATTGACTGCTCGCCTTCGCTTGGCCTCATCACAGTCAATGCACTCACGGCGGCCGACTCGATTATCATACCCGTACAATGCGAATACTTTGCGCTCGAGGGCATCGGAAAACTGCTGAGCACCATTAAGCTCATCAAGAAAAAACTGAACCCCTCGCTCGAAATAGAAGGATTCCTACTCACCATGTACGACAAACGACTCAAACTGGCCAACCAGATATACGACGAAGTGAAGCGCCACTTCCAAGACCTCGTCTTCAAAACCGTCATTCTGCGCAACGTAAAGCTCGGTGAAGCTCCAAGTCACGGGCTGCCCGTCATCCTATACAATGCCGATTCGCGCGGCTCGAAAGACCACTTGTCGCTGGCCAAGGAAATCATTAAGAAAAACGCATAGAAAAGACAATCAATCCACATGGCTATCAAGAAAAAATATCCCGCACTGGGCCGCGGCCTCGACGCCCTTATCAAGACCGAAGAAGAAATTCACACCTCGGGCAGCTCGAGCATCCACGAAGTGCCCATTGACAAAATAAAAGCCAACCCCAATCAGCCACGCCGCGAATTTGAACCCACGGCCCTCGCTGAGCTCGGCCAAAGCATCAAGGAATTTGGCATCATACAACCCATCACCCTGCGCCAGCACGATGACGGCACCTATGAAATCATATCGGGCGAACGCCGCTGGAGGGCATCGCAGCAAATAGGACTGCGCACCATTCCTGCCTACATCCGCACGGCCGACGACGAAAACATGATGGAGATGGCCCTCGTCGAAAACATTCAGCGGCAAGACCTCAATCCCATCGAAATAGCGCTGGCCTATCAGAAACTCATTGAGCAATACCACCTCACACAAGACCAGCTCTCAGACAAAGTAGGGAAAAACCGCACCACCATAGCCAACTTCCTGAGACTGCTCAAGCTGGCAGCGCCCGTACAACTCGGGCTGCAAAACAAAATGATAGACCAAGGACACGCACGCGCCCTGCTCGCACTGAACGACCCGCAGATGCAAACACGACTGTTCAAAGAAATACACGAGCAAGGATACTCCGTCAGACAGGTGGAAGAAATGGTGAAAAAGCTCAATGCAGGCGAAACAATCAAAAGCGGTTCCCACCAACTCACCAAGCGTGGTGCGCGGCTACCCGAAGAATACAACCTGCTGAAAGAGCGACTTTCGAAAATGTTCCGCTCAAAGGTGCAAATGACTTGCTCCACTGCCGGACGCGGACGCATCAGCATACCATTCAACTCGGAAGACGAACTGGAACACATCATCTCGCTCTTCGACAAGATGAAAGGATGAAAAGCGCCCGAAGATACATATTGACACTGCTTGCCATCGCACTGGCACTCTGCGCCCCCGTGTCGGCCCAGGTTGACACGACGGGCCTGCCCGCACCAACTCGACCCGACAGCATCGCCCTTGACAGCACCGCCATGCAAGCCAATGGCGACAGCATCGTGGTTACCACCGACGGACTTGCCACGCTCACGGGAAAAGAAATCAAGAACCTCACCAAGCCCAGGTTTATCCCCGACCCCAAACGTGCACTTTGGCTCGCCCTCGTCATTCCAGGCGCCGGACAGATATATAACCGAAAATACTGGAAGCTGCCCATCTTCTACGGCGGTTTCTTAGGATGCACCTACGCCTTTCTATGGAACCAACAAATGTACATGGACTATTCGCAGGCATTTCTCGACATTAGCGACGACGATCCAAATACGAAAAGCTACATGGACATGCTCCCGCCGAACTACGACATCAGCGGCAAGGAAGAGCGTTTTAAGACCATCTTCAAAAATCGAAAAGACCGATATCGCCGCTGGCGCGACCTTAGCGCTTTTTGTTTTGTGGGGGTATACATACTCTCCGTCATCGATGCCTACGTAGACGCCGAACTCTCCGTCTTTGACATCTCGCCCGACCTGAGCATGCGAGTAGGGCCTGCAGTAATCAACCAAAACAACCCACTCACACAACGCAGTCAGAGTTCCTTTGGCATTGGTTGCAGCTTCAGGTTTTAAGGCTCGCCCACAACCACACTCCCTGCCAAGATGCAGAACATACTTAAAAAAAAAAAAGAACATCCACATATACCATCGTATGAACCACATCAAATATATTCTCACAACACTAGCTCTCACATTTAGTTCCCTGTCGGCCCAAGTAGTAAACGTCACCGATGACAGAACAGGCGAAGACACCGAAATAGAATTGCCCGTAGGCATGACTATTGCAGAAGATTCGCTACTGAACGAATGGCACGTAAAGGCATACCTCTATGACGACACCCAGGAAGCGCAATCGGGCGAAAACCCCGTATTTGAGCCCGAAGTATACAAGGAGCGGCTGCGCCGGCTGCCCTGCGTCATGGAAATGCCCTACAACAACATAGTACAGAAGTTTATCGACCAATATACCGGACGCCTGCGCCACAATGTTTCGGTCATGCTGGCTGCGGGAAACTTCTACATGCCCATTTTCGAAGAAGCCCTCGACCTCTACGGACTGCCTCTCGAACTGAAATACCTGCCCGTCATTGAATCAGGGCTCGACCCTAATGCTGTAAGCAAGGCGGGTGCGACGGGCCTATGGCAGTTTATGCTTGCCACAGGTCAGCGCTACGGACTGAAGGTCAACAGCCTCATTGACGAGCGTCGCGACCCCATCAAAGCCACTCAGGCAGCAGCAAAATATCTGAAAGACCTTTACAGCATCTATAACGACTGGACCCTCGTTATAGCCGCATATAATTGCGGTCCAGCAAAGGTAAACCAAGCCATACACCGCGCCGAAGGTTCGCGCGACTATTGGGAAATTTATCCTTATCTGCCCAAGGAAACACGCGGATACCTTCCGGCTTTCATAGCCGCCAACTACGTTATGAACTACTATTGCGAGCACAACATTCGCCCCATGAAAACACGTATGCCTATCGGCACAGATACCATTCAGGTGGCGCGCGACTTGCACTTCAGGCAGATAGCCGACCTCTGCCAAATAGACATCGAAATCGTCAGGGCCCTCAACCCGCAATATCGCACCGACGTAGTACCAGGCTATTGGCAAATGAGCACCTTGAGGCTGCCCAACGAGAAGCTCAACACTCTCATCGACTACAAAGACTCCATATATAACTATCGCGCCGACGAACTATTTCGCCGCCGGAGCGAAGTGTTAGTGCGCGAAATCAAAGAGCCGGCTCGACCGAAAGCGAGCAGCAAACGCGCAAAAGCACACAGAAGCAAGGCTTCAAGAAAGGGAAAAGCTACTAAAAGAAAAGCTAAGAAAACTTCGTCGAAACGAAGAAAGTCGCGCAGAAGATAAAACGTGCTCCCTCGCCACCATAAACAGGTCATGACAAACCATCTTCAGCCCACATATGTTTTGAAATAATACACACAAAGTTATGCCAGAAGAATTGAAGCCAACCTCCAGCGCCGCCTCGCGTGAACAACAGGACGAGGAACTGATTCAAGCAGCCTTCCAAAAGTTGCTCAACACATATTTGGCCAGTAACCATAGGCGCAAAGTAGACGTAATCACCAAGGCATTTAACTTTGCCAAGCAGGCACACAAAGGTGTGCGCCGCCTCTCGGGCGAGCCCTATATCCTGCATCCCATTGCCGTGGCACAAATAGCATGCGAAGAAATCGGGCTCGGATCCACCTCCATTTGTGCCGCCCTGCTCCACGACGTGGAAGAAGACACCGACTATAGCAACGAAGACATCTCAAACCTATTCGGTCCGCGCGTGGCAAACATCGTGGAGGGCGTCACAAAAATTTCGGGCACCGTGTTTGGCGAGCGCACTTCGCAGCAGGCAGAAACAATCAAAAAACTGCTGCTCACCATGAGCGACGACATTCGCGTCATACTCATCAAGATCAGCGACCGCCTGCACAACATGCGCACCCTCGAAAGCATGAGGCCCAGCAAACAATACAAGATAGCAGGCGAAACACTCTTTATCTACGCGCCCATTGCCGACAGGTTGGGACTGAACAAGATTAAGTCGGAACTCGAGAACCTCAGTTTCAAATACGAGCATCGCGAGGAGCACGACCGCATTCTGCAGATGCTCGAAGAAACACAGCCCGAACGCGACAAGGTGTTCGAAGAATTCACACCTCCCATCTGCGAAGCCCTCGACAAGATGGGTCTGAAATACCATATCAAGGCACGTATCAAAACGCCCTACTCCATTTGGCAGAAGATGCAAAACAAGCAAGTGGATTTTACCGAGATTTTCGACATCTTGGCCATCAGGATTATATTCACTCCCCGCAACCGCGACCAAGAAACCGAAGAAACTTTTGCCATATACGGAGCTATAGCCAAAATCTACACCCCTCATCCTAAGCGACTGCGCGACTGGGTGAGCAAGCCTAAAGCCAACGGATACCAAGCCCTGCACGGCACGTTTATGGGACGAGACGGAAGATGGATTGAGGTGCAGATTCGATCAGACCGTATGGACGACATGGCTGAAGAAGGATTTGCCGCCCACTGGAAATATAAAGACAACTTCTCAACATACGACGAAAACGGCCTCGACCGATGGCTGAACAGCATCAAGGAAATTCTTGATGACCCTCAACCCGACACGCTCGACTTTCTCGACACCATTAAGCTAAACCTCTTTGGCAGTGAAATCTTGGTTTTCACTCCTAAAGGAGAACTCAAAACCATGCCAAAGGGTTCCACCGTGCTCGACTTTGCCTTCTCCATCCACTCAGCACTAGGCACTCATTGTTTTGCCGCGAAGGTGAACCACCACACTGAGTCGCCAGGCTATGTTCTCAAGAGCGGCGACCAGGTAGAAATCCTCACCTCTGCCGACATACGCATAAAGCCCGAATGGCTGTCGTATGCCTACACTGCAAAGGCAAGGGGCAAGATACAAGCCATACTGCGACGCGAAGACCGACGTATGCAACGCGAAGGAGAAGTGGCACTACACGAATTCTTACGCTCCAAAGATTTCGAGCCAACCACTCCCACCATTGACCGACTGACACGGTTCCACGGATTCAGATCGCACGAAGCCTATTTTTTGTCTATTGGCAAAGGCCAGCTAACCCCCAATGACGAAGATATTGACTTCCTGCGAGGCAAACGTCACTACAAAGGATGGAAACGTTTCGTGCCATTTATTCATGACAAATCGTTCAAAACACCCCTCGAAGCTCCAATCAGCGATGATTTCGCAAGCAAAATTGACAAGAAAAAGATTTTTCAACTCACCGATGAAGTAATTGAAAAATGCCATATAGCAACTTGTTGCCACCCGATCCCCGGCGACGATGCATTGGGCTACATCACTCCCGACCGCAAACTCGAACTGCACAAGCGAAGCTGTAAACGAGCCACCGAACTCAAAATGCGCGATGGTAACAACATTATTGCCACCGATTGGAAAACCAATCGCAAGCACCTCTACGAAACTCGCATCTATATTACCGGAGTTGACAGTTCAGGGGTGCTCTATGCCATTGCAGATGTATTCAACAAACTCAACCAATTCCCCATTCATCGAATTACACTCGATACTAAAGACGGACTTTTCGAAGGACATATCGATATCAGTGTTCACGATACAAACGATGTGGCCGAAGTTTGCAAAAAGCTCAACAAAATAGAAAACATTTCGAAAGCCTACCGAGGATAGGTTCTACTCTTAATTCACTCTAATTAAGCCTGATTGCGTTACCTATAAATTGAACAATAGCAAACAAGCTTTTAATAACTTAGGGGGAGCATCGATCATGACGCTCCCCCTAAGTTATTATAATGTGGCGAAGGTTTGCACTTCGCCACACGCTTTACTTCACGAAAATCTTCTTTCCATCTACGATGTAGATGCCTCCCTTGACAGTCTTAGCTACACGGCGGCCCTGAAGGTCGTATGCTCCTTCAGTAGGCTGACGATTGATAAGAATAGAACCGTCGTCAATACCTGCTGCTATGAGACCACCATAGAAGTAAATCTCGTTAAGGGCAAGGTAAGAGCCATAGCCAGTCTTGAAGGTCAGACGGATGTAACTCTCAGTGATGGGTTTAAGCAAGACTACACCAGGACGTTCTTCGTTAGCCAGTGCAAGGTCGTCCTCGCAAGTTTTCCAGTTTTCTCCATCGGCCGACTGTTCCACCAAGAGCGAAGCAGCACGGTAGTTCTGCGCACGGCTATAATAGAGCATGATGCTCTCAATGTCTGTATTGTCGGTACGCTGGATGGTGATACTGTGAGGATAAGACGTAGCAGTGCTATACATTGAATGCCAGAAGGTGGATTCGCTATAGTCCAAAGCTTTGCTGGCTTGCGCATTCTCACTTGAGGTTTCTTCGTCAGAGCAACCGATGACGGTGTATCCGCTACGGGTGTTGATACGGCTGCCGAGAGGAGTGAAAGCTGCGCTGCTACCGCTGAAGTTGAGTGCAAACACGCCTTTCGAGTCTTGCCAAGCATCGCCATCGGGGCCAAAACCGCTGCGAACACCTGTATTTCCGTTACCTGAATTGTCGGCCGCATTGCCGCTATCCTGATTGAAATCATAATAGATTTGAAGATAAGGACGGTCGGTCGTCGAAACCACATCGGTTACGGGAGCCACGGCATAGCGACGAATGGCGGAGGTTGTTACTTGCTTGCTGAAGAGACGGAACTCATCCATCATACCTTTGGTGGGATGCTCACTTCCTCCGATTTGGAGACCATTCCACACTGATGAGAAATCGGTCTGCTGAATAGTAGCCGATCCGAGTTGATCGCCATCGCGCAGGAAGCGGAGTGTACCGTTGTTAAAGCTAACAGCATAGTGATGCCAATCGCCAGCCAGAATAAATCCTGAAGGAGAAGTGGCGGTTTCGCTACCAAGCGTAAAATTAAGAGCTCCATCATCGCCTGTACGCAGAACGAAACCATTGGCACCGCTGTTGAGACCCAAGGTCGATGCATCTACCACGTCGGCCGGACGGAACCAGAAGTCGATTGTCCAGGCCGTGGTGATGCCAGTGGGCGCAGTTGTAGCTGTAAGTTTCTGATTGTCACCTCCGAAGTTGAGTCCCTGCTTAGAATCTGCATTGCAGACAACCAATGCACGAGATGCTTCTATCTCGTCGTAACCATATTCATTGGCAACCTTATACTTCAAACTATAAGTACCGGCCGACTTGGGTACCACGTTGGTAAAGAGTCCGAAGCTACTGAGTTGGGCCTGCTTGCTGGTGAATATCCATTTGGCTGAAGTGGGAGCATAGGAACTATTGTCACGCAGACGGACCGTATCGCCTACCACAACGATATTCGTAGGTATCTCAAAGTTTGCCACCGGCGAAGCGGGCAACACTTCGAATTGCTTGCTGCTTGAGAGCTGCTGACCTGCGGGCGTAGTCACTGTAAGTTTCACGGTGTAAGTGCCAACAGCATTATATTTTGCCGAGGCATTGGCCGTGGTTGCCGTTTCCACTTCGGCTCCAGGCATTTCCCAAAGATATGAACAACCAATGGCTCTGTTTTGGCTCAGGAAGCTGATACGGTCGCTGCCGCTCACGGCTTCGGTGCTCAATTCAAAGTCGGCTGTGGCTGTTTCACCTGCTTCTACGGTAAGCGTACGGGTAGCTTCGGCTGATGCGCCGTCGGGATTGAAAACAGTGAGCTTTACTTCCTTCTCACCAGGCTCGTTGAATACCACTACGGGTGAGGCACTTGTGTAGGTTTTTCCATCGACCTGCCACTCACGGCGCACTACGTCCGGAGTGCTTTGGTCGGTCAGTGTAACAGCCTCGCCCACAGTTATTGTTCCGGGGTTTATAATGCTGGCCGCAAGCGACACCGATGCACGCAGGCCAGTGGCTGACACCTTTTTCGAGGATGCTGTACCTTGCATAGCTGCGTGGTGTCCACCCACACAGTCGCGGAATTTCGTTACGCCATCCTCCACGATGGTGTCCATTTTATAATATGCCAGAAGCTTACCATACTGAGTAGGATTGAAGAGGGGGTAATTATAGGCTCGGCTCACCTGGCCACGAGCACGGGCCTCGCCCCAAATGCGGATTTCGTCTATCTGACCGAAAAGGCCGTTATTCGCAGCAATGTGCGAACCAAATTCGAGGTCGCCAAAGCCGCCAAGGCCGCTTCCGCTACCATTAAAGGTTCCCTTTTGCTGTCCATTTACATAGAGCGTCATCGTGCTGCCATCTACTACAACTGCACAGTGAGTCCAAGAGCCTGCGCGCAAGACATTGGCCACTTCATTACGATTGCTGCCTGTGTCCCACCCATACACAAAGGCGCCAGCGCTTGTGGAGTGAATGAGGAAGGAGCCCCAGTTCGGACCAATCTGCTGGTTCCAGTTTGCAAGGGACGACGGCTTGATGCGGAATTCTATTGTAGCTTGCGACAGGTTCTGTGAGAAGATGTCGGGAATTATTAAGCCGCCATTCTCAAATTCGCCTACAATACTATCAACCACATTAAGTGACTCGTTGGGTACCGACACCGATGCACTGGCATCAGAGGTAAAGGTGCGTCCGTCTATATTGTAGACTGCCTTCACCGTATAGCGGTCGCCTGCATTCGCGCTTGCGATGTTAAACTCACAAGCAGTGGCAGTGCCTACCAAGACGTTGTTGCAATACACTTCGTATTTCTCGGGCTGACGTGCTGAGCCGGCAGGTGCCTCCCAAATGAGTTTGCTTCCGTTGAGCGAGAGGTTTACGGGCACTTTGATGCCTTCTCCATTTACGATGACGGAGATGATTGTTTGCTTACCGCCATTTTGAATGGTTACACTGTCAAGCTCTATTTTAAATGGTGTCTCCACACCTTCTTCATTAATGGTGTAGTCCATAATCGAAGCAGCATGTATGCCACCTGCGCCCTGGGCGTTCGACTTGCTTGTGATGATGAAGAAATACTTCAGCGGACGACTTTGGTCAAAACCTGCCGAGAGATCTGTAAGGTCGTAGCCCATTTCCATAGGCTCGTAGTGTTTTTGGCCGTCAGCCCACTGTCCGAGCATTGGCATCATAGCATCGCCTTCAACTTTGTCGGCATCGCCCTGATAGTTGAAGTGATGGAACGTAACGGTCTTTTCGGGCTTGAGGGCAGTGAGGTCGGTCGAAATGCCAGCGCTCAGGCTGATGGCTGAACGCTGTGTATAGCTCAGTTTTGCCTTTATAGTGCGCTTGGGCACGTAGTCCTTGCGGATTTTATAGATTTCGGGAGTCCAATAACCGCCCTTTGCCTTATAGGCCTTCTTTCCGTTGGCTGTAACCTCCTCCGAAACGGGTGTTGCCAAGGGATAGGGCACATAAATGAAGCCACCGTTGGCCCATCCGCCCCATGAGTTTACGATGATCCAGGCACCCGTCTCGTTTTGTCCGAGCGAGTTGTTTGATTCGCCGTAGGTACCATTATTATCGAGGTCGAACTCTATACGGTCGTCCCAACCCACGAGGGTTATAGCATGGTCCACGCCAGGGCCAAAGTTGGTAAGATATTTCATTCCGTTCACGCCGGCAGCCCGGTTGGCTGCTGTTGAACTGATGGTGCCCTGCCCCATGCCGTTAGCAGCACAACCCAATCCGACAATACCTCCAGTCTTGAAGCTCTCGTCGCCATTGTGATTATAGAGCCAGCGCTTGACGGCCTGGCGTCCTTCTTCCGAACCTACCGATACGGGGAAATTTGAGGTAGAAGCCAGGCGGTTATACATGGCATGGTGCCATTTTTCGTATCCTTGCATCCATCCTCCATAACTTTGGTCAGCCTCGCAAAAACCATATATAGAACTATAGGGGAAACCGCCATAAACCTTCATGCTGGGCACACCTGTAGCGATGGCCAGCTGGTCTTTTGAGGAACCGTTGTAGCTGAAGGGATACACGAAGTTGGGCGGCAGACGGTTTTCGGCAAGCGAGGCATCGGTACCGCGATAGGCATTGAGCTCATGGGTCAACATATAGCCGATTCGGCTCGATGGGCCACACGATCCTCCTGCCTGGTTGAACACAGGCGGAAAGTATTTCGTTTCCGCATTGTTCCAGTGGTCGGGAAGTTCTGTAGCCTCTTTCATACCCTTGCGGGCAAGTCCGTTTTCCATGAGCGACCAATCGGGGGTGCCCACAGGATCGTAGTCGGGGAACTTGGAGCGATCGACGGGCACACCGTTGACAATCTCGAAGTTCGATTGCGCCAACGCAGAGAAGGCGAAACCCGTCAACATCAAAAGTGTAAAGATTTTTTTCTTCATGGTAATAAATATTTTTGTACTGGTATTTTTCTTCGTCAGATAAGGTTTTCAACCTCGGGCCTACGCACAGCAACATAGTCATGCCTACGTGCCTTACGATTAGGTTATAGTATTAAACTTGGCAAATATACAGAAATATTGCGGGCAGCCAAACAAATCTACACCTTTTAACTCTAAAACGAATGTTTTAACGCTCGTTTTGCCAAGCCATACAAAGCAAAAGACTTATCTTTGTACTCGCACAATGTGCCAAAGCTTATTCTGCATAGAATTCCCTCGTAAATTTTCCTTTGCATCTATGAAAATCAGAATCCTTCTTCTGCTTGCCATCGCGGCATTCTCGGCCTGCACAGCCTCACGAGAGCCTTTATTGCAAAACACTCCCGTAAAGTTTACGGAGGCTCATAACTACTTTTTGCGCCAGGGGCAGTCTCTGCCGCAACTTTCGAAAATCACGTCGTCTGAGAGCTTCGGGCAAACCTTTGGCGCCGCCACCACCATGGGCGAAGAGGGACGCCCCACTCCTATTGACTTCGACAGGCTATTTGCTCTCTGCATAGTGTTGCCCGCCACAGACCGAGAAACGCGCATCATTCCGCACGAGATCTTCGATTCCAGTCAGCAACTCTGCATAAAATACCATGTCGAAATGGGCGAACGACAAAGCTACACCATGCAACCTCTATGCATTCTCTTAGTTGATAAAAAATATGAGAGAAGAGAAGTTGTTCTCATCAAAAATTAGCCATTTCATCGGGATATTTCAGTCACGCAACAAAGCCAGCCGCCCACTTTTAGTGCGAGAGCGGCTGGTTTTCATTTTGCTCGAGCGTTTCGAGCATGGCGGCTTTCAGGGCATCGAAGCGTTCAAGGAGGTTCCACAGCCCGTCTTGTGACAAAACTCCGCGCCTCAGTTTGGCAGATATCAAACCTTGTTCATCGGCTTCGTAGTCGGCCTGCCACTGTCCGCTCTCCATGTATTCGGCCAGCGCCGCCACTTGCGGAGCCACGGCTGCGCTCCGATCCACATACTGCTCCATGACTTGCACCAATGATTCCAATTCCTCGAAGGCGCGCTCCATTTGAGCCACTCGCCGCTCTGTTTCTTCTGTGTGAGGTTTTATTTTTTCCATCATATTTTTGTTTAAAAACTAGCTCGGAGATATTTTAAACGATCGCGGAGATATTTTAAATTATCTCCGAGTTTATTAAAACTGCTGGCTCAACTGTTAATCTTGTTGAGCCAGCAGTCCGTATTTGATTAGGTTTGCCCTTGCAAACTCCAGATGCGCAGTCTAGAAAGTATAGCGCAGACCCACCTGCATGTGCCAGCGGCTAAAGACGTCGGAGGGATAGGGCGACGAGTTGGTGTTGTAGTAGAACGCAGCGTTCTTGTTACCCGTATCGTTGCCTGCGCCGTCGAGCACTTTGTCGAGTTTGGTTACACCAAGCGGCGAAAGGTTATAAACATTTCCATAGCTGGCTCCCCACTTGCGGTTCAGCAAGTTGGCAAAGTTGATGATATCGAGCGTAACTTGGAGCTTGCCGAATTTCTTTGGCAGGAAGATGTTTTCTTCGAAGTGCACATTCACCTCATGCTCCCAAGGAGTGAGACACGAGTTGCGCTCGGCAAACTGTCCGCGGTGATTCTTAGCATAGCTGTTTCCGTTGATCCATTCTGCAAACTTCTGACGCGATTCATCGGCGCTGACAAAGTTTGCGCTACCGGGGGTGCCGCGGTCTACAAAGTTCATCTGTGCCAGTTCGGCGTCGGTAGGAATATAGAGAAGGTTATTGCCGCGCCAGTTATCGTTGTTATAGTCGGCACTCTCGTTCATCGTCAGACTATAGCGTCCTCCGTTCGAACCGTTATAGGTCACTGCAATCGTCGTTCCGAGCCATCCGTTCAGATAGCGTGGAGTGGTGTAAGAAGCCGTCACCATGACGCGGTGAGGAATGTCGAACTTGGCATATCCGAGCTCGCCCTTAGAGTTGGTGCGCACGCTATAGTTATATTGCCAGCAACTCGAGGCTACGCTCGAAGTGGCATCGTTCACCGACTTGGAGTGGCCAAACGTATAGCTGGCTTTCAGGTCGAGACCAAAGTCAAAAGTCTTTTCGAGGATGGCCGTAATGCTGTAGGAGTAGCCCTTATGTGTATTCTTCGTGTTGATGATGCTGGCATAGTTGCCGAAGTTTTTGGCATAATAGGTGGTGGCCGAACGCTCAAGTCCGGGCACGGCATAAACAAGGTTGCCCAAGTCTCTTAGGGCCAGGTTCTCAAAGAACACGGCATTCATATTTTTCGAATAAAGTCCTTCAACGGTCAGTTTCACGTCGCCGGGGAAGGTATGTTCTACAGCCAGGTTGGCACGGAACACTTGCGGATACTTGAAGTCCTTGTCCACAGTAACAATGTCGGGGTAGGCCACATTTCCACCCGTGGCAGCCGCCAGAGGATCGTTGGCATATTGTGTGAGCGTGGGTATGTCGCCACTGTTGACAGTGGTGCTCTTCAGCTGCACACCGGTATTGGTGAAAGCGTTAGACATCCACACGAAAGGCACGCGGCCCGTGAAGATTCCCACGCCACCTCGCACAAGCGTCTTGCGGCTCTGGTCAGTGAACCAGCGGAAACCCAAACGGGGCGAGAAGAGCACGTTGCCGCTGGGCATATGCCCCACATAAGGAAAACCGTTCTGGGCTGCAAAAGCGTTGTATTTTGCATTAGAGAACGGACGATTGAAAAGCACAGGCACGTCGAAACGCAAGCCATAAGTCACTTCGAGATTGTCGAGAATGTTCCACTTATCCTGAGCATAGAGTCCGAATTGGGCGGCATGCATCACCGGAGCATAGCGCAGGTCACCGTTCGTATAGTCGCCGTCGGTGTATTTGTAGCGGAACTCGGTGGGAGCATCCTGAATGAAGGCTGCGAGACCATCGTATATCCATTCGCCATTAGAATACTGAATAAAGCCGTTACGCATGCGATAGATTTCGTTGTGCGTACCGATAGTAATCGTGTGGTTTCCCTTGTAGATAGAAAGGTTGTCTTCTATGTTATAGATATCCTGATCAAGATAGTTTAGGCCGCTCGAATAGTCCGTACCAATGTTCACGGTGGCAGTAGCCGACGTGTCGTTGGTGGTACCCGTTACTTCGCCTGTCACGGCATCATAGGTAAAATCTCCTTTGATGGGAATGTTGCGGAGATAACCTGTAGGTCCTTGATAGGGAACGCTGCGGTGGTCGCGCACGAAGGTGGCACTGCCGCGGAACTCATTGTAGTAGGAGTCGCCCAACCTGGAGTTGAGCTCGGCCACAAATGAGTTGGTTTTATTGCTGAAGCGATATCCACTGTTAACGAAGGTATAAGTTCCGCGCGATGCACTGTAGGAGTCGTCGTAGGCATTTTGATGCTGATAGCGCAGGGCCAGCTTGTGATTATCGTCGATGTTCCAGTCGATACGGGCCAGAATGCCAAGAGTGCGCTGGTCTACGTCGCGCTGATGGAAGAGGTCGCGAATGCCCGTACGCTTATAGTAGAGATCGCTGATGAGCTGAGCGTAGGGAACGGAGAGGGCCGAAGCATTATAGCCGGGATAGAAGCTCGAAGGATAGCTTTCTTTCTTCAGATCGACGCTTCCAAAGAAGAAGAGTTTGTCCTTGACGATTGGTCCGCCCAATGTAGCACCGAGCGTATATTCATGCTGTTTTGAAAGGGGGGCTTTTACATCGTCTTGCATGCGGTAGCGGCCATACATGTCTTGGTTGTTATAGTAAGCATAGGCCGATCCGTGAAATTCGTTGGTTCCTTGTTTAGTAATGGCGTTGATGGCTCCACCGGTAAATCCGCTCTGCCGCACATCGAAGGGGGCCACGACCACTTGGATTTCCTGAATGGCGTCCATCGAAATGGGGTTGGCGCTGGCCTGCCCGCCGTTGGTGCCACTCGAAGCCAGACCGAAGACGTCGTTGCTAACGGTTCCGTCGATTTGGAACGAGTTGTAGCGATTGTTCTGTCCGGCAATGGTGATACCACCAGCCTTGTTGCGAGCCACGAGCGGCATGGTTTTCACCACGTCGTAGATGTTTCGGTCGATTGTGGGGATTTCGGCGATGTGGCGCAGCGAGAAGTTTTGAGAAGCTCCTGCATGGGCGCGGTTTTCACCCTTGACAACGGCTTCGCCAAGCTCTGTGACGTTGTCGGAAAGGCGCACATTGTTTATTTCTTCCACACCGAGGCCCAGATAGATGTTGTCGGTCTGTTTCGTCTTGTATCCCACATACGAGGTTTCCACCTTGTAGGGGCCTCCCGTACGCATACCCTGAATGGTGTAGCGTCCGTCCTTGTTGGTTACGGCTACATACTTAGTACCCGATGGTTGGTGTGTGGCCCTTACTATGGCACCCTGAAGATGGGCTCCCGTGGGGTCTTCCACCTTTCCGCTCATCGAGGCCGTGGTGACCTGAGCGTGAAGACTGGCTGCCATGACGAAGGCAAGCGCTGCGAAGAGAAACTTTTTGAAGTTTGTCATAAAAAAGAGTGGTTTAAGCTGTGAGATAATTTATTGGATTTCAGTTTGTTTTCTTCCTCTTATTGTGGGGTGTCGCGCAGCAAATCGAGAGGTATGTCGGCACCTCCGTCATTGGTGGCCGGCTCTATGCCGAGTAGTTGGCACAGGAGGCCGTAAACTCCCACGTTTGCAAAGGCCGAGCTACGGCGATAGCCTTTTCGGAAGTCGGGACCTATGGCCACAAAGGGCACGAGCATGTCGGAATAGGCAGGGTCGTAACCGTGGGTGCCCACGAGTTTGAGCTTGCCGGGCGAGCCGTCGCGATTGGGGCGCAATATGCTCCATCCCAGGTCGGGCAACAACACCACGTCTCCAATGTTAGTATTGGTGCCGTAGTGCAAATATTCGGGCACGTCGCTCTTTCTCCACACGCGCAGGTGGGGCACGTCTTTAAGGGCGTCTATCACTTTTTGCTCGCCGCCCTTTTTGACGAACACCTGGGTGGGTATGTCATACCAGATGCGCTCATACATTCTCTTGGGCAGGTATTTGTCAAGCTCTATGATGCGGTCGGCCGAGAGGGTGGTCATTCCGTGGTCGGAGGTGACTATGAAATTGATGCTGTCGCGAATGGGCAGGCACATAAGCTGGATGTAGAGCGCAGCCACTATCGAGTCCATGGCTTCGAAGGCGCTTCGGGCCTCGGCCGAGGCGGGGCCGTAGGAATGGCCCATGTGGTCGGGTTCCTCAAAGTAGGCAAAGACAAGGCGGGGTCGCTCGTCGTATGGCAGACTGAGCAGGCGCTTGACTTCGGCCACGCGCTCGCCAAATTCGAGCAGGGGTGGTTGGTCGTAGTCGCGGTAGTAGGTGGGATAGGGACGCGGAGTCTGGCCCAGGTTAATGGGCACGTCGGAACCGGGCCAATATACGCAACCCATCCGAACTCCCTGCCGGGCGGCAGTCTGCCAGATGGGTTCACCTTTCCAAAAGCGCGGGTCTTTTTTTGTCGACTTGTTACCTAACGAGAAGTACAAGCCGGTTTCCTTATCCACGAAAGAGTTTGAGATAATGCCGTGATGGTCGGGATAAAGACCTGTGGCCAGCGTGTAGTGGTTGGGAAATGTTTTCGAGGGGAAAGAGGGCTGCATCATGGCCAGCACTCCTTTTTTGGCAAGCTGGTTCAAGTAGATAGCATTGTACATCTGAGGGTAATCCCAACGGCAACCGTCAAGCGAAACAAGCACCGTGTAATTCTGAGCCGTCCCCACCATTGAGATGAGCCACAGAGAGAAACACAGTGCCGATATGAATGATTTTTTCATAAGGGGAAAAACTAAAGATATGGAAGCCTTACAGCGCCATGGCGCGCCTATGACTGCACAAATATACTACATATTTTTAAATGGGCATGCTTTCCCGTCATTTAAACTCAAACTTTATTGTGTTAATAACTCTTGCTTAAGATTACGCATCAGCATCCCTTTTGCGAGTTGGCCCGACTCTTTAAACTATCGGCTCAACTCTTTAAACTATCGGCTCAACTGTTTAAACTATCGGCTCAGCTGTTTAAACTATCGGCTCAGCTGTTTAAACTGTCGGCCCGACATTGGCGAGGAAGGAAGGGAACCTGAAACTCGTCTTGCCTCAGGGTGAATGCTCTGTGCCAGGGAATAAAAATAACCACAAAAACTACATTTCATCAAAAAATCATCGTTTCAGGGTATTGGCCATACTAACAATTAGCCGTAATTTCGCGCCGAAATTAATAATTTAGGTATAGAATAACTCTTAAAATTATATAAGCTAATGACCTTAGCCGACCTACATAATGGAGAATGCGGTTTCGTAAAGAGCATTCAAAGCAGCATGGCGCTGCGCACGCACCTTGAGGAAATGGGTTTTGTGGAGGGGCAGCGCGTTTTTCGCACCTATGCCTCGCCCACAGGCAGCCCTGTGGTCTATGCAGTGATGGGCTCGCGCATTGCGTTGCGAGAAGAAGAGGCCCGGTGCATCGAAATCAGCGAATGTGCCCTGCCCTGCCCCGCTCCGAAGAGCCGCCACGAAGATGCTGCAGAAAGGCACCAAGCCATGACGGCCGAAAACTGCCACGATGCCGCCGAGGCACGCGAATCGGGCAACACGGCCTGCCCCGACTGCGGAAACTCCATGAGCTGCCCCAACTGTGCGCCCAAACGCGAATTCACACCAAAGAAGGAGGGCGATATCGTCATGGCCCTCGTGGGCAATCCCAACTGCGGAAAAACGGCCTTCTTCAATGCGGCCTGCGGCGGACACGAGCGCACAGGAAACTATGCGGGAGTGACCGTAACAAGCGTGAAAGGCGACACCGACTTTGAAGGGGAACACATTCACATCATCGACCTGCCCGGCACGTATTCACTGCGAGCCTTCAGCCCCGACGAAGGCTATGTGGCCCACGAGCTGGAGCGCGGCGAAATTGACG
This sequence comes from uncultured Bacteroidales bacterium, assembly GCA_902796835.1. Taxonomy (GTDB): domain Bacteria; phylum Bacteroidota; class Bacteroidia; order Bacteroidales; family Bacteroidaceae; genus Alloprevotella. Next base: position 44,475 of record CADBQP010000002.1, read on the forward strand.
TCATCATCAACGTGCTCGACACCAACAACCTGGAGCGCAACCTGCTGCTCACCTTGCAGCTTCAGGAAACGGGCATTCCCGTGGTAGGGGCGCTCAATATGTTCGACGAATTCCGCCAAAGCGGCAGCCACATCGACATACCTCAGCTCAAAGGCCGGCTGGGCATGGAGCTTTTCCCCACCGTGGCCTACCGCGGCACAGGCATCAAGGAAGTGCTGCGCGCAGCCGTAGAAGCTGCCAAGAAACCGCGCATGGAAGCCCAGCCAGTTCAGACACCGGCCAGCCAGGAAACCACCGCACAGCTGAACGCCAACATACGGGCGTTGCTACACGGCGTTTACGGACTGGAAGAGGGGCGCCTTGCCAAATCAGTAGGTCGCTGGGACCGCTGGCTGCTATCGCGCCCCGTGGCCTACGCCTTTTTCTTCCTCATCATGTGGCTCATATTCCAGGCCACTTTCACCCTGGGCCAGTTTCCCATGGACTGGATCGACGCCGGAGTGGCCTGGCTTCAGGAAGTCTGCGACCGCACGTTGGCTCCAGGCTGGCTCCACGACTTGCTGGTACAAGGCGTGCTGGGCGGAGTGGGCTCGGTCATCGTCTTCCTACCCAACATTCTCATTCTCTACTTTCTCATTTCCCTGCTCGAAGACTCAGGCTACCTGGCCCGCGCCGCCACCCTGGCCGACCCTCTCCTGAAAAAAGCCGGATTGCATGGCAAGTCGTTCATACCCATGCTCATGGGCTTCGGTTGCAACGTGCCGGCCGTCATGGCTACGCGCACCATTGAAAGTCGCAAGAGCAGATTGGTCACCATGCTCGTCATCCCCTTCATGTCGTGCTCGGCGCGCATACCCATCTACCTCATTTTTGCCGGCGCCTTCTTCCCCGACCACGCCGGCACCGTAATGTTCCTGCTCTATGCAGGCGGCATCGTGGTAGCCTTTCTTTCGGCCATCGCTATCAGCAAAATGCTCAGCAAGCAGGGCGACAGCCACTTCGTCATGGAAATTCCGCCCTATCGCTGGCCCATGCTCAAGAGCGTGGTGAGCCACACTTGGGAACGCGGACGCGAATACCTGCGCAAAATGTCGCACGTCATTCTCATTGCCAGTGTCGTGATTTGGGTGTTGCAATACTTCCCGCGCACCAACAACATGCCCGACGGCATTGAAGCTGCCGAGCCCACCACGGCGCAGAGCCAGCAAGAGAACTCCTATCTGGCCCAAATCGGCAAGGCCATCACTCCCGTTTTTGAGCCCCTGGGCTACAACTGGCAAATGACCACCGGCATACTCACCGGAGTGAGCGCCAAGGAGCTGATGGTGAGCACACTGGGTGTGCTCTACAGCCTTCCTACCGAAGAGGCCGACGAAGCAGCCAACGTAAGCTCGGCCGACGAAGCCAAAGGCTCACGACTGGCCGAACTTATACGCGCCGAAGGCACCACATCGGCCGCCGCCCTCTCGTTTCTGGTGTTTGCTCTGCTCTACATACCCTGCATCGCTACCGTGGCAGCCCTCAAAAACGAGAGCGGACATTGGCGATATGCCCTCTTCGGCTCGTTCTATACGTTTGCCGTGGCCTATGCCTTGGCCTTTGCGGCCTACCGCATCGCACTCATGTGCTGACAGCCATACCGAAACCGCCACCACGAAAACTATCGAAGCCCGCGTCTTGCTGCAAAGCGAGCACCGACCGTCAGGGCCTCGATAGTTTTTTTTGAGTATACACCATATATATATTATAATAAAAGAACATTCCCCATCCAGCAAACACATTTATCCTTACAAATAGGGATTTTGCAAAAAATAATGTTTCGTAACTTTGCCGCCGAAATCATAAGAATATAAACTACATAAATATGAACAAAAACGTTCTCACCGCCCTACTCTGCTTCATGGGCCTCTCATTTCCCACAATGGCCGGCAATACATTGCCCGTAGAAACCGATACCACCCGCGTCATAAACCTCGAAGAGGCCATCGTGGTGAGCTCGCCAAAGGAGAACATTCCCCTGCGGCGCCAACCCGTCATGGCCACCATCGTTGGCAAAGAAGACATAGCTGCTCTTGGAGCCGGCTCTCTTAAAGAGGCCGCCGTGGTTGTTCCCTCCCTCTATATGCCTCAATATGGTTCGCGCCTCACTTCGGCTACCTACATTCGCGGCATCGGGTCGCGCAGCGGAATGCCGGCCGTCGGCATGTATGTAGACAATATGCCCTATCTCGAAAAATCGGCCTTCGATTTCAAATTTCTCGACGTGGAGCGCATCGACGTGATGCGCGGTCCACAAAACACCCTCTACGGCCGCAACACCGTGGGCGGACTGGTGCGCATTGCCACAGCCGACCCGCTCAAAAATCGCGGCACCGACATGCTGCTCTCCGCCTCAGGACGAGGAGGCAAGCGGCTGGCACAATTCAACACCTACTTGCACGGCAGCGAAACCTGGGCTACCCAATTAGGAGCCTTCTATGAAGGAAAGCAGGGATTCTTCAGAAACGCCACCACCGGAGAGCGCGCCGACCGAAGCCGGGCAACCGGAGCTAAGCTCCACAGCGCATGGAAGCCCTCCAGCCAACTGCGATTCGACCTCAACGCCACCTATGAATACAGCGACGAGCATAGCAACCCATACATGCTCCTGGCCGACACCATCAGCCACGCAGCCACAGGGCAGATTGCGCAAAACCGACAGAGCACCTATCGCCGCAACCTGCTCACCACGGGCCTCGGCATCGGCTATGCTGCCCAGAATTTCACATTCAACTCGCAAACTACCTGGCAGTACCTCGAAGACCGCCTGACCATGGACCAGGACTTCATGGCCATCGACCTCTTCACTCTGGCACAACGCCAACGCTTGAACAGCCTCACACAAGAATTCACCATCAAGAGCAAAGAAACCGCCAAGTGGCAATGGACCACCGGACTCTTTGGAAACTACAGTTGGATGCGCACCTCGTGTCCTGTTAACTTCTGGACCGACGGCATGGCCTACCTGAACCAGCAGTTTGCCAACGTATTCAGAGGAGTGCCCCATGCCATGTCGCTCGAAATCACAGACCCCAACATGGGATTCGACGCCAGTTTTAAGACACCTACAGCCAACGTCGCCATCTTTCACCAGTCCACTTTCCGCGACATCCTCACCAGTGGCCTCTCGCTCACTATAGGCCTGCGCCTCGACTACGACTACCAAAGCCTCTGCCTGAACAGCGGAGTCATTGCGCCCATCAACTACGCCTACTCCATGCCTGCCTACCGCGTGAATGCCAACCTATCGGCTTCGCCCGAAATGCAAGGCAGCGAGAGCGACCACACCTGGCAACTGCTTCCCAAAATAGCCCTGCAATACGACTTCGAAAACAACCTTGGCAACGTATACATTCTCGCTTCGAAGGGCTATCGCAGCGGCGGATACAACATTCAAACCTATTCCGACCTGAGCCAAACCATGTTGCGACGCGACATGATGATGGGCATCAGTAACTACCTTGGCCAACTCTTCGACAACCTGCCCTTGCCGCCAGCCATGAGAGAACAGCACAAACAAATGGTGCAAGGCTACATCACCCCTTACATTCCCGAAGCCCCCGCCACCAGTTCCCTGCACTATGACGCTGAAACTTCATGGAACTTCGAACTGGGCACCCACCTCAACCTTTTCGACAACCGCGTGCAAATCGACGCAGCCACCTATTTCATTCGCACCCAAAACCAACAACTCTCACGCTTCGCCGCCACCGGAATGGGCCGCGAACTCGTCAATGCAGGCAAGAGCCATAGCTGCGGCGGCGAAATCAGTGTACGCAGTGCCTGGTTCAACAACCGCTTGCTTCTCACCACGGGCTACGGTTTTACGCACGCCATTTTCAAAAACTACGACTTGGGCCAGCGAAACGGACAGGTGGTGGACTACACCGACAACCGAGTGCCTTTCGTGCCTCGCCACACTTTCGTTGCCATGGCCGATTTCCGCCAGCCTCTGAGCAACAGCTTTCTCAAGGCCATCACTGCCAACGTGAGCGCCCATGGTGCCGGCAAAATCTATTGGGACGAGGCCAACACCATGAGCCAACCCTTCAACGCTCAGCTTTCTGCACGCATTGGAGCCGAAATAGGCAATCATCTGAACATTGAATTCTGGGGAAAGAACCTCACTGGAAACAATTTCTACACCTTCCAGTTTGCCAACATGCAACGCACCTTTGCCCAGCAGTGCGAGCCTCGCCACTTCGGCGTAGACATTCGCCTGAAGTTCTAAACCCGCAAAACAGTTAACCCAATAAATAAGCGCGGCAACACGTGATTGAGTCACATGTTGCCGCGCTAACTTCAATTATCCGGGCAGGACCGCAAAGAAATTATTTCCAGCTTCCTGCTACTGTTCCCTTACGATAGTATGCCTTTAGTTCCACCGTAAAGTGGAGCACGGAATGGGCCGGTATAGACGTGAGTGTTTGTTCACCGTAGGCAAGGTCGGGGTGAATATAAAGTTGCCAACGGTCGCCAACGTGCATTTTCTGGATGGCAGTGGCAAAACCTGCCACGCTGCCACCTGCCTGCATCAGCGAAGGAGTGCAGAGGCTCTTATCGAAAATGATATCTTCCTCGGCCGAGGTGCCGCTGTGGTCGAACACGTAGCCCTTCGGATGAAGAGTCGTTGGAATGAGGCGGCCTATGTAGTTCACATGCACACTGTCGGAATAGATGGGACAGCCAGGCCCCACACCCGTATTCTCAACATACACCACCACGGTGTCGCTACTTTCAATTGTGGCGCCAACAGGCTTTTGCCAGTTCGTGAAGAGTCGCCAAGGGGTGAATTCTTGCCAGTTGTCGCCATGCAGGGCACGTGCTTCTACCACGGCGGCACGCGCCTGACCAAGCACGGCAGCAAAGGCCGAGTCGTTGCGGGCCGTCCAGTTGGCATACTCGTTGAGCGAATCGTCGTCGTTTTCGCTGCAACTGGCCAAAGCGGCAGTGCACATCAGCACGAGTGCCACCGCCGAGAACCATCCCCGGGTGAGCATTGCGAATTTTGAAGTCTTTTCCATGATGGATGTGAATGTAGAGAAAAGGATTTGTTCTTATACTAATTTTTTAAGCAGGCTTGTAAGGCTCACTTTCTCTTCAATGAGACTGCGTAGCTGCTCTATGCTCACGCGCTGCTGTTCCATGGTGTCGCGGTCGCGCAGGGTCACGGTGCCGTCGCTCAGCGTGTCGTGGTCCACGGTTATGCAATAGGGTGTGCCCACCGCGTCTTGCCTACGATAGCGCTTGCCGATGGTGTCTTTTTCTTCATACTTACAATTGAAGTGGAACTTGAGTTCGTCCATTATCTCACGGGCCTTCTCGGGCAGTCCGTCCTTGCGCACCAGCGGCAGGATGGCCAACTTGGTGGGAGCCAAGGCTGCAGGCAGCTTCAGCACCACGCGGGTGTCGCCGCCTTCGAGCTGCTCTTCGGTATAGGCATGACACATAATTGAGAGGAACATGCGGTCCACACCGATACTGGTTTCTATGTCATAGGGCGTATAGCTTTCGTTGGTCTCGGGGTCGAAATACTTAATGCTGCGACCCGAGAACTTTTCGTGCTGCTTCAGGTCGAAGTCAGTGCGAGAGTGTATGCCTTCCACCTCTTTGAAACCAAACGGCATGTGGAATTCTATGTCGGTAGCGGCATTGGCATAGTGGGCCAGCTTTTCGTGGTCGTGGAAACGGTAGTTCTCAGCTCCGAAGCCCAGGGCCTGGTGCCACTTCATGCGCAGTTCCTTCCATTTGTTGAACCATTCCATTTCTGTGCCCGGTTTTACGAAGAACTGCATCTCCATCTGCTCAAACTCTCGCATGCGGAAAATGAATTGGCGAGCCACAATTTCATTGCGGAAGGCCTTGCCGATTTGCGCAATACCAAAGGGTATTTTCATGCGGCCAGTCTTCTGCACGTTCAGGTAGTTTACGAAAATGCCCTGTGCCGTTTCGGGACGCAAATAGATGGTCGAAGCGCCTTCGGCCGTTGAGCCCATTTCTGTTTTGAACATCAGGTTGAACTGGCGCACGTCGGTCCAGTTGCGAGTGCCGCTGATGGGGCAAACTATTTCTTCGTCGATGATGATTTGCTTGAGTTCGGCCAGGTCGCCAGCGTTCATGGCCGCAGCAAAACGCTCATGCAGGGCATCACGTTTCTTGATGTGTTCCTGCACTCTGGGATTTGTTTGGCAGAACATGGCCTCGTCGAAGGCCTCGCCGAAGCGTTTGCGCGCCTTGGCCACTTCTTTCTGAATCTTTTCATCATATTTGGCCAGTTGGTCTTCAATGAGCACGTCGGCACGGTAGCGTTTCTTCGAATCGCGGTTGTCGATGAGCGGGTCGTTGAAGGCATCCACATGGCCGCTGGCCTTCCAAATGGTGGGGTGCATAAAGATGGCGCTGTCTATGCCCACAATGTTGTCGTGGAGCAACACCATCGACTGCCACCAATACTGCTTGATATTGTTTTTGAGCTCCACACCGTTCTGTCCGTAGTCATAGACAGCGCCCAGACCGTCGTAGATATCGCTGCTGGGGAACACAAAACCGTATTCCTTACAGTGCGAAATAATTTTCTTGAAAACGTCTTCTGCCATATTCTGTTTTTATATTGTTTTTTTCAGCGCACAAAATTAAGTCAAACCTCTCAATCGGCGAAACCCAAGGCACAAAAAAAGCATCGACGGCTAATCTTCATAGCTATCGATGCTTGCAATTGGTCGGGGTGACTGGATTCGAACCAGCGACCTCGCGCCCCCCAGACGCACACTCTAACCGGGCTGAGCTACACCCCGAATTGCGGGTGCAAAAGTAAGACGTTTTTTTTATTCCAACAAATTTATGCGGAACTTTTTTTGAAATTTCTTGCCTTTTCAGCCTCTTCCGAGTTCAAGACTAAGGGATTTCTATGGTATAGCCGCCTTCCCACATGCGCCGGCTGCCGAGTCGCTGCACGTAGGGACGCATGTTGAGCGGACCGTCAAATCCTTCGTAGTCGGGCAGGCCATACCAGGGCTCGAAACACACGTAGGGGCAATGCACGCCCTGCATGGACCATATAAGCCAGCAGGGAGCCGTGGAGTAGACTGTGGCCACGGGGCGGCGCTGCGTGTCGAGCAAGATGAGGCCCTTGACCTCGGATTTTTCGAGGATGATGGCTTCGTTGGCAAAGGTGGCCACACTCACGGGCAGCAATCCCTCGCCGTTCAGGGGTACGTCGAAGTGTTCGGGCTGCAGGCAGCCTTGCTCGCGGGCCCGAAGTATGTGGGTGGGCTTGCCAATGAACTTCACGTAGCCGTTCTCGACTTCGTTTTCGTTGAAGTCGGGCAAATTGAGGGCAGGGTGGCCGCCCATTTGGAAGAACATGGGCTTGTCGCTATAGTTGTCGACATAGAACTTGGCGCGCACCTTGCGGTTCCACAGGCTATAGTCTATGGTTACGCGGAAGGGGAAGGGGAACGACTTCATGTCGTCGGCCGTGCTCATGTATTCAAAGCGGGCGCGTGCCGGAGTATATTGCGTGCCTTTCCACGTCTTAGCTCTCACAAAGCCGTGCTTGGGCATTTTATAGGTGCGGCCCTCATAGTGGAACACTCCGTTCCAGAGGCCGCCCACGGCGGGGAACAACACGGGCGAGCGTCCGCCCCAATACTTGGGGTCGCCCTGCCACATGACTTCGCGTTCGCTCACTGTGTCGTAAATCGACTGCATCTCGGCGCCCTCGGTGCTGATCGTCACCCGAAGGCTGCGGTTCGTTAAGGTGAAAAGCTCCATAATATTAATATGTATTTAAGATTAGGTTCTTGATGTTTGAGAAATTCGGGACGTCTTCCTGCACAGGCCACCCATGCCGGCCAGCAGGCTATGGGCGAAGCCTTTCTGGGCTGCAGCAAAGGGAGCTGCTCGCCCTCAGGGGCGCTATGGCGAATAGATTCTTATGCCCACGTCGGCCACACCGGGCAGCAGGTCGCGCCTCATGATGTGCCTCACGCGCAGATACCCCCACGTTCCCCGGCTCAGCCTCAGCGTGTCGAGCCCGTAGCAGAACTGGTGCATGCTGGTACCCTGCCCTTCGCTGTCGCCCATCGGGTTTGTCATTTTGCAGGCCAGTGTGTCGCAGCGCTGCTCAAGGGCGCCCCCTGGTGTATGCCACACTTGTCTCACCTCAATCCAAAGTGTCTGGAAGGGATAGCCCACAGCCTGGCTTGTGCGCACTCCCAGTTCTATGGCATAGTTGTCGGTTTGTGTCAGGGTGTCGACAGTGTAGGTGAGCGTGTCGATCATTTCCCAACCTTCCACGGGAGTGGCGCAATAGTGGTGATATATGGTGCGCTGGCGGCAGCCAGCCATGAGCAGCAGGGCGATGGTCAAGGCCAGCGCCACCTTTGCGGCCCCGCGCGGGCTGCTCGCAACACGGAGGCTACCCACGGCGGTCGCGCTTGTCGCGTTGGCTGCGGCGCCCATTGTGCTTGGCACGGCGGCCTGCGTTGCGACCATTGTCAAATCGGGTCACACTCTCTTGCTCCAGCAGGTCGTTCGAACGGGGCTCTGCCGTAGCCTCGGCATTCAGCGATTCGGGCTTCAACCCCTCGCGGTTCATGCGCAACACTTCGAAGGCTCTCTCGGCCGAGATGGTCACAGCATTGGCCAGTATGCGGCGGTCTGAGCTATAAGTCACCTGGCCCGAAAGGATATCGGCCTTGAAATAATAGTATATGCCGTCGGTTGTCTCGAGCTGTATTTCGCGGCTCGGCAGTCGTTGCTGGGCTTCCATGTATTGGTCTACTTCGTAGTTGAGGCAGCACTTGAGTTTGGCACACTGCCCTGCCAGTTTTTGCGGATTGGGGGCAATGTCCTGAAAGCGGGCTGCGGCTGTCGACACGCTGTTGAAGTTTTTCACCCACGTGGCGCAACAGAGCTCACGTCCGCAGGGCCCGATTCCGCCAATGCGTCCGGCCTCCTGACGGGCACCTATCTGCCTCATTTCTATGCGCACCCTGAAGGCTTCGGCCAGCACCTTGATGAGCTGGCGAAAGTCCACACGCCCGTCGGCTATGTAGTAGAAGATGGCTTTCTGCCCGTCGCCCTGATACTCCACGTCGCCTATTTTCATGTTCAGCCCCAGTTCTTTGGCTATTTGGCGCGAGCGTATCATGGTGCCCTGCTCCAGCGCCTTGGCTTCCTCATATTTTTCGAGGTCCACCTGCCGCGCCTTACGATAGATGCGGCGTATTTCGGTGCCTGGCTTCAGGCTGGCTTTCTTCATTTGCAGGGCCACGAGCGGCCCCGTGAGCGACACCACGCCGATGTCGTGGCCCGGACTGGCCTCTACGGCCACCATGTCGCCCTTGGCCAGGTCGAGTCGGTTTTCGTTGCGAAAGTAGCCCTTGCGCGTGTGCTTAAACTGCACCTCCACCAGGTCGTTTTCGGTGGGTGCGGCAGCCACGTCGGCCATGTAGTCATATGTGTTGAGCTGTCGGTCTTGGCGCCCCACTCCGCGGCAGCTAAGGCCGCAGGGGTAGTCTCCCGAACAAAAGTCGTTCATATTGCGATATTGTTGTGATATGTTGGTTTCTTTCCTGACGGCATCGTGCAGCGCGGTAGTGGCTGGCCGCAAGGTGCCCGCTGCAAAGCTACAAAAAAACTCCAAACCGCGCAAAGGCTCCCCCGTGTTTCATTTTTTTTGGAATGGGAGCCCAAAACCTCAGCGGCTTGAGAGATTTAAGAGTTGGCTCAACAGTTTAAATTGTTGAGCCAACACGCAGGCTGCCTTTTTCGTCATTTTCGGACATTTTTCTTTTTTGGGGGGCAATCCCTCCGCCGAAATCATTGCCCTTAGGCCACACACAAAAAAAAGCTCCCGCCCTTTCTAAGGGGCAGGAGCCTTTTTTCGATGGATGAAGAGAGCTTTTATTCCTCCTCGTCGTCGCTCCAGAGGCGGCGACGGCTGAATTGGAAGTCGCCCTGATTGCTTTCGTTGATTTCCGTATTCACCGAAGCACCAATCATAAGTGTTTCGGGATGCAGTTTGATTACTTTCGCTGCAGGGTTCTGATATGCTTTTTTCATGTTGATATGTGTCGTCGTTTGTTTTTATTTTACCAAAACTTTCTTGCCATTCACAATGTAGAGTCCCTTTTGGGCTTTTTCTACGCGGCGTCCCTGCAGGTCGAATATCTGGCCGTCCTGCTGTGCCTCGGTCTGTGCGCTTTCAATGCCGGTGAGTCCGCCAAAGTTGAGCGACACGGCCTGCACGCTCGAACCGAAGTAGGTGGAGGGCAGATAGGCCTTATCGGCGCCAAGGGTGAGGGAGCTCATCTTATAGAACTTCGGAGTTGTTTCGCCACGCTTATAGGCCAAGATGAAGCCATCGACGGGGCTGCTGCCGTTGCCGGGCACGAGCACATTGCCCGTGAGGGTCTCTGCCGTTGAAGTGGCGAGCAGGGGAATTTCTACGCCATTTTTGGCCTTAACAACCACGCCGGCGCCACTGGGCACCACTCTGGTGTCAACCTCTGTCATGGTTACTTCGGCAGTGCTGCCGCCAGCTTCCACCTTATATACGGTTACGTCGTCGGGCAACTGCACATCGGCGCCCGTAGCATTGGCGTAGCTCATGTAGACATCGGCTTCGCCCACGGCATTGCTGTTAGCAATAGCGTCGGGGTTGAGCATGGTGAGGGTGGCGGGGTTCACCACTTCGAAGCGCCACTGGTTGGCATTTTCTGGGCCTTCCCACACTGTCACACCATCGGCAAAGGTACCCGTTTGGGCAGCTTGGTTAAGCAACTTGCCGGCAGTGGTGGCCGTTGCCACGGTTTTAAAGTTTAAAGCCGTGGTGGCAGCTATAGCGAGGTTCACTGCTTCGTTGGACATGGCGATAGTGATCACCGAGTTGGTTCCGGGAATGCTTACATACTTGCCGTTGGCAAGGTTTTGCAGCGTGAAGTTGTCACCCACCTTCTTGAGTTTCCAATAGGTGTAGGCCGGATTGGCTGAAATGGCCGTATGCGTGAGTCGGGCACCGTCGGTGGTGGTGGCCAGCTTGGCCGAGTTTCCGCGGGATACAACGAAGTAGGTCTGTCCGTCCACAAATTCTATGGGGGTTCCTGCCTTGTAAGCAGCAATCAGGGCATCGAGGTTGCTCTCGCTTTGAGCACCGGCATAGGCGTTTATGGCCGTATTGAACTCGTCTTGATTGGAGAGTGAACCTACGTTGTTGGCCAGTGCGCCGTAATAGACGTACACTGAATCGAGCTGGAATTCAATAGCATGGAGTGTGCTGCCATTATCTGAATCGGTATATGTGGCAAGGCTGTTGGTTCCGTTGTTGTAGTTCAGATATGATGAGCTGCCGCTTGCAGCGTCCTTAATCCAGAAGCAAGGCTTGCCGTCGGCCGCACTCGAGGGGAAAATGTCAAAAATGGTGGCAGTGGCTGAACCAAGCTGGGCATTGGCTCCGGCAGCCACGCTCAGGGCCTTTCCGTTGCGGTTGTAGATTTGATAGCCATCCGTCGGGCTTCCAACGAAGCACCACAAGTTGTCGTTGCTGTCGATGTCATAGGTGTCGGCACCGGTCACACCGCCGGCTCCGTTGTCCTTGAGCCAATAGGTGCCTGCGTCGTGCAGGCGGAAGGCGTACCACGCTGTGCCGGCGGCAAACTCATAGGTGCTTCCGTTGAGTGTGGGAGCCGGTGATTCCTCGATGCTAGCAGCAAAGGTGGTGGCAGCCGCATTGGTATATTTGAACACGATGGGGTCGCCGTCGGTAACCGAAGAAATGGTCCAGCCCGAAATGGCAGGAGCGCTCTCGGTGGTAGCCGTAACAAAGGCTGCGCCCGAACGGAGCACCGTGCCGGCGGGAGTCTGACACACGTAGTTCGACTGCTCTACGGCTGTAAACGTAAAGAGCGAACCGCCGTCGAAACCGGTTTCGCCGTTGTAGAATCCCATGTTGTTAGTGCCGCCACCATGATTGCTGAAGTAGTAGGTGGTGCCGCTGCCGTTGTCGGCAGTAATATTATAGGTGTTGTTGAGCGTCGAAACCTTCGAAACGGTCCAGGTGCGAGCTTCGGCCTCGGTCGAGGTTGCGGTCACCTTGGTGTTGCCTTCCACAAACTCCACTTCCTTCCAGAACTTGTTGTCGCCATCTTGTGCGGCCGTAATCTTGTATCCCGCTCCGTCTTTCTTCACCTTCCAAATCTGGGTGGCATCGCCCGACCATGTCTGGGGGTTCACGTTGTTGCCATTCTGAGTCATGGCCACAATGCCATCTCTTCCGGGCAGGGCTATGCGGTAGTATTTGCTTTCGCTCAGCTCGTTGCCATCCATGTCGGTCACGGCGGGAGCATCTACAGCCGTCAGAATGGTGGCATACTGAGGCCCGTAGCCGTCTTGAACCCAGTTTTCGTTGGCTCCGCCGTTAGGATAGGCGGCAATGCGCTGGTTTGTGAGTGTGTAGGTGTCGGTGCTGTTGGCAGCAAGGGCTGTGGCGAAATAGAGGTAATACACCGTACCGCCCTTGAGGAGCACTGGTTTGTCAAAGAAATAGCGAGTGGCAAGTTGGTCATAAGTACCTGCCTGCATATAAGGATTATTTCTTGATACGGCTAAAGCTTCGTTCTTTGTCAAAGAACCAGCAGAAGGCTTTTCGCTTACTATCAGGTAGGCTGCGTTATTGCTGTTATAGTTGTTATTGTCGCCTCCCGAGCTGGTCCAAAGATCAAAGAAGTCCATTGTGTAGTACTCCTGAGTCGATGGCGTAGTAACCATAACATTGCTATAGTTACCTTGAGTTTTATTTACTGTTGGGAAGAGAGTCCAAGCTTCTGTTGTTATGCTCTTGTTTTCAGGTACAACAATTACGCTCATTCCCGTAATACATAGCCAATTGGGCGTAGCGCTGTTGGCATGAATAGTAAACGTTGTGCTGTTGGCGTTAATACCGTTAGCCGTAAAACCGATATTCTTATCTATTCCAATGGCTTTTGTGGTTCCATCCACCGTCACGTTGTAAGTGCAGCCAGAGCTATTCGCACGGAAGTTAATGTCGTATGCCACGATGTTGTAGCCCGTGGGGGCCGTAATCGTTACATTTTCATCCACATTGCCCGCGCTGGGTTTTACGGTAAGACTATATCCATACCATGCTGCCCTGTCCACTTCGGCTGCAGAAACCGTAAGTCCTTCCAAACCTGAGGCAGCATTGGAAGTGAACATGGTCTTTCCTGAATTAAGAGCACCATACGTGTCTGGGGTTAGGCGCCCGTCGTTCACCGTGACAGTAACAGCCTGTGCCCATGCCCCCACCGAGAACAGGAGTCCCAGAAGGAGCGTAAAAAAAAATGTAGTTTTTCTCATTGCTAATTAGAATTTATTAATTGTTTGTTGTCTTCTTGCCAAAGGGAAATGGAACTAAGTACGCGATTTGTCACAACAATGAACTAATTTTAGGATAACAGATTTGTTTGCTTTGCTCTGATTTGTAGGATTTCTCGCCGTAGGCGACTAAATGTCTGTGCGCGCATTGTTATATTTTGATTCAATAAGTTCTCCGTTTCTTAAAAAAATCTTTAAAAACTTTTTTTCTTCAGAAATAACCCCGTAAATTTGCCGGCAGAAACGAAGAAGAGCCACCGTAAACCAGTGGTCTCGGAAGCGATAAATGCCAGAAACACAGTGACATACGAACTGCAGAGACACCCTCAGACAAGGTGCTCTGTTGCGCGTTAGTCTTTTGTGCGCCCGTGCGCAGGTGCGTAATAAGTATGCGCAATAACAACAATGGAGCAAGGGGGTTTGCTCACACAGGCAAAAACCCCTCTGAAAAGTTACAGCGGCTTAGTGCCGAAAGTTGACAAATCGCGTTACTTAGTTCCATTTCCCTTCGGCAAAAAGACAATAAACAACTAATAAATTTTAATTAGCAATGAGAAAAACTACATTTTTGTTAACGCTCCTTCTGGGACTTCTGTTCTCGGTGGGGGCAAAGGCTGACAACACGGTGACCGTGACTACCGGAAGTAAGCTTTGGAGCGAGTATGGCTCTTTTACTCAGTACACGTCTGTCAACTGGGGCGGAACATGGAAATCCACTGACAACAGTGTCTGTGTGCAGAGTGCCACGAATGGTTATATTAACCGTAATGCCAGTCAAATGGCTTATAATGGCACGGGTAACAAAATGTCGTACACCATTTGGACGCCTGCTGACGATGTAATGATTACTGGCTACACCATTACTTTTACGAGCAATGCTGCAAGCGGCAATTCTGTGATTACAGCTGGCACGCAAAGCGTCACTTCTACCGGAAGTGCCAACGAACAAACATTGACAGTATCGGGCATCTTTACTCACTTCACCCAATTCTCGGTGGCTACCAACCATGCCAACGTAAAAGAGTTCACGATTACCACGACCACCCTTCCAGCCCAGACGGCCGAAGGCTACTATCTGATAAACAACCCTTGGTCAAGTTATAACGGATGGTTGTATGCCAACTCGAGCGAGCCAACAAAACTTTGGAAGAAACTCCTGACTGGCACTCGCGCCGACTTGCTGACCGATGAGAATAATATTTGGAAGGTGACGCAAAACGGTAGTTATTATACTTTCTACAACATTGGTGCCAATCGTTATATATCGAATTTCAGCACAGCAAACTCTGAAAGCCTTTCTAAAAGCGGTTATGACGTAAACTTACTCAACGCCACAGCCTCCAGCGACGCCGAAATCTTCGTTTCTGCCGACCGCTCGGCTGTAGCAGCAGGGGCCTTAAGCTTCCGGGCCATGTCTAAAGCAGCCAACTGCTATCTCGAAACTTATAGTTCGCAAGGTTACGCAGTTAACTACGTAGGTTTCCATAGTAGCAACGACGACGGCAATGCCTTCGTGCTCTACAGATGCTATAAAGTTACGTTCAGCAATTCGGCTGAAACATTGAAGACCATCTACCACGAATCGGGCTCTTCGACAGGTTTCGACGCCAGCGAATTTGACGGATGCACCTTCAGCATCGGCGGCGTAGTGAAGACGGCCGACGAAGTGGCTGCCGCCATTCAGGCACAGACCGAAAACGACCTGGAAGTGGTTGTTGCAAACGCTCTGGCCAACTCTATTACCAGCGCTACCGAAATTGAGACCAACAAGGTGTATACTCTCACCACTGCTCGCGGTTATCTGCAAAGCCGAAGCGAGAGCAACAGATATGCCGCATGGACTCCCACAGGCACTGCCAACGCAGAAACCCCAGCTAACCAGTGGGCCTTTGTTACGGTGGATGGCGGCGCCAACTATTATCTCTATAATGTAGGCACAAAGCGCTTCATCGCTTCTCAACTTGGCACTTCCAACATGCTCGACAATACTTATACGGCCCACGCCGTAACAGTGAGCACCACTGGCGACGCCACCTATCCCATTAACCTGAAGGATGGAGACTGGACATTCAATTCAAGTAACAACAACCTTCTTATCGATGATTGGAATTATGCCGACGATGGCAACAAGTGGAAGGTGCAGGCTGTGAATGGCATTACTTTCGACGCCACCGAAGCCCAGACCATGCTGAATTCGATTCTCAACGCTACTCCCTTCGAAGTTTCGACCTCGCTCACTGGCGGCCCCAACCAAACGAAGTGGTACTACATGTCGATGCGTCCTGCCGATGGCAACAACGGATACTTTGCCTACGTGCCCGACAATTACGACTATAGCAGTCCCACCAATGTGCCTCTCGCCACGACAACAGGTGCTAAAGAACTGACCGACAACTACCTGTGGTGCGTCATGGGCGATGCTCAGAATGGCTACCAGCTCTTCAACAAGGCTGCAGGTGCCAGCAAGGTATTCGTCTTCGACGGTGGTGGCAAGATAAAGGACCTTACGGGCAACGAAACGGCCTCTAAATTCTACCTGGCCCTGGCCAACACAAACCTCGGCAATGGCTCGCCCACCATGGTATTTAAAAACACCACCAACCGCCCCAACCGCCAGAGTAATTCCATTGCTTCATGGAATTACTCCGATACGGGCTCGGAATTTCATTTCGAACGCGTAAACTTCCAAACACTGCTGGCCACCTACACTGAGCCTGCTGCCAACTGCGTGGGCTACGTCAACAGCTTCAATGCTACCGACGGCCCTGCCATCATCACTGCAGCCAGCACGGTGAACGACCCAGCCACCTACAATGCAGTTGTTTCGGGCGCCGAGGCTGCTAAGATACAGAAGGTTGAGAATGCCTACTATCACATCGTGAGTGCCTATCCCGAATATGAAAAGAAACAAGGAGGAGTAAAGAAAGCCCTCTTCTATAACGGCACACGCATAGAATGGAAAACATTCGATGCCAACGACGGAGCCTTCAAGTTCCAACTCAAGAAGAGCGGAGATAACTGGGGCATTTGGAGCGTGGAAGCTGGAAAATATCTGGTGACAAATGCTGACGATGCCAACAATTTGGGCGACAGCTTCACGGCCTACTCGTTCAACGATCTTGGCTATGCCCAGTTCAACCTGAGCGACGGCACAGGTTTGCTCCATACCGCAGGACACAACAGCGGCTCGGGCACGAGCGGAAACATCACCCGATGGAATGGAGGACTGAATACAGCATCATCATGGTATCTCGTTCCCGTCACCGAGACTCTGAGCATCATTGACCCCGATGCAGTAGGCACTGGTGAAGACGTTTACCAAACCTTTGCCAATGGCTACGATTGCGAGATTTCGAATGCCGACGTATACTACATCACCGGCCAAAACGCCAATTCAGCCCAGATAGCACAAGCCACCGGCAACTATGTGCCTGCCGGCACTGGTGTCATCCTCAAGGGTGCCAAGAGCGCCACAGTGAGCGTAACACCCTACAGCGGCGCAAGCTTCGACAGCAACCTGACTTCGAGCAACCTGCTGGTGGCCGGCGACGGCACCACCAACGTGGCTCAGGGCAACTACATGCTGGCCTACAACAGCACCGACACACAAGCCCGCTTCTACCCCATCGGCGCAAGCGGATATGTAGTGCCTGCCAACAAGGCCTATCTGCCCTCGGGAGGCAGCAGCACCAACATCCTCTCGCTCACCTTCGGTTCGCTCACCGGCATCGAAACAGCAACCCAGGCACAGCCCGGGCAGAAAGCAGTATTCGACCTGCAGGGACGCCGCGTAGAAAAAGCCCAAAAGGGACTCTACATTGTGAATGGCAAAAAAGTGCTTGTGAAATAAATTTTTAAGAAAATACGAAGAAATTATGAAAAAGTATATCCAACCCACTTGTTTGGTTATCAACCTTGTTCCCGAGCGCATCATTGCCCAAAGCATTGAAAAGGCTTCCGAGAATTTCAACGAGGGAAGCATGAAGTTCAGCCGTCGCCGCCTCTGGAGCGATGACGAGGAGGAATAAAAGCTCTCCTTGCTAATTGACACAAAAAAATCCCCGCCCGCAAACGTGCATGTTTGCAGGCGGGGATTTTCTTTCATTAACCCCAGCCCGCTGCCACAATTATAGCGGCAGCTACGAGGAAAGCTCAGAGGGGCGCTGCCACGCGGCAGCGTTTCCTCTTCGCTTTCTTGTGTTTGGATTTACGTTTTTTCTGAGGTTTTCTAAGTTTTTGTTGTTTCGTTTAGAATAAGTTTTATTGTAAGCGCGCTTACAGGGTGCTTCTCCGGTCCCTGCGACCTTCGCTCGAAGAGAGTTCCCGCTCACGATGTTCTCCACCCGCGCC
>CADBQP010000003.1 GCA_902796835.1 uncultured Bacteroidales bacterium
TCCGCTCACTTCAACGGGAACGGGCATGTAGAGTGTGCTGTAGTTAGCATCGGCCACGGCGGTGAGGCTGATGGGCAGCGAGCTTACTGACTCGAGGAACCATTTGCGATAGCGCTCGTTGCTGGAGGTCATGTTGACGCTCTGGCCGCGGTCGGCGCTGTTGGAGTTGTCACCGTTGTCATAGAAGTAGGCGTTGGTCGACTTGATGCCATAGCCGCCGTTTGTGTTGCCGTCTTCGAAGGCGACGGTTGAGGCGTTGGCTTCGGTGGTCCAGCTCCAGGCAGAGGCGTTCATTCCGTTGCACAGGCCGGTGCTGTAGTTCACCAGTTTGGCGCCGTCGAAATAGAAGATGGTCGATGCATCCACGTCGGTGGTCATGTTGAACTTGTCGTTCGTTGCCAAGCCGGCTGCCAGATACTTATTGCTCGTGGCACCCTTGATTCGGTAGAATCCGGCGGTAGGCATGTTGAGGCTCACCTTTTCGGAGACTGTCTTGAGGGCATTGTAAGCATCGGGATAGGCGGTCGATATGTTGTTCATGATCACACTGCCTACGCCGATTACTGTGGCTGTAGCATCGTCGGTGGTGATGGTTCCGTCGGTGCCATATTGGTTAACGCCATTGCCGAAGGTCATGTTGCTCAGTTCGTTGAAGAGGGCAATCAGTTCATCTTTGTCGGTGGTGGGCACGATGGTCGAGCCTTCGTCGTTGTGCACGTAGCTCCATTCCGACACGGAGCAGGTGCGGAGGAACTTGCCAGCGTCGCCGGCGTTGTTGTTGTGGTGGAAGTAGATATTCGTGTTGTCCTTCATGCGGAGCACGAAGCCTCCGGGATATTTGGAGCAGTTGTTCTGCTCGAGAATCCACTTCTTGTTGGCAGCTTCGGCATCCTCGGCAGTGCTCTTAAACTGAATGTTCTTATTGTCGCCGGTCTTGTTATCGCCAGTCACTACGGTGGTCCAAACGAGGTAGTAGCCTTCGCCTTTTTCTTTGTTCACCACGCTGAAGCCCTCGTAGGGATTGCCAATGAGTGCCCACGACGACTTGTCGGCAAAGGGCTCGCTGTTGGCACTCAGGGAGATTTCGTTCACTCCGCTGACGTTGTGGGTCATATAAAAACCGCGAATCATGAAGTTATACCATGTAGCGTTGGCAAAGTCGGCCGAATAGTGCATGTAGGGGTTGGCCTTTTCGGTGGCTACGAAGGTGAAGTCCGTGTTGGTCTTCGAAACGGTCTGGTCGATGGTGCTGTAGTCGTAGAAGGCTGTGCGCTTGAATTCGCTGGGCAGTTCGGTGATTTGAGTGCCTTCGGGAGTGGCCACGGGGGCAGACGTGAAGAGCACGTTTCCGTGGATGTCTTCCACCTTGTAGGTCACGTCGTAGGCAACGCTCAGGGTCACTTCATAGGTGAAGAGGCAGGTCCAATTGCCCGTTCCGGTGTTCCACTGCACTGTGGTGCTTTCGTTGGCGCCGTTGGTGTTAATCCAGGGTGAATTTCCGGGGTATACCTTCCAGCGCACAGACTGGTCGCTGTTGTAGCTTGGGTTGATGTTGCCCACGCCAGCCTCGGTGTCATGGGGCGTGTAGAGCGTGGCGTCCTCAATGTTGTCGACCATGACGGCTGGGCGCGAGGTGCCGCCAAAATACTTCTTGGTGGCATAGTTCTGGAGCGCGAAGGCATCCAAGCCATAGGGCACAACCTTCCATGTGGTGGCACCGTTTTGGGTGTCGAAGGTGCCGGCCATGGTGCCATCAGAGGTGATGTACTTGTCGGAGGTGGTAGTATGGTTCATAATCGAAACATACAGGTCGCCGTTAGTAGCCTTATCCATGATGGTGGCTGCGTCGAGTGTGTTGGTGCCTGTCTCGGTTACGTGGATCACGGTTTGGGCCCACGCAGTGGTGCCGATGGCAGAGAGCAACAGTGCAAACAGTGCAAAGAGTAAGGTGATTTTTCTCATAGTTTGCATGTTTTTTGAGATTATTGAATTAGAAAATGTTTTCAGAGTATATATTTGTGGGCAAAATTACTACATTTTAGCCTTTCCTGCAAACTTTGAGACAAATATTTTTGCAACCTCAGAATCTTTGTTGCCCCGCGGCAGTGGCAGTGGCCTGTCTGCGGAAACGCCTCGGGGCTGCCTCCGCCTATCGGGCTGGCGGTTTCGACCGTCGCCGACCTTGTGGAAACGGCCGCCGACCTTGTGGAGACGGTTGCCGGCTTTGTGGCAGTCTTTGTCCGGAATTCTGTGGGCCGGTGCCTGCCTGTCCGCACCGCGTTCGTGCCTGTCCGCACTGCGTTCGCTCACCCGTCGCGCGCACGCGATTGGCGGTGGCTTTTTCTTTTTCTTTCTATTTTGCTTTTAAGGGGTTTATTTATATTTATTCAGGGGATTTTTTCCTTTTGGCTTTCTTTTTCTGTTTTAATTCGTTTGAACATTGTTCGAACCTTGTTTTTAACATTTTCAAAAACGCTCAAAACGCCTGTATTCATCGGCCTTTTCGGAAATGGCTTTCTTGACCTGACATTGCGCGCACCTTGATCGGCATCACGGTTGATCATGTTCGACGCATGGTGCGTGTCAGCATTCGGGAAAAGCCTGGGCGGAGCTAACAAAGGCAGCATAGTTGCAAAAAGAATGGCGCGCAAACATTTGTTTTTTGGTTTTTTAGTATTATCTTCGCACCGACTTTGCACCGTCAGGGGGTGCATGGCGACAAAAGTAATAACCAAACAAAACCTATAGAATAATGGGATTTTTATCAAAACTCTTCAAGAATAAGAAAAGCGCACAGGAAGTGGGCTGGCGCGTGGGTGGCATGGAAGATTTCATGTCGCTTATCCGCGTCTATTTCCAGTCGGTCATGGCCTCGCGAGCCGGCATTACCAACCTGGCCATGCTGCCCGATTTGCGCACCTTCAAGCAAACCTTGCATGTGGCCACGGTGAACAACCGCCTGGGCCTGGCCGAAAAGAAGCGCAGCGCCCAGATGCTGCAGGACATCTATGGCATCACACCCTCGTTTTTCAAGGAAATCGACAAGAGCGTGGAAAAAAACTGCAAGACGGCCCAGCACATGCAGCGCTATCTCTTTCAGTTTCAAGCCTTCAGCCAAGAACTCATGATGCTCATGGGCAACCTCATGAAGTGGAAGTTCCGCGTGCCCGGCTTCATGCGCGGCGCCCTGCGCACGATGACGCAGAAAACCATCAGCGACATCATGACCAAAGACAACTGGAAAGACGACGGAGTGCGCCGCTCGGTGACGCAGATACGCCAGTTGCAGCATCAGCTGGGCTATTCGCCCGAGTGGATGACCGAATATGTATTCAACGTCGTGATGCTGGCCAAAAAGGAGCCCAAGCCCACCGACGCCGAAGAGGGGAAATAAGCCCGCAGGAACTTGCCCGACGAGCATAAACCAAAGAAAATCAAAAAATTTTGCCAAAATGTTCTATTGTTTGTCCAGAAGTTCCTATATTTGCCCCAAAGATGCAAATGGCGGTCCCCAACCGCCATGCAAACAACCACTTAACGCCGATTGAAACGTGACTAAAGACGAACTTGCCGCCCTGCAGATTTTCGAAACGCGTGCCCGTCAGCTCATGATGGGCTACGCCAAACTGCAAGAAAAGAACACCGAGGCCGAGCAGCAGATAGCAAAGCTTCGCGAAGAGCTGGCCACGAGCAAACAGGTGCTCGAACAGGTGCAGCGCGAGTACGACACGCTGAAATTGGCCAAAATGATAAACATTGCCGACGCCGACATCAAGGATGCCCGGCAGCGCATAAATTCATTGGTGCACGAAATCGACAAGTGCATCGCCATGTTGAACCTCTAACAAAGCAGTGCG
This sequence comes from uncultured Bacteroidales bacterium, assembly GCA_902796835.1. Taxonomy (GTDB): domain Bacteria; phylum Bacteroidota; class Bacteroidia; order Bacteroidales; family Bacteroidaceae; genus Alloprevotella. Next base: position 3,858 of record CADBQP010000003.1, read on the forward strand.
ATGGACGAACTCGACGATAAATTAGTAATCAAGCTCACAGTAGGCAAACAGGTCTATCCCATCACCGTGAGGCGCGAGCAGGAAGAAATCTACCGCAAAGCCGCCAAGGCGATCAACGACCGACTGAGCCGATACCAGGTGAAATATCCCGGACAACCCTACGAGAAGTATATGTCGATAGTGATGCTCGACTTTGCCGTAAAGGTATTGCAGAGCGAAGAAAACACCAGCGCGGAGCCCTATCGCGCCGTCATCGAACAGCTCACTCGCGACATAGAAGAAGTGCTCGGCACACAAGGCTGAAGCCCAACTCCAGGCGTGGCCATCAACCCTGCTGCCACAAGCCGGGCGACGTGGCCCCCACGGAAAGCCCACTTCTCGAAACTCGGAGCCTGCATAAAAAACCATAGTTCCACGCGGCCGTCGAAGAAACGAGGCAGGCGGAGGACTACAGAAAGTGCACCACAATCGCCGGAACCCCTGCCCGCAGGGGCGCCAACCGCGGCGACGACGTGGTGCATTGCGCGTAAATATAAGGCGGAAAGCCCGCCGCGGCACAACAAGCCAATCAAAACAACTCAAACATACAAAACCAACACATCATTACAACAACTATGTTACTCACCATCATTTCCGTCGTAATAGCCCTCCTCCTCGGAGGCGCCTGCGGCTACCTGCTCTTTCTCAAGGTGGTCAACGGAAAATACAAGCAAACACTGGCCGACGCCGAGCGTGAGGCCAATGTGATAAAAGAAAAGAAACTGCTCGAAGTCAAGGAAAAATTCCTCAACAAGAAGGCCGAGCTCGAAAAAGAAGTGCAGCAGCGCAACCAGCGCATAGCCCAGGCCGAAAACAAACTGCGCCAGCGCGAAATGACCCTTAACCAGCGTCAGGAAGAGCAGCAGCGCCGCAAACAGAGCCTCGACGACTCGGAGCGCCGCGTGGAGCAGCAGCGCCAGGGCCTGCAGCGTCGCGAAGAAGAACTGCAGCAAATGCAGTTGCGCGAGCGCGAAAAGCTTGAAGAACTCAGCGGCCTTTCGGCCGACGAAGCCAAGTCACGCCTCATAGAGTCGCTCAAAGACGAGGCAAGGCTCGACGCACAGTCCTACATCAACGAAATCATGGACGACGCCAAGATGACGGCCAACAAGGAGGCCAAGAAAATCGTGATACAAAGCATACAGCGCGTAGCCACCGAAACAGCCATCGAAAACAGCGTCACCGTCTTCCACATCGACAACGACGAAGTGAAAGGCCGCATCATAGGCCGCGAAGGGCGCAACATACGTGCCCTCGAGGCCGCCACAGGTGTGGAAATCGTGGTCGACGACACGCCCGAGGCCATCGTCATCAGCGCCTTCGACCCCGTGCGCCGCGAAGTGTGCCGCCTGGCCCTGCATCAGCTCATCACCGACGGCCGCATACACCCTGCGCGCATCGAAGAAGTGGTGTCGAAGGTGAAGCGCCAGGTCGAGGAAGAAATCATCGAAACCGGCAAGCGCACCGCCATCGACCTCGGCATACAAGGCCTGCACCCCGAGCTCATACGCATTGTGGGCAAGATGAAATATCGCTCCTCGTATGGTCAGAACCTGCTGCAGCACGCCCGCGAAACGGCAAACCTCTGTGCCGTGATGGCCGCCGAGCTGGGACTGAATCCCAAAAAGGCCAAGCGTGCCGGATTGCTCCACGACATAGGCAAGGTGCCCGATGAAGAGAGCGAACTGCCCCACGCCATCTATGGCGCCAAGCTGGCCGAACTCTTCAAGGAAAAGCCCGACATCTGCAACGCCATCGGTGCCCACCACGACGAAATGGAAATGACCACCCTGCTCGCCCCCGTGGTGCAGGTGTGCGATGCCATCAGCGGAGCCCGTCCCGGTGCGCGCCGCGAAATCGTGGAGGCCTACATCAAACGACTCAACGACCTCGAAAACATTGCCTCGAGCTACCCCGGCGTCACCAAGACCTATGCCATACAGGCAGGCCGCGAGCTGCGCGTCATCGTGGGAGCCGACAAAATCGACGATGCACAAATCGAGGGACTCTCTAACGACATTGCCCGTCGCATTCAAGACGAGATGACCTATCCCGGACAAGTGAAAATCACAGTAATACGCGAAACGCGTGCCGTGAGCTATGCGAAATAAGTTCCTGCTCCTTTGTGGCGTAATGGCGTTGTCGGCCGGTAGCCTGTGGGCACAAAATGCCCTGCAGCGCAGCTTCAAGGACATTGACGACACCTACATGCTTCAATACACCACCACCGGGCGCAACGACAAAACGCCTCTGTGGCTGCAAGCCAACAAGCATGGCGTGTCGAGCACCGACGACAACAACCGCTATGCCCGCTTGAGCCTCAGCCATCGTGCCGAGGCCGACAGTGCCCATAAGTGGCGCATCGGCTATGGCATCGACCTCGTGCTGGCTTCGCACTTCACGTCGAAGTTCTTCGTGCAGCAGTTCTATGCCGACTTCGACTACCGCTGGCTGCGCCTCTCGGTGGGAGCCAAGCAGCGCCCCATGGAACTCAAGAACAACGAGCTGAGCACCGGCAGCCAAACCTTCGGCATCAATGCCCACCCCATACCCCAGGTGAGGCTCGAGGTGCCCAAATATGTAAGGCCCTTCCGCGGTGCCGACTGGCTGGCCCTGAAGGGACACTTCGGCTACGGACTGCTCACCGACGGAGGCTGGCAGCAGGACTACGTGGACAAACACCTGCCGCAGGGGCTCGCTCCCGGCGACTACGCTCCCCATTATGCCAAGAGCGTGCGCTACCATTCGAAGGCCGCCTATGTGAAGCTGGGCAATGCCAAACGCTTTCCGCTCACCTTCGAGGGAGGCCTGGAATGGGCCACCTTCTTCGGCGGAAAAATCTTCAACGCCGACGATGTCTTTGGCAACAACTTCACCAAGAAGGCCGGACTGAAAGACATGGTGAAGGCCATCTATAGCGGCGGCAGCGACGAAAACGACAGCGACTATGCCAATGCCGGCGGCAACACCCTGGGCAGCTGGCTGGCGCGCCTCAACTATGAGGGCAGCGGCTGGAGCGCGAGTGTGTATATGGACCACTTCTTTGAGGACCACTCACAAGTGTTTTTCGAATACGGGTGGCGCGACGCCCTGCTCGGCGTGGAGGTGAACCTGCCCAAGAACCCCATAGTGGGCACCGTGGTCTATGAATACATGAACACCCGCAATCAGACGGGCCCCGTCTATCACGACCACACGGCCGCCGTGCCCGACCAGGTGAGCGGCATCGACAACTACTATAACCACACCCTCTATGCCGGCTGGCAGCATTGGGGGCAGACGCTGGGCAACCCCCTCTTCATTTCGCCCCTCTATGCCGACAACGGCTCGCTCGCCTTTATCGGCAATCGCTTCCGTGCCCACCACCTGGGCCTGAAGGGGCAACCCACCGAGAACCTTTCGTATAGGGTGATGGCCACCTATCAGTCGAACTGGGGCACATACTCTAAGCCCTTCGACCGCGTGCGCTATCAGACCAACCTTCTCTTCGAAGTGGGCTACGACTTCAGCAAAATCAAGGCCCTCAAAGGCACAAAGGCCACCCTGGGCCTCGGCATAGACCGAGGCAGCCTCACGGGCGACAACGTGGGATTGCAGTTTACCATTATTTACGACGATTTGTTCTAACGCGAAACAACGATGAAGCACACCATATTTATAGTTTCCGTCCTGCTTTTGCTCGCTGGCCTTGTCGGATGTCAGAAGTATTCGAACGAGGACATTGAAGCGCAGTGGAAACTTGTGTCGATGACAGATTTGGCCACTGGGGCCGAACAAATGATGCAAGGAAAGACGGTGGCCGAGTGGGGCTCAAACTGGAATTTTCAGCTCGACCTGCTCCAAATGCGCCAAACGCAGCGCAGCGTGCCGGCCGGCCTTTGCCCCGAAGCCATTGCGCGCTATCGAAAGACGAGCGACTCGCTCTTTGTGGAGCCCGTTTATTGGCACTTTCGCAACCGCGACTCGCTGCTGACCGATGGCGCCACCACGGCTCTTGAACACTTCGGCGTGCGCGGCAATGCCGGCGCCTTTGCCGTGGAGAAGTTCAGCGACGACGAAATGGTGCTCACCTCTGCTACCGACCGCCTCAGGTTCAAGAAGTGGTAGCCGCCGGCGCCTGGCACAGGCGAAGTTAAAAGATAAAAAAGAGAGCGGGTTGGAACCTACGATACGAGGACTTCCAACCCGCTCTCTCATGTTGTGGCCTCAGCCTTTGCGAGGCAGGGATGTGCGCCTTAGGCGGCGGCCTTCTGCTGAGCCTTCCATTCCTTCTTCAGCTCAGAGAGGAACTTGTCGATTTTCTCTTTCGTCACGTGCTGCATCACCACGATGTGGGCCAGCTCGCCGCCAAATCTTTCGTCGTAGCCCTGCGCCAGCGTGTATTTCTCGACCAAGGCTTGCGAGGGGCGCTTGAAGAACACCGTGTTGCTGTATTCGTTCTGCCAGCAGGGATAGCCCATGGCCTTGAGCTGACTCTTCAGGTAGGCAGCGCACTCCATCATCTGCTGTGCCTGCTTTGTCCATGTTTCGAGGCCGTTGTGGTGGATGAGCCACCAGAACTTGAGGGGCTGCACGGCATCGCGCGAACAGCTGATCATGCGCATGTTGCCGTTCAGGTAGGTCACGTTGAAGTTGACCTGGTTTTCATAGATGTCGTTGGTGCAGAAGAAGAGGCCCGATGGCGAGTCGATGCCGAAGAACTTGTGTCCGCTGATGGCGATGGACTCGAAGTTCATAATCTTGTGGCTCACCATATACCTGTATTCGGTGAAGGGAAGGTAGCCGCCAAAGAGCGCTGCATCGACGTGGCGATATACGCCGGGCAGTTCGGGATGACGGTTTAAGACGGCGTTGATGGCGTTCATGTCGTCGATGGCTCCCTTGAAGGTGGAACCCATGGCATAGACCACCAGGGCTGGACGCGATGTGTCGAGTGCCTTTTCGAATTCCTCGGGTATCATGCGTCCCATGTCGTCGCTCTTGATGATTTTCAGGTCGAGGTTCTGAAGGTCGGCCAGTCGCATGTTGGAATAGTGGGCCTCGTCGCTCACGTACATCACGGGCCTGAGTTTGGTCTTGTTTTTCAGGTAGTTGGAACCGAAGTAGATGCCGTGGTTGTTGCCGTCGGTGCCGCTATGGGTTACGATGCCCCACACGTTGTCGAGGTCGTAGCCGTAGTAGGGGGCAAAGAACTCAATGACTTCCTTTTCGAAGACATGCGACGACATGGCAAAGGGCTCGTCCGCCATGGGGTTTCCGGCATTGTTCAGGTTCACCACGTCCATTCCCGTCGACGTGTACCATTTGTAGAAGTCGCTCAGTGTTGAACACTCGTTGACGGGATAGCCAAAGTAGGTTTGTTGGCGTTCTTTCCAAAACTTCACCCATTCGTTGAGCTTGGCGAGGTCGTCGCTCTGGGCCTGGATGCAGGCGGCGGTAAAGAAGAATGCAGCAAAAGCTGTAATCAGTTTCTTGATTTTCATAGTGGTAAGTTATTTAAGGGTTTGCTTGCAGGTTTTGTCAGTTGAAGAAGTTCCACGAAATGCCGAGTCGCAAGACGAAGTCGTTGAGCGGATAGTGTGGAACGAGGAAGGGCATGCCGCTTCCGCGGCTGTAGTTCACGTGTGAGGCCATGACGTAGAACCGTGTGTGCTTGAGGTGGAAGTTTACGTAGGCGTTCACCACGGGATAGTTTCCCATCTCCACGCGGTTTGAGGCATCTTGTACGGCATAGCGCCCGATGAGGGGCGAATAGGTGGGCCCGTAGAATTTCGTGAAGTAGTGGGCCTCGGCTCCCAGCTCGGTGTGGAGCACGCGGGCAATGCGGAAGTCGAGATAGAGGTTGGAATATACGCCCAGTGCCGGCAGTGGCAGGATGTCTTTGTCGGAACTCATCTGATAGGTGAGCTCGTTTTCCCAGTTCAGTATGCCCAGTTTCAGATGGTGTGAGAGCTGTGCGGTGATGATTTGCAGGTTTTTGCTGGTTTGTCGGGGTGCCACGCCAAAGAGCGTCAGTGCTTCGCCGCCGGCGGTGGTGGTCTGTGTTTGCTGTTCAGCAAAGTAGACATAGTTTTGCAGCGTTTCCACTCCTGCCGACAGCTTCCAGTCCTTGTAGCTCACGGCTCCGCCGATGCGTGTACTGAAGGTGTTTTTCCAGTCTTCGTTGTCCCACCATGCATTGCGTGCATGGTAGTGTGTGAAGTAGAAGGAGGGCCCCCAGTTATAGATGTGTCCGTTCAGGTCCACTCGCAGCGTGTCGTTGCCCAGTCGCAGGTTGAGGTCGGCCGTGGCGTTAACGAAGAAGTTGCCCCAGTTCGATCCGTCGGTCTCAGTGAGGGCGCTAAGGCTGTAGTGCAGGGCTTTGCCTTGTCGTTTCATGAGTTGTGCCCCGAGTTGTATTTTGTTTACGTTGTAATGGTCTTTGCCATTGTTGAGGCTGGGCATTGCAAAGCGTTGGAAGATGTGTGTGGCAAAGAGTCGCATTCCGGCTTTTGCCCATCGGTTGAAGCCTTCGTTGAGTTCGAGGGCCAGGGTGTTGCTGATTTCGAAGAGCGTGGTGTTGTCGTCGGCCGAATCGCCGGGCAGGTAGAAGTCGTTGAAATAGGTGGAGTTGGTTTCGTTCATGCGCACGTTCGAGAGGAACCGTCGGCTGTTGTCGCTCAGCTGCATGGTATGTATGATGCTGGCCACGGGTATGAATTCGAGTTTGAGCGAGTCGGTGGGCGCGGCTTCGGTCTTTCGTGGCTCGGGCTTGCGCAGTGTGGCCATGCTGTCTCTTGCGGCAGTGGGCAGCGTGTCGGCCGGGGTGGCTATGGGCTGCGCCGACGAATCGTTTGCAACGGCTTTGTCTTGCAGGATTTTGGGCACAGTGCTTTCCACGCGCACAATGTGGCCGGCTTCGTTGCGATAGCGGTTGAAACCGAAGTTGAGGCGATGGGTCAGGTAGAGGGTGTTCATGTGCATGCGGTTCCACGTCTTCGAGAGCTTGGTGGGCATGTCTTCGGTGTTGTATCTGGTGGTCTGCTGCTCGGGGTGGGTGATGTAGACGTCGCTTTCCAGTCCGCCGTTTTCGGTGTTTTTTATGTGCGATGAGCCTATGTAGGCGTGCAGTGTGTACCGGTCGCTGACATAGCTGCCGAAGAGGGTGGCGCCAAACTCCGAGTTCGACTGGTTGGCATAGTATCCGCGGCCGTAGAGGTAGTCGATGTTGAACCCGAAGCCGAGTTTTTTGTTCACATTGGTGGCAAACATGGCTCTGAACAGGTCTTCGCCGTTGTTTTTGTTGCCACATTCGTGATAGGTGAGGTTTGCAAAGGGCGACTTCGTGTTGGTGAAGAGCAGGTTGCCTGCATTTCTGAGGAAGAAGTCGTAGGGTGTTGCAAACATGAAGTCGCTTTCGTCGGGCAGCAGCGTTCGGTCGAAGAAGTTGCGCGCTATGCGCGGTGCCCCGAGGTTTCCCGTAAAAAGGTATTGGCCTCTTGGTCCGCTCGTGAAGGGCAAGGACTGGAAGCCATGGGCCACGGTGTCGGGCTCGGCGGGGATGATGGTGCCGAACTGCGGGTCTATGTGCCATGTATAGAGCCCCACGGGGACGTCTTCCTTTTCTATGGAGTCGCCTGCAAAGGGGTCGCGTTCGCCTTGGGCCGCTATTTGCTGCTGCACCAGGTTTCGCTGGGCGGCGGCAGAGAGGGCTGTCAGGGCGAATATGAGGAGAAAAACTTTTTTCATGTGTGGCAAATTTACGTATTATTTTGCAGATAATACCCCAGCTTGTAGAAATTGAAGGCCCACAGGCTTGGCCGGTGTCCCAGCAGATGGTTTCGCAGGCGGGGGCGCACGAGCGTAAAAATTCGGACAAGCATTGCGCTGAGCCGCAGGCTTCGCATCTTGCGGGCCCACTTGCATATGGTGACTCCCTCTTGCTGCTTGGGGTCGAGGCGCGAAAGAGTGCGCATGGCGGCCTCGGTGTTGAGCAGAAAGTCTTCGTTGCTGTTGATGCCGGTGTGTATGGCCGCATTGTCAGTGTGGAGCACGCTGAACCCCATGCGTTGCAGCTCGCGCCCGAAGATGACGTCTTCGTAGCCGTATTCGCTGATGCGCTCGTCGAAGCGCAGGCGTTTTGTAACTTCGGCGCTCATGAGGGTGTTAAACACGCTGAATTCCTCAAACGGGTGTTCGTTGCGCCACTTTGCCGTGCGCTTTCGCTTGCGCTCTGCCTGTTTCTCATATCGGTAGCGCAGTTCGTGGCCCCAGGGGGGTGGTGGCGGAGGGTTTTGCAGGGCTCCACACACCACGTCGGCCCGCGTGCGGTCGGCCCAATGTGTGGCCACGTAGCCTTGGGTGGGCATGGCGTCGCAGTCCATGAAGAGCAGGTATTGGCCGCGCGCCTCGTCGATGAGGCGGTTGCGGGCGGCCGAGCGCCCCATGTTGGCCTCGCTCAGTATGAGGCGCAAACGCTCTGAGGCAGGAAGGCTTTTCATGAGCTGGCGAATGTGGGCAAGGGTCGAGGCGTCGTCGAGCACAATGATTTCGTAGTCGAAGTCGGGCTGCCGGGCGCACAAGGCTTCGGCCTGCTGCCGTAGCTCTTCGAGCAGCGGACGCACGTCGTGGTTGTATGTGGGAATGAGTATGGAAAGCATAAAAAAACACTTGGGGCGAAGCCTCAAGTGTTTTGTAGCGCGGGGGGGGCATGATCCCTCGACCTCATGATTATGAATCATGCGCTCTAACCAGCTGAGCTACCGCGCCATGACTGCACCCCTTTCGGGAAAGCGAGTGCAAAGGTGAGCACTTTTTTTGAACTGACAAAATTTTTCTCCGTCTTTTTTCATTTCGGGCCCTTTCCCGCCCCTTGCATTGTGCAGGCCGAGGTGTCAGAAAACGATGCGCCCAGCCGGTGAAACGCCCGGCGCGACAGTTTCGCGCAGGAAGCCTTCCGCGCGGCGCGACGGGGCGGGGTGGAGCCTGGCACACCATTTGCGTGAATGTTTTTCTGATGCGTAGCGTGATATTCAGCATAATTTTGTAACTTCGCGCCCGAAATAATAACAGCCCATGCTCATCATAAAGCGAATAGACCGTTTCATTCTGCGAAAATTCTTCTTGGTTTTCGCAGCCAGTTTCTTTGTGTGTCTGTTCATCTTTGTGATGCAGTTTACGTGGGTGCACATCGACGCCCTCATCGGCAAGGGTCTGACCATGGACATTCTGGCCAAGTTCTATTGGTACATGGCCGTTGCCCTGCTGCCGCAGTCGTTGCCCATGGCCATATTGCTGGCCGCGCTCATCTCGTTTGGCAACATGGGCGAGCAGCTCGAGCTCTTGGCCATGAAGAGTGCCGGCATTCCGCTGCTCAGGGTCATGGCGCCGCTGGCGGTGTGTGTGACGGGAATGGGCCTGCTGTCGTTCTATTTCCAGAACGTGAGCTCGCCCAATGCACAGCGCCATATGAGGGCGGCCCTCTTGAGCATCAAGCAGTCGCAGCCTGCCGTAGAGATACCCGAAGGCGTGTTTTATAATGGAGTGCCTAACATCAACCTCTACGTGCAGCGCAAGGACGTAAAGACGGGTATGCTCTATAACATCATACTCTATAAGACCGACCAGGGATTTGAACGCGCCCAGATTGTGCTGGCCGACTCGGCACGCCTCGAAATGACGGCCGACAAGCTGCACCTGACCCTCGAAATGTGGAACGGCGAGCAGTTTGAAAACCTTTCGGGCGCCGGGGCGCAGATGATGCAGGCCAACGTGCCCTACGACCGAGAGACATTTGCCCACAAGGATTTCATCATCGACTTCGACACCAACTTCAATGAACTCGATGCCGAAAACATGCGCAGCCTGCCCTCGGCCAAAAGCATGCCCGAAATCGAAGCCACGGTCGACTCCATGCGCAGCGAGCTCGACAGCATGGGACACTATGCCTATGCTCATGCAGTCGGTGCAATATACGAACTCAAGGCAGGAACCAATGCGGACGATTCGGCCCGAGTGGTGAAGGCAGCACAGGCGGCCAACGTGGACTTCGACACGCTCGTGGCACGCCTCATGCCCGAAGAGCGCCTCATGGCCGAAAAGAGAGCCCTGTCGAATGTGCAGTCATATAAGGCCGAACTGTCGTGGAAAAAAGAAATACCCGACGTCACCGAATACTACATACGCCGCCACCTCATGGAATGGCACAAGAAAATCACCCTCTCGCTGGCCTGCATAGTGTTCTTCTTCATTGGCGCGCCGCTCGGAGCCGTCATTCGAAAGGGCGGACTGGGCATGCCGGCCGTGGTGAGCGTAGCCTTCTTCGTGTTCTACTACATCATCGACACACTGGGCTACAAAATGGCGCGCGGCGGCACGTGGAACCATGCGCTCGGCACGTGGATAAGCACAATCGTGCTCACCCCCATCGCCGTGGTGCTCACTTATAAGGCAAACAAGGACAGCGTGGCGTTCAACATCGACTTTTACCTTACGGCGCTCAAAAAGTTTGTGGCCCAGGTGCGCAGCTTCTCGCTCAGCAAGTTCAGGGCAAAGACCCGCCTGAGGGCGCTGATGAGAAAAGTGAGAAATGCAAAAGCCCGCAAAAAGAGCAGCGGCCAATCATTGTCTAACCACACACTGGAATAAAAAACCGCTATTACATGCAACTATCAACCATACCCCAAGCCATCGACGACCTGCAACAGGGCAAACTCGTCATCGTGGTCGACGACGAAGACCGCGAGAACGAAGGCGACCTGATTATGGCCGCCGAAAAGGCTACGCCCGAGCATGTGAACTTCATGCTCCGCTATGGGCGCGGCGTGCTCTGTGCCCCCATCACGATGGACAGGGCCCGCGAATTGCGGCTGCCCCATCAGGTGGAGGAAAACACCAGCATGCTCGGCACCCCCTTCACCGTCACCGTCGATAAGCTCGAAGGATGCACAACCGGAGTGAGCGCGGCCGACCGCGCTGCCACCATCCGTGCCCTGGCCGACCCTGCGAGCACCCCCGAGACCTTTGGCCGCCCAGGCCACATCAATCCCCTTTATGCCCAGGAGCGCGGAGTGCTGGCCCGGGCCGGACATACCGAGGCTGCCGTAGACCTGGCCCGACTGGCCGGAATGAGGCCGGCAGCCTGTCTCATCGAAATACTCAACGACGACGGCACCATGGCGCGCATGCCCCAACTCATGGAATTTGCCAAGCAGCACGGGCTGCGCATCATCACCATCAAAGACCTCATTGCCTACCGCCTGCGCGAAGACAGCCTCGTGGAGCGTGGAGAAGAGGTGGACATGCCCACCGAGTATGGCCACTTCCGCCTCATACCCTTCCGCCAGAAAAGCGACGGCAAGGAACATATTGCCCTCATCAAGGGACATTGGCAGGCCGGCGAGCCGCTGCTCGTGAGGGTGCACTCATCGTGCATGACGGGCGACATCTTCGGCAGTGAGCGCTGCGACTGTGGCGAGCAACTCCATCAGGCCATGCGCATGGTCGAAGCCGAAGGAAAAGGCGTGGTGCTCTATCTGAACCAGGAGGGACGCGGCATAGGCCTGATGGCCAAAATCGCCGCCTATAAGCTCCAAGAGCAGGGCTACGACACTGTAGATGCCAACGTGCACCTGGGTTACAACCCCGACCAACGCGACTATGGGGTGGGGGCGCAAATACTGCGCAGCCTCGGAGTGACGCGCATGAGGCTCATGACCAACAACCCCGTGAAGAGAGTGGGGCTCGAAGCCTACGGACTCGAAATCGTGGAAAACGTGCCCATAGAAATCACGCCAAACCAGTTCAACGAACGATACCTAATCACCAAACAGGTACGAATGGGCCACACACTCCACCTCAAAAAATAGGACAACACATACGAAATCATAAACAATAAAAACCATATCATTATGTCTGAAAACTATCTTGGTAACTATGCCAACAACGGCTACGTGGACGTAGTCGACACCAGCGCCTTTGCAAAACTCATGCGCAACGTTTACGTGTGGATGACCCTCGCACTGGCAGTGACGGGCCTCACGGCTGCCTATATCGCCAACCATCCAGGATGGATGCAAACCATCTTCGAAACAGGGCTGATGTGGGTGCTCATGATAGCCGAGCTCGTGCTCGTAGTCGTGCTCAGCGCACGCATACATAAAATGTCGTTCACCACGGCAGGCATCATGTTCGTGGCATACTCCATACTCAATGGCGCCACCCTCTCGTTCATCTTCCTGGCCTACACCATGTCGTCCATCGCCACCACCTTCTTCATCACGGCTGGCATGTTCGGAGGAATGGCCCTCGTGGGAAATTTCATCAAAAAAGACCTCTCGGGAATGGGCCGCTTCTTGCTCATGGCCCTCATTGGCCTCATCATTGCCTCGGTGGTTAACATCTTCCTGAAGAGCTCGGGCCTGGATTGGGTGGTGAGCATCCTGGGCGTGTTGGTCTTTGCCGGACTCACGGCCTACGACACGCAGAAAATCAAATTCATGCTCCGTCAGTATGGCACCGAAGTGAACGAAAGCACCATGAAGATAGCCCTGCTCGGAAGCCTTACACTCTATCTCGACTTCATTAACCTATTCCTTTATCTGCTCCGTTTCTTCGGAAACCGCGACTAAACAACAATCAAGATGAACATCTCCGAACGAATTAACCGACTCTCGACATCGGCCACACTGGCCATGGCACAAAAAAGTGCCGAACTCAAGGCCGCCGGTGTCAACGTAATCAGCCTGGCCGTGGGCGAACCCGATTTCGACACGCCCGACCACATCTGCAAGGCAGCCGTGAAGGCCATCAACGACGGATATACCCACTATTCGCCCGTGGCAGGATATCCCGAATTGCGCAATGCCATTTCCAAAAAACTGCTCAACGAAAACCAACTGCAGTACGACCCCGCCGAAATCGTAGTATCCAACGGGGCTAAGCAGAGTGTCTGCAACGCCCTGCTTGCCATGGTCGACGATGGCGATGAGGTCATCATTCCAGCTCCCTACTGGGTGAGCTATCCCGACATGGTGCTCCTCGCAGGCGGCAAGCCCGTCATCGTTGAGACAGGGCTCGAGCAGAATTTCAAGATAACACCCGCACAACTGAAACAGGCCATCACCGCCAAGACCAAGGCCTTGATACTCTGCTCGCCAAGCAATCCCACAGGCGCCGTCTATTCAGCAGCCGAACTGGCAGCCCTGGCCGACGTAGTGAAGCAACACGAGGGTATTGCCGTCATCAGCGACGAAATCTATGAGCACATCAACTACGTGGGACGCCATGCCAGCATAGCCGCCGTACCAGGCATGAAACCTCGCACGGTCATCATTGGCGGAGTGTCGAAAGCCTATGCCATGACCGGATGGCGCATAGGATATCTGGCTGCACCGGCCCATTTTGCCAAGGCCGTAAGTAAATTGCAGGGGCAATATACCAGCGGACCTGGCTCGATGAACCAAATGGCCGCCGTTGCCGCCTATAGCGACAGTCAGGAGTGCGTAGAGCAAATGCGCCAGGCATTCGAAAAACGCAAAAACCTCATCATGGACCTTGTGCGCAACATTCCCGGTCTCGAAGTCAACGACCCAGAAGGTGCCTTCTACGTCTTCCCCAAGTGCTCATCATACTACGGAAAGCAAGCCGACGGACGTACCATCGAAGGCAGTGCCGACCTGGCCCTCTATCTGCTCGAAACAGCCCATGTAGCCCTGGTGGGAGGACACGCCTTCGGAGCTCCCGACTACCTGCGAATGAGCTACGCAACCAGCGAAGACGACATACGTACAGCCATGGGACGAATCAAGGAGGCACTCGCGCGACTAAGCTAAAAAGTGTCGATTTGTAAAAAAAAAGAAGAAAAAGACAGAAAGAATGTGGAGCATTTGCAAGTAAATGTATAATTTTGCTCGTAATTTCACAAAAGAAGTAGACCAGTGGAAACTTTAGCAGTAGACATAGAAAAAGTGCTGCGCGACAAAGCGGGCGATAAAGCCAAATATGTGCCCCGTTTTGTCGTGGCATGGCTCAAGCACATCATCCATCAGGACGAGATAAATCAGTTCTTTGAGCAAGAGGGCGACACCGTGGGCCTGCCCTGGCTCGAAGACGCCCTCAAATTTCTCGACCTCACGCTTGAACCCCACTTCGAAGAAAACCTCCCGCAGCCCAACGATGGAAAGCGATACACATTCGTGAGCAACCATCCGCTCGGAGGCATCGACGGAGTGTCGCTCGGAGCATTCCTGGGACGCCGCTACGACTCCAAAATCAAATACCTCGTCAACGATCTGCTGATGAACCTGCACGGACTGGCACCCCTCTGCGTAGGTATCAACAAATTTGGAGCGCAAGGCCATGACTTTGCCCTGCAGGTAGACCAGGCGTTCCATTCCGACAACCACATCATCATGTTTCCTGCCGACCTCTGCTCGCGCAGGCAAAATGGTGTGATACGCGACGTGCCCTGGAAAAAAACCTTCATCACCAAAAGCATCGAAACACAGCGCGATGTGGTGCCCATCTACTTCGAAGGTCGAAACTCCAACTTCTTCTATCGACTGGCCAACGTAAGCAAGGCGATGGGCATAAAGTTCAATATCGCCATGCTATTCCTCGTCGATGAAATGTTCAAAAACAAAGGAAAAACATTCGGCATAAAGTTCGGAAAACCCATAGCCTGGCAAACCTTCGACAGCACCAAAAACCCACGCCAATGGGCGCAGTTCGTACAAAACAAAGTTTATGAACTGCAAAACATCGAAACCAAGTAAAGCGAAATGAACCAAATAATTCCTCCCGTAAGCAGAGAACTCTTGTTGAAAGAACTCACGCCCGACAAGAAGCTCCGCGCCACCAACAAAAGTAACAACGAGCTCTACGTCGTTACCTATCAAAACGCGCCCAATGTGCTGCGCGAAATAGGGCGACTGCGCGAAATCGCCTTTCGCTCAGCCGGTGGAGGAACAGGCAAGGAGCTCGACCTCGACGAATTCGACGTCTGTCAGCATCCCTACTACCAACTCGTAGTGTGGTGTCCCGAATCACAAGAAATACTGGGAGGATATCGCTTTCTGCCAGGAAGAGAATTCCAATACCTTGGCAACGGGCAGCCCAATCTGGCCACAAGCCACATGTTCCACTTCTCACAAGATTTCATCGACAACTACATCGACAGCACCGTAGAACTCGGACGCTCATTCGTCACACTCGAATACCAAAGCACACAGCGGTCGCCACGAAGCCTCTTCGCACTCGATAATCTCTGGGACGGACTCGGAGCGCTCACCGTAGTAATACCAGGCCTCAAATACTTCTTCGGAAAAATGACCATGTATCCATCGTTCAACCGAAAGGCACGCGACATGATACTCTTCTTCCTCAACAAACACTTCGGAGACAAAGAGCGCCTCATCTACCCCTACGAACCCATCAAAATGGATTCCGACCCCAAGGCACTCGCCCAAGTCTTCAATAAAGACAATTTCAAAGACGACTACCATACGCTCAATACAAAAGTCAGAAGCCTCGGGTTTAACATACCCCCGCTCGTCAATGCATATATGGGGCTGAGTCCCACCATGCGCGTCTTCGGAACAGCCGTCAACGAAGAATTCGGAAAAGTGGAAGAAACAGGAATACTCATAGCCGTCGACGAAATCCTCGAAGAAAAGCGCATGCGACACATCGACACATATGTAGAAGACCATCCAGAGTCCATGAACATACTCCGCGAAATCTTCATCAAAAACGCCGGCATATAAGAAACCGCATACATTCGCGCGTGTGCGCACGTATATATAAATTAAGGTGTGATGCCCTCCAGCAAAAGGACATCACACCTTTTTCTATGAAGCAGCAACCCTCATATCACAGCACCATAATAGCACGACGATGGCCGACACATCAGCACCAAAAAACCAGCAGAAGAGAGCCCTTTTGACAACCGGCCATAACAAAATGCCCAGTAACGCAAAAAAAACACACAAATTTTTTGAAAAAATATTAAGAAAAATTTTGCGGTTAGAAAAAATGTCGTACTTTTGCATTCGCTGCCCTCGAAAATAGGGCGGCGTTTTTACACGCTCTTTGAAAGATTTCCATAACAACCAAGTAGAAAGTACAAGTAACAAGAGAAGTCGAGGCTTGGCAAAACTTGCAAAGTTCTCGACACTGTTCTTTCTGTCAATACTTAACAGGTAGCTCAATAACTAATTAGGGTGTCAGGCGTCAAACAGAAAAAGAAATCATTATTATATTTACAATGAAGAGTTTGATCCTGGCTCAGGATGAACGCTAGCTACAGGCTTAACACATGCAA
>CADBQP010000004.1 GCA_902796835.1 uncultured Bacteroidales bacterium
GAATTCGCGAAGCAGCGAGGTGGGTGGCAATCCGCGTGTAGAGACGGGTTTGAGATATTGCAGGAATTTCTTGAGCCGGTAGGCCTCGCTGTATTCGGGCTCGTGTTCGGGCACTTGGTCGAGCAGCTGCAGGGCTTCATTGCGCAGGGCTGAGAGTTCGAAGAGCAGGGAGGTATTGATAATCACGTCGGCCTCTTCTTGATAGGGGAATATCCATTTTTCTTCGCCTTTTCTCACGGATGGCCAGCGTCGCAGCGTTTCGAGTGCAGTGTATCCGCGATATTTGTAGTCGCGCACAATGCGTCGCAGCATGCGGTTGTCGGTGGTGGGAATGTAGTTGTGATAGTCGAGCAGTATGGAGGTGAGGGCCGAGGTGTAGATTTTGAATTTTACTTCGGAGGGTATTTGCTCGGTGAGCACGGGGTTGAGCGCATGGTTTCCTTCGAGAATGATGAGGTCGCCTTGCTTCATTCTGACGCGCCTTCCGCTTTTGAGGGAGCGCCCCGTGGGGAAGTCGTAGCGTTGCAGCTCCACCTCATCGCCTCGCAGCAATGCGTTCATTTGCTGGTTGAAGAGTTCGAGGTTGATGGCCGTGATGTTTTCGAAATCGTAGTTTCCGTTTTCGTCGAGGGGTGTTTTCACGCGGTCCACGAAATAGTCGTCGATCGAGATGGGAATGGGGTGTAGTCCGCATGCCATGAGCTGTATGCTCAGTCGTTTTGAGAAGGTTGTTTTTCCGCTCGACGAAGGTCCGGCCACGAGAATGAGCTGAATGTTGGGATGTTCGGCTATGCGGTCGGCCAGTCGGCTTATTTTCTTTTCTTGCAGTGCCTCGCCCACGTTGATGAGGTCGGAACTGTATCCTTTGCTTATTACTTCGTTGAATTCGCCGATGGTGGACACTCCGAGCAGGTCTTGCCAGCGATGGTGCTCGCGATAAACTTCGAACATTTTTTCTTGCTGCCTGAGTGGCTGCAGCTGGTCGGGGTTGTGGGGGTCGGGAATGCGCAGCAGCAGTCCTTCGTCGAAGGGCATGATGTCGAAAAGGTAGATTTGCCCGGTGTGTATGAGCAGTGAGCCATAGAAATAGTCGGGCAGTCCGTCGAGCGTGTAGTAGTGGGTATAGAGCGACCCGTATCCGCGCAGCAGTCGGGCCTTGTCTTCCTGTCCGTGTTCGTGGAATAGCTCTATGACTTCATCGGTGGGTGCCGTGATGCGGTGATATGGAATTTTGGCATCGACGATTTCGCGCATTCTCTGCCGCAGTTCCGACACGATTTCGGCCGTTACGCCGCCGGGCACGTCGAGCCGGCAATAATATCCGTTCGACACACTGATGTCGATGCGTATGCGGGCTTCGGGAAAGAGGTCGCGCACGGCTTTGTAGAGAATAAAAAACAGCGAACGCGTGTAGGTGCGCAGTCCGCTGGCCGAGGTGACGTCGATGAATTCGACATCCTTATCTCCAAACAATGTGTAGTGCAGTCCTTCGACTTTGTTGTTCACTTTGGCTGCCATGGGTCCGTGAGGCAGGTTGAGTTCGAGCATGTCGTACACTTGCTCCAGATTAAACCCTGCGGGCACCTTGTGTGAGCGACCCGTGTTCTTACAACGAATGGTTATCGTGTGGCTCATAGTTGTTTGGAGATTTTTTCGGGCTGAAGCGACAAGCCTGGTCTGACGCTGCCGAAGTGAAAAATTTAGGTGCAAATTTATTATTTTTTTTCGTATTTCTTATCTTTGCAAACGAAGATTTTGCTTTATGCGACTTTTTAAATTTAAAAAATAATACTTTTACAAAATGAAACTAGACGGAAGAAGAGAAAGCCAGAATGTGGACGACCGCCGCCATCTGAGCGGAGGCGCCAAGGCTGGCATGGGCATTGGCGGCATCATCATTGCCGCCCTGTTCACATGGTTTATGGGCGGCAATCCGCTCAGTGTGCTCCAAAACGTAGACATGAACAGCCTGAGTGTGCAAACTCCCCAGGGCCAGCGCCAAGCCACGCCCGAGGAGGAGGAACTGGCCAGTTTTTCGAAAAAGGTCTTGGCCAGCACCGAGGACGTATGGACCAAGGTGTTCAAGGAGCAACTGGGTGCGGAATACAGGGCTCCCAAGCTGGTGCTCTACACGGGCAGCGTGCAGACTGGCTGCGGCGCGGGCAATGCCCAAGTGGGTCCCTTCTACTGCTCGGCCGACGAAGCCCTCTACATAGACCTCTCGTTTTTTAGCGAAATGAAGAAGACACTGGGTGCCGACGGCGACTTTGCCTATGCCTACGTCATTGCCCACGAGGTGGGCCACCACGTGCAACACTTGCTTGGCACGCTCAACCAGGCCCACAGCCAAATGGCGCGCATGAGCCAGGCCGAGGCCAACAAGGTGAGTGTGCGCATTGAGCTGCAGGCCGACTTCTATGCCGGCATGTGGGGCCACTACGAGCAGCAAATCTTCGGTTCGCTCGAAGACGGCGACCTGGAAGAGGCTATCGACTGCGCCCAGAAGATTGGCGACAACTACCTGCAAGAAAAGGCACGTGGATATTCGCAGCCCGAGAGCTTCACCCACGGCACGTCGGCGCAGCGCATGCGCTGGCTCAAGCGAGGCCTCACCACGGGCGACATTCGCCAGGGCGACACGTTCTCTGTGCCCGAGAGCCAACTCTGATTTCACCCCCTCTCTCTCGCCGAAATTTTTCGTGACCACCACACTCCCACCCACCTTCCCCTATTTCGAAGGGAAGACCATTCTCTACGTGCACGGCTTTGCCTCGTCGGGCCAGACGGGCACGGCCCGGTCGCTGGCTACCATGCTGCCCAAGGCACGCATCCTGGCCCCCGACCTGCCCACCGAGCCGCTCGAGGTGATGCCCCTGCTGCGCAGCCTTGTGGAGCAGGAGCAACCCGCGCTAATCATCGGAACATCCATGGGCGGTTTCTTTGCCGAACAGCTCTATGGCACGCCGCGCATACTGGTGAACCCCGCCTTCGAAATTGCCGAAACCATTCGCACCTCGCCCTCCATGGGGCTGGGGCGCCACGAGTTTCTCAACCCACGGCGCGACGGGCAGAAAGACTTTCTCGTGACAAAGCACACCATCGAAGACTTTCGCCAGGCCAGCCTCCACAGCTTTGAGCAAGCCCCAGCCGACGGCGAAATCGTGTTCGGACTCTTTGGGCGCCACGACCCCGTGGTGCACACCCAGCCCATCTTCGCCCGCCACTATCGCCACGCCATCTGGTTCGAAGGCGAGCACCGCCTCAACGACAGTGTGCTCATACATGCCATTATGCCCATTGTTCGCCGACTGAGCGACCGCCTCGAAGGCCGCCAGCGGCCCATAGTCTATGCCGACCTCGACACCACGTTGCGCAAGCCCAACGGGCAGCCCGTGAGCGAAGCCGCTTTCGCCTTCGAAACGCTGGCGCAGGGCTACGACATGTATGTAGTCGTCCCCGAGTCGTGGCACACGGCACCCACCTGGGCCGAGACACAGCTGTGGGTGGAACAACACTTGGGCACAGCAGCCTACGACCGCCTTGTCATCAGCAGCCACAAGCAATTGCTCCTGGGCGACTACTTCATTGACGCCAGCCCCTGCCCCGACAGCCTCTGCACCACGCTCAAGTTTGGCGAAGACCCCTTCAAGACGTGGCGCGACGTGCTCACCTACTTCGAAAGGCTGGGAGGACAATAAACAACCACGTATGTGAGCACCCACCCATCCTCTCAAAGCACACACCTTATTGATATATATATATGCACCCACAGAAGACCCTATTCACCCTGCTACTCATGCTATCCTCGCTCAGCCTCATGGGCCAAAGCCAGCCCGACGCCATAGGCCGCCTGCTCAACCGCATAGGCGGCCAGGGCACGGCCCAGCGCTTCGTCACAATCGTAGACCCCACCCTGCAAACGGCCACGGGCGCCGACGTCTTCGTAGTGGGAAGCCGCGACGGAAAGCCCTGCATCAAGGGCAGCAGCACACTGGCCGTAACCACCGGCATAAACTGGTATCTGAACCACGTGGCCCATCAGCAAATCACATGGCAGCAGCTGAGGCTCGACCTGTCGAAGACCCCACTGCCGCTGCCCGCCAAGGAGCAGCGGCGCGAATGCAAGGCCCAGCTGCGCTACTACCTTAACTACTGCACGTTTTCCTACTCCATGGCCTTCTGGTCGTGGGAACGCTGGCAGCAGGAAATCGACTGGATGGCCCTCCACGGCATCAACATGCCGTTGGCCCTGGTGGGGGCCGACGTGGTGTGGCTCCGCGTGCTCGAAGCCATGGGCTACACACGCTCCGAGGCCAATCGCTTCGTGGCTGGCCCGGCCTATCAGGCATGGTTTCTCATGAGCAACCTCGAGGGATGGGGCGGCCCCAACCCCGAATGGTGGTATGAGCGCCAGGAACACCTGTGCCAACAAATTCTGCAGCGCGAGCGCGAACTGGGCATGGAGCCCGTTCTTCCCGGCTATGCCGGCATGGTGCCGGCCGACTATTTTGAGCGTCAGGGCGAGGCCCATCGCAGCGACGGACAGTGGAACCACTTCAGGCGGCCCGCCTTTCTCGTGCCCACCGACCCGCGGTTCAAGGACATGGCCCGCCTCTACTACGAAAAGCTCTCACAAGTCATGGGCCGCAGCCGATACTACAGCATGGACCTCTTCCACGAAGGCGGCAACACGGCCGGCATAGACCTGCCCAAGGCCTTCAGCGGAGTGTTCGAGGCCATGGACGCCGCCTCGCCGGGCAGCCACTGGGTGGTGCAGGGATGGGAGGGCAATCCGCGACGCGAATGCCTGGAAAACGTGCCAAAGGGACGGCTCATTGTGCTCGACCTCTTTGCCGACGGCGCACCCCATTGGAAAACGGGCTTTGGCGGCCACAGCTTCGTATATTGCATGCTGCCCAACTTTGGCGGGCGCACCGGCCTGCACGGCCGCATGGACCGCATGGTGGCCGACTATCAGCAAGCCATTGCCCAATTCCCGGCCACGGCCGTGGGCATAGGCGCCGCGCCCGAGGGCATAGAAACCGACCCCGTGCTCTACGACCTCATCTATGAACTGCCATGGACCACCATCGACGACACCAGAACCTGGCTCTCAAGCTACACCACAGCCCGATATGGCCAGCCCAGCACACTGGCCGACTCGGCATGGAACCTCCTGCGACAATCTGTCTATAACTGCACCACGGGACAGCAGGGATGCAGCGAACCCCTCGTATGTGCACGCCCCTCGCTCCACCCGCGCAAGGTCTCATCGTGGAGCACCGCCAAACTATACTATAACCCTGGCATGGTGCGCCAGGCAGCTGCCCTGCTGCTGGCCGAGCGCAGCCGCTTTGCCAAAAACAAAAACTATCAGTATGACGTCGTAAACCTCGTGCGCCAGACTCTCTGCGACGAAGCCTACCGACTGCTCAACCAAATGGACGAAGCCCACTCGGCCGGTGCCGCACTCGACTATGACGCACTGGGCAAACAAGTGTGCGGACTCATTGAAGACCTCGACCAGCTGCTCTCCACCCATCCCGCCTTCATGCTCGGCACATGGACCGGCGATGCACGCCGCGCGGCCGCAGAGGACAGACAAACCAGCCCCATGGACGAACAATGGATGGAGGAAAACGCACGCATGCTCATCACCACCTGGGGCAACGAAAAGCCCGCCAACGCCGGCGGACTGCACGACTACTCCAACCGCTGCTGGGCCGGACTGCTGCGCACATTCTACCTGCCACGATGGCAAAAATTCTTCGACCTCATGGCACAAGGAAAGCCACTGCCCACCGACAAAGAGTGGTACGACATGGAACGAGCATGGCAAACCAACGCCTCGCTGAGCTTCGGCAACAAGCCACAGGGAAACCCCGTGAGCGCAGCACGCCACATGTTCAACAAACACTTTGGCGCCGTGAAATAAAAACAACCCCACCCCGCCAGGCCCATGTGCAAGCTCACAAAAAGTTGGCCCGACAGTCGAAACAGTCGGGCCAACTTTTTTAGAGACAAAACATGACACATTTCGCCAAAATCTTGCTACCTTTGCGCCTACGCCGGCAAAACCGCCGCTTCGCCCCCATGAAAACAAGGAAAAACAAAGAAAAACAACACAATACCATGCAAAAACACATGCTCACCCTCGCGCTGCTGCTGCTCGGCCTGACGGCAACAGCCCAAATCACCCTGTTCCACACGGGCGACGAAACCGGCTACCCCTATCGCATACCCGCCATCGCCACAGCCAAAAACGGCGACGTCATCGCCCTGAGCGACATACGCCCCTGCGGCAACGACATAGGCTACGGCCTGGTGAACATCCTCATGCGCGTATCCAACGACAACGGCAAGACATGGTCGGAGGCCGAAACCGTGCTCGAAGGTTCGGGCAAGGGCGCCGACTGCGGCTATGGCGACGCCTGCCTCGTGGCCGATGCCGAACGCAACGAGCTGCTCCTGGTATGCTGCTCGGGCGACGTGCCCTACTGGCAGTCTAAGATAGGCCACACACAGCGCATTGTAGCCACTCACGCCAAACTCAACAAAAAAACCGGCAAATGGGAATGGAACAAACAACCCATCGACATGACGAAACGCGTTTACGAAGACCTTCTTGAGAACCGTGTCAACGGTCTGTTCATGGGCAGTGGACGCATTTGCCAGTCGAAACGCATCAAAGTGGGAAAATACTATCGCGTTTATGGCGCCCTATGCACCCACAAGGGCAACTTCGTCATCTACAGCGATGACTTCGGTCGCACATGGAACCTCCTGGGCTCGCCCACCGAAAGTTGCGCTCCGCAGGGCGACGAGCCCAAATGCGAAGAACTGCCCGACGGCTCCGTACTACTGAGCAGCCGCAAAAACCACGGCCGCTACTTCAACATATATCGCTATGCCGACGAGCGCGAGGCCACCGGCACATGGGGACATGCCTTTGCCTCCGACCAAGTGGAGGGCGGCATCAAAAACCAAGGCCGCGCCACCGACGGCGAAATTTTGCTGCTCACGGCCCGCCGCACAGCCGACGGCGTCAAAACGCGCGTAGTGCTGCAGAGCATACCCGCAGGGCCCAACCGCCAGAACGTAACCATATACTGGAAAGAACTCAAAGAGCCCGCCGACTGGAACACACCCTTGCGCTTCGCCCAAAACTGGGGCGGTGCCTATCAGGTGACCGACAAAGGCTCTGCCTATTCGGCCATGACCCTGCAGCACGACAACACCATCGGATTCTTTTATGAAGAAGAGCCCAACTACTATCAGATGGTGTATCGCAACCTGACACTCGACGAAATCACCGACGGAAAATTCACACTGAAATAACCGACACACTATGACCAAAAGAATAATTTTTGCACTCATGCTCCTGGCCGGCACCACGGCCTGGGCACAGCCCGAAGGCTTCTACTACGGAAAAATGACGGCCCCCACCGGCTGGGAATGGCAAAGCCCCGACTCGCTGGGCTATAACAAACTGGCACCCCACGCCTGGTTCTTCAATTTCGAAAGCGTGGAGGCCGCACGGAAAGTGCTGCCCGAAAACAGCCAGTACTGGCAGAGCCTCAACGGCCAATGGCACTTTCACTGGGCCCCCACCCCCGAGGCAAGACCCAAGGACTTCTTCCTGCCTGCCTACGACGTGTCGGGATGGGACAAGGTCGAAGTGCCCATGTGCTGGAACGTAGTGGGCCTGCAAAAGGACGGCAGCATGAAATACGGCAAACCCATCTACACCAACCAGCGCGTAATTTTCCAACACAGCGTGCGCCCCGACGACTGGCGCGGCGGAGTGATGCGCACCCCGCCACAGGACTGGGCCACCTATACCGACCGCAACGAAGTGGGCTCCTATCGCCGCACATTCACCATCCCCGCCGCCTGGAAGGGCATGCAGGTGCTCCTCAACTTCGACGGTGCCGACTCGTTCTTCTACCTCTACGTGAACGGACAATACGTAGGTTTTTCGAAAAACTCGCGCAACACAGCCTCGTTCGACATCACCCCCTATCTGCTGCCAAAGGGCGGCGAAAACGTGGTGGCCGTCGAGGTCTACCGCAACAGCGACGGTTCCATGATCGAGGCGCAAGACATGTTTCGCCTGCCAGGCATATTCCGCACCGTGGCGCTGCAAGCCAAGCCCCGCGTGCAAGTGGAAGATATCAAGGTCGACGCCACCTTCTCGGACGCGGCTCAGACTAATGCCGAACTGCGCATAGCAGCCACCCTGCGCAACCTTGACAAGCGCTCACTCAAGGGATATACCCTGCACTACGAGCTCTTTGAAAACGAGCTCTACGGCTCGCACAACCACCCCGTGCCCGGAGTGAAAGGCATAATGGCTGTGGCCATCGACAAGGCTCAAGAAAAAGCCGAAGCGCTCACATGCCACCTGACCCTCCCCGTAGGTGCCACCGCCAAGAAATGGAGCGCCGAGGCACCCTGGATGTACACCCTCGTGGGACAACTCAAGGACAAAAAAGGCCGCGTGGTCGAGACATTCTCCACCGGCGTGGGATTCCGCAAGGTGGAAATACGCCAAACGGCGGCTGCCGACGACGAGTTCGGACTGGCAGGCCGCTACTTCTACCTGAACAACAAACCCATCAAAACCAAGGGAGTAAACCGCCACGAAACCAATCCCGACCGCGGCCATGCCATCACTCACCAGCAAATGGAACACGAAGTGATGCTCATGAAGCGCGGCAACATCAACCACGTGCGCAACTCCCACTATTGCAACGACCCCTATTGGTACTACCTTTGCGACCGCTACGGCATTTATCTGGAAGACGAAGCCAATATCGAAAGCCACGAATACCACTACCGCGAAGCCTCGCTCTCGCACCCCGCAGAATGGCGCAAGGCCCACGTGGCACGCAACGTGGAGATGGTGATGCAAAACTACAACCATCCGAGCATTATCATTTGGAGTCTGGGCAACGAGGCCGGCCCCGGCAAAAACTTCGTGGAGGCCTATAAAGCCATCAAGGCTATTGACAAGAGCGGGCGCCCCGTGCAATATGAGCGCAACAACTCGATTGTAGACATGGGCTCCGACCAGTATCCCGCCGTGGCCACGGTTCGTGCCCGCGCAACGGGCAAAACAAACGAGAAATTCCCCTTCCACATCAGCGAATATGCCCACTCCATGGGCAACGCCGTG
The DNA here is from genome assembly GCA_902796835.1 of uncultured Bacteroidales bacterium. GTDB lineage: Bacteria > Bacteroidota > Bacteroidia > Bacteroidales > Bacteroidaceae > Alloprevotella. The sequence continues at coordinate 9,179 of CADBQP010000004.1, forward strand.
GGCAATCTCGTTGACTACTGGCAGGCCATTGAGTCGAGCAACTTTATCATGGGCGGCGCCATATGGGACTGGGTGGACCAGGCCATCAACCGCTACGACGCCAAGACGGGCAAAAAGTATTGGGCCTATGGCGGCGACTTTGGCGACCTGCCCAACGACGGCATGTTCTGCATGAACGGCATCATGCGCCCCGACCTCTCGCCCAAGGCACAGTATTTCGAAGTGAAGAAGGTTTACCAGAACGTGGGCGTTAAGGCTATCGACGCGCTCAAGGGCGAAATAGAAATCTTCAATAAAAACTACTTTGAGAGCCTGCGCGACTATCAAATCGTATGGTCGCTCTATCAAGACGGCGAGCCCTGCGGCAAGCCCCTGCCCCTGGTGGAAACGCCCCTCACTCTCGGGCCACGCGAACGCAAGACCTACGTGCTCGACTACAGCCACTTGAGCCCCGACTTTAGCCACGGCGAATGGTTTGTGAAGGTGCAGTTCGTGCTCAAGGAAGACAAGCCTTGGGCCAAGAAGGGCTACGTGCAGATGGAAGAACAGCTCCCCGTTCCCACCACGCCGCAACTCCTGCCCACCATGGCCGACGTGACAAAAGGCATGCCCGCCGTGAAACAATTGCAGCAGGGCAGCGACATCATTGTGAGCGGCAACGGATTTGAGGTTAAGTTCAACGCTCAGACCGGCGAGCTGAGCTCGCTCTCCTACGGCGGCGAGCAGATGGTGAGCAAGGAGCTGCACCTCGACGCCTTCCGTGCCCCGGTCGACAACGACAACTGGGCCTATCGCAACTGGGCAGCTGACGGCCTTCACAACCTGAAGCACCGCGCCCTGTCGGCCCGAACCACCCAGCTGAAAGACGGAGCCGTTCAAGTATGCTTCGAGGTGGAGAGCCAGGCGCCCTATGGCGGCGACTTCCGCGAATCGTATATCAACCGCCCGGCCAACGGTGTGCACACCATTACCGACCGCACCGACCAGCCCTTTGCCAACAATCCGCAAGCCTTCAAGTTCACCACCGAGCAAATCTATACCGTCTATCCCGACGGCTCAATAGAGCTGCATGCCTCCATTACGAGCAACCAGCCCACACTGGCCCTGCCCCGCATCGGTTTTGCCATGGACATGCCCAAGAGTTTCGACCAGTTCGCCTACTACGGCCGCGGCCCCGAAAACAATTACAACGACCGTTGCTCGGGTTCGTTTGTGGAGCGCTACCACCGCCCCGTGAGCCAGGTGGGCATCATGCTGCCCAAGCCTCAATCGATGGGCAACCGCGAGGGAGTGCGCTGGTGTGCCGTGACAAACAAGAGCGGCAAGGGCCTCGTGTTCATTGCCTCCGAGAAGCCCATGTCGGTGAGCGCCCTGCCCTGGAGCGCCAGTGAGCTCTTCCAGGCTGCCCACCCATTCCAGCTTCCCGCCCCCACGGCCACACATTTGCACCTCGACGCCAAGGTGACCGGACTGGGCGGCAACAGCTGCGGACAGGGAGGCCCCCTCAATCCCGACCGCGCCTTTGCCGAGGCCTATAACTACGGCTTCATCATCAGGCCCGTCAGCAGCGGCCACATTGACGAGCAGCTGGGAGTAGCTCCCTCGGGAGAAATGCCCATCAGCATAAGCCGCGATGAGGCGGGCAACGTGACTATTGGCAGCGAGGCCCTTGCGGGCGGACAGGCCAAGGTGCTCTACAGCATCAACAATGGCAAGCCGCAGACCTATGAAAAGCCTTTCGCAATGCGCGAAAAAGGCACCGTCAAAACCTGGTATGAAGGCAACACAAACTATAGCCGCAGCGCCGCCTTTGCCAAGATTGAGAGCATTCCGCTCAAAGTTATCGCCACCTCGAGCTACGAGCCCTACGAAGGCGAGGCCGAACACCTCGTGGACGGCGATGCTTCGACCTACTGGCACACGCAATATGGCGTGACGCTGAGCGAATATCCCCACCGCGTCGACTTCGACTGCGGCGAGGAGAAGACCATCAAGGGCTTCGTCTACATGGGCCGTCAGGGCAACTCCAACGGCCGCGTGAAGGACTACACCATCAGCACCTCGGCCGACGGCAAGAACTGGACCGAGGCCATCAGCGGCAAGCTGCGCAACACGAGCGAGAAGCAGCGCATCGACCTGCCCAAGGCCGTAAAGGCCCGCTACGTGCGCTTCACAGCGCGCAGCGAACAGGGCGGCGCCTCCTATGCCAGCGGCGCCGAATTCAACGTGCTGGCCGAATAATTGAAATTTCACCGCGGTGGGAAAGTTTTCTCACCCCGATGAAAAAGTTTTCTCACCGTGGTGGAAAAATTTTCCCACCGCGGTGAGAATTCTTTTAAATGCCTTACCGCAAAAAATAGGTGGCACATAAAATTAAAAAACCTGAATAAATATTTAAAACTTTAGGGCTCCGTACCACAAGTTTGGTGTATATTTGTAGCGCTTTAGTTAACATTCGATCGAAAACACACGCCTCTATACATTCAGAATGCTGCCATGCCGCTCCCGCTGCAGGCCGTTCTCCAACTTTCGTATATGAAGATAAAAATCTACAAACTCTTTCTGCTGCTATCGCTCTCCACGATTTTTGCGGCATGTACCAACGACAACGACACGGTTGAGCAGAGGAGTGTGAGCGCCCTGAACATGCAGACACAGGGCCTGATGAAAACGGCATGGGCCTCGGGCGACAAAATAGGACTTACAATAAGAAAAAACAGCGGAGGCCGAACCACCTACGTCAACAACCTCGCCCTGCAGTCGCAAGCCGAAGGAGCCACAGCGCCCTTCGCGCCCGAGGGAACAACGCTCAGCGTACCCTTGAGCGAGGCCACAGAGATAACTGCCTACTACCCCTACCAAACTAATGGCACCACGGTGCAACTCAACACAAGCAATCAGGAAAACCCCGAATCCATAGACTTCCTGACGGCACACATCTCCAGCCACACATGGAATGCATCGCCGTCGATTGTGTTTAAAAGCCTCATGGCCCACGTCAGCATCACGCTGCGCTGCCCCGTAAACCCCACCAAGGCCGAGCAAACCGGCGTATACCTGCGCCAAATAGCCACGCAGGCCGCCTACAACACCACCGACGGCAAGCTAACTGGCGAACCCACCGACAAAAAAGACCTGCTCATGGCCACGGGCGGAGCCAGCAATAATGCCTATGTTCACAACGCCATGGTTTTGCCGCAGACATTGGCCCCCTTCGAGGTGAGACTGGCCCTGCCCAACGGCAAGGACTCCATCGTCACCATCATGGCGCAGCAGCGATTTGAGAGCGGCCGCAACTACTCCTTCACCATCGACATCGTGGAGCGCGAAAACGCCAACCAAAGCTACAGCGGCTGGCTCGAAATACCCACCATCACCGATGCGCAAAGAAACTCTGACAACCTGCGCTACGTGACCCACTACTTCTACGAAAACGGGCGGCAGGTGAGAAACTACTCCATGCTCTACGACACCAACCTGAAGATGGCCTACTGGGTAGCCTACCCCCTCTGCAACTTCTACACCCACGTTTCGGCCGGCGGGCGCACTAACGGTTGGACCGGCGGGCGCACTGACGATTGGAACTGGGACCCCTCGATTCCTCAAACCGGCCAAGCCATGCTCTTTAGCGGAATGCGCAACGGATATGACCGCGGCCACCAGATTCCCAGCGCCGACCGCCAAACCAACGCCACAGCCAACAGGCAGACCTTCTACTTCACCAACATGACGCCCCAAGTGGGCAAGGGCCTGAACCAAGACATATGGTCGAGCCTCGAAGGAGCCGTGCGCGGATGGTCGTCGAACGTAGACACCCTCTACGTAGTGACAGGCGCCATGCCCACCACGCCAGAATATACCACAGTGAACTGGACATACGACAACAACGGGAAGCGCATTGCCATACCGAAATACTACTTCAAGGCCCTGTGCTATCTCAACCGCCGCACAGGCCAGGCCAAAACCATAGCTTTCGTGCTCAACAACGCCAAGTATTCCAACAATAACTACATGAATTGCGCCATGTCGGTGGCCGAACTCGAAGAAATTACGGGCTTCGAGTTCTTCCCCCAGATAGACGAGGCCTTCAAGCAGAGCTACGATGCCGCGCAATGGTAGGCAGCCCAGAAGAAAAACACTCCAAACAAATCAAAAATAAACACAATACACACATTTTCTATGAGACTCATTAAAAGTTTATTCCTTACGCTGCCGCTCCTCGCAGGGCTGGCATCGTGTACAGCCGACCTCGACGAGCACAGCTCCTGGGACCACGTTGACGTGCCCAACTTCAGCGCCTCGCTGCTCGACAACGGCAAGACAGTAAAAGCACAAGGAACATGGGCCGACAATGCCCAATTCGGCATTTTCGCCACAAAGCGCGGACAGTCCGTCGACCAGGCCTGCCATGCCAACGTGCCCTATGCCATGGGCGCCGACGGGACACTCAACCCCGTAGGCAAAAAAATCACCTACACCTACGGCGAAAAAGTGGACTTCACAGCCTATAGTCCCTATGCAGCCGGAAAAGGCACCCTCATTCCCGTCGACGTGGCCGACCAGGCCAATCCCTCAGCCATCGACCTGGTGGTGTCAAACAACGCCCGCAACAAAACCTTCGGCGACCAGCAAGTGGAACTCAACTTTCAGCATCAACTGAGTCGCATCATCATCAACATCGAAAACAACACCGGCCTGTCCAACGAAGACCTGGGCCTCTCGCTGAGCGGACTCAAGACGAAAGCCAACTTCGACCTGCCCACACAGAGTCTCATCCCCGACGAAGCCTCAACGGCCGACATCAGCATGCTCATTGACGCCGAAAAGAAGAAAGCAAGTGCCATTGTGCTGCCCGCAGCCAAAGTGGAAAATGCCTACATCAACGCGACCATCGGCGGAAAGACCGCCAGCGTGGCCCTCAACGCCACGGCCTTCGAAACCAACGTCAGCACCCTGCAAACCCTCACCCTCAGCACCGATGCCAACGGCAACCTGACGGCCACGCTCGGAACTTCACAAAAAGGCAGCTGGGCAAGCACCAACGGCAGCGACATTAGTGCAGAAGAGCAAGGCGACGACGACGGCGGTGACGAGCCCGTAGTGAGCGGCGTGCAGTTCAAGAAAGCCACCGAAATCACCAGCGGCAAGAAATACCTCATCGCAGCCAAGGTTGAC
>CADBQP010000005.1 GCA_902796835.1 uncultured Bacteroidales bacterium
GACTGACACAGGAAAATCATTGATGCCTGTCCTTACCGCCCTTATCGCTTGGGGCAAGGAGCACTTCAATGAAGTTGTAGACAAGAACATTATCATGGACTAAGTTCTTGTCTTTTCCGCATACAGGCCGTTTATCTACCTTCGCAGCAGATAAACGGCTTTTGCATGCGACAACTGACGAATGAAGCAAGAGCAGAGCAAACTCGTTTCCGCTTCTCAGTCATTTTTGTTACCAGTTTTGAGGGCAGTCTCAAAAACCCGTTTTGGGGTAGTTGGTAACAAAAACTGAGGTTACTTTGGTAACAAAATCGGTAACAAAACGTCCAATCATGTCCTTTTTCGCCTTTTTGTCCTTTGTCTGCATTCTCGCAGGTTGAACATTATTTTTCACCCTGCTGGCCGTGAAGCGCGAAGTTGGCTCTCTTGATTATCAGTTACTTACACCTTATGAAAGGGTAAAAAAATAAGAGCGTCCGACTTTGTAAGTTGAACGCTCTCGATACATGGGGATAATTTTTTGCGGTGCGTACGGGACTCGAACCCGTGACCTCCTGAGTGACAGGCAGGCATTCTAACCAGGCTGAACTAACGCACCTTTTTGCGATTGCGAGTGCAAAGGTAGTGAGTTTTTTGGAAACACAAAATTTTTTTGCATTTTTTTTATCTATAGACGCGTTTTTTTATGTTGACTACTTTCAAAAATTATTTTTTGATTTTAGGCGAGTGTAATCTCTTTCGATTTTGACCCAAATGCGAGGTTAAGGAATGTTTGCTGTCAGGCTTTTATGAGTTCCAAAAATTCTTCGCGTGTTTTGGCCTGATTGAATGCGCCACAGAAGTCACTGGTGGTGGTGATGGCTCCACTTTTCTCAACTCCACGCATTTGCATGCACATGTGTTGCGCTTCAAGCACAACCATAACACCAAGTGGTTGGAGAGTGTCGTTGATGCACTCTTTTATTTGGGTTGTCATGCGTTCTTGCACTTGCAGACGGTGGGAAAAAATATCTACTACGCGTGCTATTTTTGAGAGTCCTGTGATATAGCCGTTGGGAATGTATGCCACGTGGGCTTTGCCATAGAAGGGGAGTAAGTGGTGTTCGCAAAGTGAGTAGAAAGGTATGTCTTTTACGATGACCATTTGATTGTAGTCTTCTTTGAAGCGTGCTGAGTTAAGCACGGCTGTAGCATTGGTTTGATAACCTTGGGTGAGGGCGAGCATGGCTTTGGCTACGCGTTCCGGGGTTTTGAGGAGCCCTTCGCGTGTGGGGTCTTCGCCCATGGCGCGAAGAAGTTCTCTCACATGGAGTTTCATTTCTTCTATTTGTTCCATTTGTATGTTGTGTTTGTGTGCCTTGTTAGTTGGCGAGGAGAACAGTGCATTTTACTACGCGTGCCTCATTCGATAGTCGGGCATTACGAATGAGGCGTACATATTTCTGTGCGTCTTCTGCGTTTCTGAAGTCGCCTACGCGGCATATCCATCGTGGTGAGGTAAACTGCGGGTAAACGGATAATTCTGGAAATTCCTTGCGAATGTTTTCGGCCGTTTGTTGTGCTTTTATCTTGTCATTGCGGGAATTGCCTCCGGTAAATACTTGTACGCGATAGCCTGTGGCTTTATAGCGCTGTCGGACGTTGGTATAGTTTGACGGTGCGGTGTTGGCCGAAGGGGATTCTACAATTTTCTTTTCGACCACCTTTAGCTTTACTTCTTTAGACTTGGAAGGAGCCGTATTTTTTTCGGTGGTGTTTGGGGTGGGGGCTTTTCTTGTATTTACGATGGTGCTGATGGTGTCATCTTGCACTACAATGATGCGCCCTTCGCCTTGTTTTTGGGTTTCTATATGGCGCATGAAAGGGGTCTGGGCATGAGCGAGATTGGCCAGACACATAAGCACGAGGCTGAAGAATGTTTTTTTCATGTGGGCAATTGTAGGAGTGACGTATGGCCACTTCGTTTGCTTGTCCGTTCCTCATTAAAAGGTGATGGCAAACGAAGTGGCTTCTGTTGTGTTTATGTTTTTTATTTCCAGGCGTCGATAATGCCTTTGAAGTCGGCAGCCTTGAGCGAAGCTCCTCCGATGAGGCCTCCGTCAACGTCGGGCTTTGCAAAGAGTTCTTTTGCGTTTGAAGGCTTGCAGCTTCCGCCATAGAGAATGGTGGTATCCTCGGCTACTTGGGAACCGAACTTTTGAGCTACAACGTTGCGAATGAATGCGTGCATGTCTTCAGCTTGTTCTGCTGTGGCGGTTTCGCCGGTGCCAATTGCCCATACAGGCTCGTAGGCAAGTACGATGTTTGCAAATTGTTCGGCAGTGAGGTCAAAGAGTGAACCTTCAATCTGGGCACGAACTACATCATTTTGCTTGCCGCTCTTGCGCTCTTCAAGCAGTTCACCAATGCAGAAGATAACTTTCAGACCGTTTTCAAGGGCGAGGTTAACTTTTTCTTTAAGCATTTCTGCAGTTTCGCCATAGTATGCGCGGCGCTCGCTGTGACCAAGGATTACATATTCGGCGCCTGTGGATTTTACCATTTCGGCCGATACTTCGCCGGTGAAGGCTCCACTGGCTTTGTCGGCACAATTCTCTGCGCCAAGTGCGAGCACGTTGTGGTCAATCTCTTGCGAAACGGTGGCAAGGTGGATGAAGGGGGTACAAATGATGACGCCACAATTGGGTTTGTCGGCAGTCAGCAATTCGTTAAGTTCTTTGGCTAAGGCAACTCCCTCCTGGAGGTTTTTGTTCATTTTCCAGTTGCCTGCTACAATTTTTTTACGCATGTGATTATTGGTTTTGAGGTTTTTGGTTTTGTGGTTTTTAAGCTTTCTGCGGTGGCGATAGCGTTTATAGTATTTGCTGCCTATCCACAGATTGTCGGCAAAGATAAAGAAAATTAACGGAATAAAAAACCATTCGAGCAACTTAGCTAATCCGCTTGATGCCGAGGCTGTGCTTTCCGAGTAGAGTGCTGTGAGATCTATTTTATCGTTGTCGGTTTCAGGGAGGTTGTTTTTACTCCATTTTTTTAATATTTGTCCGTTTTTAAGTAGCAAAAGGCCAGGATTAGATCGCACCATTGCCTTGAGTTGTTCGGCGTCGGCAAAGATGAATTCATAGGCGGCACCGCTGCGGTCTGTCCAATTGTGTATGCTCTCGTCGGAGCCCGGCTCAGTGGTCACACCATAGAAAGTGTATGCTTTGTCGGTAGTGTAGTCGTGAAGATCGTTGATGCGGTCGCTTATGCCGTCATCGGCGTCGTTAAGGTTGGGCGATATGAGAAGGAAGGTATAGCCTGTGTCGAGCAAGATGTCGTAGGTTACGTCGTCGCCTTTTGCATTCCAAAATGCTGTGGCGGCCAGTTCTTTCTGTGCTTCCTCGCCCAGTTCGCCTTCTATGGCTTTGGTGAGGTTAATGCCTTGTTTGTAGGCAGTAAAATCTATGAGAGGCAGGTAGTGGTAGCTATAGAGTGCGAGAGAAATGATGTAGATTGCAGAAAATGTGGACGTAATCCATTCGTGACGTGTGCTGATGAGACGGTGCATGGCCTCGGGGTGTAGCAGTAGTACTATGGTTGCCAAAAGCAGAAGTATGTTTTTTAGAAGTGTCTGACCGTTGGTGAGTTTGAGTGCATCTCCAAAGCAGCCACAGTCTGCCACGGGGTCGGCAATGAAAATATAGAGTGTTATCAACGTCATGATGCTCATAAAGGCGAGCGCGGCCCTGGTGGAGAGTCTTCGTTGAATGCCAAGCAGTATCTGTATGCCGAGCAGAAACTCGATCGAAGCCAAGGCAACTACTGCAATTGACATCCATAAGGATTCGGGTGCTATGGCGATGCCAAAGTGCTGCATGTAAGCTTGCAGTTTGTAGTTCATGCCCAATGGGTCGATGGCCTTGACATAGCCTGAGAATAGGAAAGTAATGGCCAGAGCAGTACGGCAAATGTAGCCAATGACACTGAAAAGGAGATTTCTCTGGTTTTTCATGCCTCGGTCTTTTCAACGGTGAGCTTTATGAGGGCAAAAACGGCATAATTGAGCATGTCGAGATAGTTGGCTGCAATGCCTTCGGAGATGAGTGTTTTTCCATCATGCTCTTCGATTTGCTTGGTGCGGAAAATCTTCATGAGTATGAGGTCTGTGTATGATTCCACTCGCATGGAGCGCCATGCTTCGTCGTAGTCGTGGTTTTTGCGCTTCATGAGTTCAAGGGCCTCATGACCATATTTGTCGTACAGGTTGGTCACCTGCTCAATGCTCATGTCTTCTTTTTCGGCATAGCCGTATTCAAGCTGTATGAGCCCTACGATGCTATAGTTTACTATGGCAATGAATTCGCCGGCTATGCCTTCGTCGATCATGGCTTCTCCCTTGCTCTCGATGGAACGGATGCGGTTTGCTTTGATGAAGAGTTGGTCGGTTACCGAACTGGGACGCAGAATGCGCCAGGCGGCACCGTAGTCGTGGAGCTTCTTCACAAAGATGTCGCGGCATGATTTCATGACGCTTTCAAATTCTTCATTTGTAGTCATATTCTTTGATTTTTTCTATCCAGGTATGATAAAAGTGGAGCCCGTCGGCTTTCCACGAATAAGCAATATCGGTTTGTTTGCTTTCGTCGACAAAGTAGTTTTGAGGTATGGCTATGGGAAGTCCTTTTTTGAGGTCGCGGCGATATTCGTCGCCTAAGCGTCCTTCCGCATATTCAAGATGCCCCGTCACAAAAAGAGCGCTACCGTCGCTATTGCTTACAATTCCTACGCCTTGCTCTATGTTGTGGGCCACTATGTGCAAGTTGCCTGCCTTGGCCACATCGGTCGTGCTGATGCTGGTGTGGCGACTTGTGGGCATGGCAATTTGCTTTTGGCTGCCTTGCCGGACACCTAGAACCAGACTGGCTGAGGTTTCTTTGCCTTTGCCCAGCTCTTGAAATTGATAGTTGAAGACACCGAAACTCTTTGTTGGCAGACTGTGTTTACGTATGCCATAGAAGTGATAGAGCGCAGCTTGTGCAGCCCAGCATATGTAGAGCGAGCGGCGTACGTGGGTTTCGGTCCAATCGAAGATGTGGCATAGCTGGGGCCAGTAGCGCACGTCTTCGTAGGGAAGGTGCTCCACGGGGGCTCCGGTGACTATGAGGGCGTCGAACTGCTCGTCTTCTATGCAGTCGAAGTCCACATAAAACGCATCCATGTGGCTCATGGGTGTCGTCTTATATGTTTGTCCGGCGATTTTTAGAGGGATTAGCTCAATAGTTTCCGGACAGCCTTCGAGCATTCGAATGATGTCTCGCTCAGTCACTTGCTTTTCGGGCATGAGGTTGAGCAGGAGCACACGTAGGGGAAATCTTTCGGTGTGTTCATTGCCTATGGGCTGTCTTCTGAGCGTAGGCTCAAGTCCGTCGGCTTCGAGCAATCCGTGGGGTAGCAGTATCATTGACGCCGTGGTTTAGCTATGGAACGATGATATTTACCAAATGGTTACGCGCTTGGCTTTGGGAATAAAGAGTTTATCTTTTTTAGTAACCCCGAAGGCTTTATACCAGGCGTCAATGTGCGGCAGGGCTCCGTTGACACGCCAGCGTCCAAGCGAGTGGGGGTCGCTCTTTGTATAGACTCGTATTTGTTCGTCGCGGATGTTTCCAGCCCACACACCAGCATAGGCCAGGAAGAAACGTTGTTCGGGCGTGAAGCCTTCGGCCTTTTGTAGCGGCGACTCGGCCATGGCGTTTTGCAGAGCCTGATAGGCTACTTGCAGGCCACCGTGGTCGGCCAGGTTTTCGCCTAGGGTGAGCTGGCCGTTGCCATTGAGGTCGGGCAGCACTTTGATGTTCGAAAAGAAATCGGCCATCACTTTGGCGCGCTCCTTGAAGCGCTCGCCATCTTGTGGCTCCCACCAGTCGCGCAGGTTCCCGTCTTTGTCGTATTGGCGCCCATTGTCGTCGAATCCGTGAGTCATTTCATGGCCTATCACAACGCCGATGGCACCATAGTTGAAGGCATCGTCTGCTTGCATGTCGAAGAAGGGAGGCTGCAAAATGCCGGCAGGGAAGCATATCTCGTTGGTGGTGGGGTTATAGTAGGCATTAACGGTTTGTGGGTTCATATACCATTCGTCGCGGTCTACGGGTTTGTTCACCTTTTCACGTATCATGTTGTCAAAGGCAAATTCCGAGGCTTTCCACAGGTTTTCAATAAATGTTTGATTCTTGTCGATTGAAAGTGCAGAATAATCGCGCCATTTGTTGGGATAGCCTATTTTTACGTAGAAGGTGTTCAGTTTTTCGTGGGCGCGCTTTTTTGTGGCTTCGCTCATCCAGTCTTGAGCGTCAATGCGTTGTCCCAAAGCTGTCTGCAGGTTTTTCACCAGTTGGGTCATGCGTTCTTTTGAGGCGGCCGGGAAGTATTTTTGGGCATACATTTTTCCTACAGCCTCGCCTAGCACGTCGTCGACTGTGCTCACAGCGCGTTTCCATAGGGGACGGTCCTGTTCTTTTCCGCTGAGTGTGCGTCCGAAGAAGTCGAAATTGGCCTCGCGAAAGTCGTCGCTGAGGTTTGCAGCGGCATCGTTTACAAGTCTGAAGGCTAAATAGTCTTTCAGCGTGCTAAGCGGTATGTCGGTAAGGAGACTTTCAATGCCTGCGATGGCTTCGGGCTGGCCCACACATATTTCGTTGAAGGCAGGAAAGCCCATTCTCATGAGGAGTGTGCTCCAGTCTATGCCGGGATAGCTGTTCAGCAGAGCAGCATAGCTCATTTTGTTGTAGTTGCGTTCGGGGTCGCGAAGCTCGGTGCGCGAGCGCGACGTCTTGGCTATGGCTGTTTCTACCTTCATCACGTTGTCGCGTTTTTCCATGGCAGTTGCCTCGTCGTCGCCACAGAGCACGAAGAGGCGCACCACGTAGTTCTTGAAGGCATTGCGAATTTTGGTGGTGGCTTCGTCGTTGTCGAGGTAGTATTCTTTCTGTCCGAGGCTCAGGCCGCCTTGATGGAGCTGTACAATGTTTTGTTTGCTGTTTTTCTCGTCGGCACCCACATAGATAACCATGAAGGCCCCCACGCCCTTGCGGGCCAGCTCGCCTGTTTTCAGAATGAATTCGGGCATGGTTTGCACACCATATATGCTCTCATAGAGCGGGCGCAAAGGGTTGAAGCCTTCAGCGTTTTTTCGGGTGCTGTCCATGGCAAGGTTAAAGAGGTCGCCTATTTTTTGTTCTGTGCTGCCCATTGCATGAGCTTGGGCGGCCGTGTTTTCGATGAGCGTTCTAAGTCGGGTGTTGTTTTCTTCGTCAAGAGCATTAAACACTCCGTAGCGTGAATATTCTGCCGTCAGTGGGTGGGCCTTGTTCCAGCCTCCGTCGGCATATTCGAAGAAATCGTTTCCAGGCTTGGCCTGCAAATTCATGTTTTCTTTCTTGATTCCTATTGACAAAGTTGATTGTGCCATTGCTGTAGCGGAAAATAGCATTAAAGCTGAGGGTAATAAACTTTTAAGCATGCTGTTTATGTGTTTTTGTTGTGTTTGTCTGTTTTTGCGGGGGCTGCCAATTTCTGATTCAGAGCTTTTCGAGAGCCTCTTGTGCAGTTTCCCATTCTTTGAGCGCCTGTTCCATGTCGTGTTGAAGCCTTCCGTGTTCTTCGAAGAGCTTCATGTCGGTTGCGCCCTTTGCCAGGGACTGTTCAACGGCGGCTATCTCGCTTTCTATTTTGCTGATTTTCTCTTCGGCAGCGGCTACGGCATTTTCGGCGCGCTTCAGGGCGCGAGCTTTTTCTTTCTGTGCTTGCCATAGCTGGCCACCCTCGCTGGTGGCAGGCGGGGCGTCTGTTCGCTTGTTGCCTTGGGGCCTGAGCTCGAGTTGCTCGGCAGCCTCCTTGCGTGCCAGGTATTCGTATATGGTGCCAATGTGCTCTCTCACCTTTCCGCCGCCAAATTCATAGATGCGCTCGGCCAGCCCGTCAAGGAAGTAGCGGTCGTGGCTCACTATGATGAGGGTGCCGTCGAAAGCCATAAGAGCTTCCTTTAGCACATCTTTTGTGCGCATGTCGAGGTGATTGGTGGGCTCGTCGAGTATGAGGAAGTTTACGGGTTCGAGCAGCAATTTGATCATGGCCAATCGGCTACGTTCGCCGCCGCTGAGCACACCCACTTTCTTTTCTGACGCTTCGCCGCCAAACATGAAGGCCCCCAAAATGTCGCGTATCTTGAGGCGGACGTCGCCTCTCGCCGCCTGGTCGATGGTGTCGAAAACGGTGAGGCCGTCGTCGAGGAGTTGGGCCTGGTTCTGTGCGTAGTAGCCTATGTGTACGTTGTGTCCAATCTTCAGTTCGCCCTCATGGTCTAGTTGGCCCATGATGCACTTTACAAGGGTGGACTTACCTTCTCCGTTGCGTCCCACAAAGGCCACTTTTTCGCCACGGCGAATGGTGAGGTTCACGTGCTCTATGACGCGGTGTTCGCCATAGCTCTTGGCCACCTCGTTGCAAATCACGGGGAAATCGCCACTCCGCTCGCATGGCGGGAAGCGTAGATGCAGGGCTGTGTTGTCTACTTCGTCTACCTCGATGCGTTCTATCTTCTCGAGTTGTTTCAGGCGGCTTTGCACCTGCACGGCCTTGGTGGCTTTGTAGCGAAATCGCTCCACAAAACTCTCGATGTCGGCAATTTCGCGCTGCTGGTTTTCATATGCCCGGAGCTGTGCCTCGCGGCGTTCCTGGCGCAAGATGACGTAGTCGTCGTATTTCACCTTATAGTCCCATGCGCGCCCCACACTCAGTTCAATGGTGCGGTTGCACACATTGTTTAGAAAGGCGCGGTCGTGACTCACGAGAACCACTGCGGGACGGGCCGTTTTGAGCCATCGTTCCAGCCAGCGTATGCTTTCAATATCGAGGTGGTTGGTAGGCTCGTCGAGCAGCATCACGTCGGGGCTCATCAGCAGGATTTTTGCCAACTCTATGCGCATGCGCCAACCTCCGCTCAGTTCGCTGGTGGGCCTGTTGAAATCATTGGGAGAGAACCCCAGTCCCTTCAGCGTACGTTCGGCATTGGCTTCGCGTCCTGCAGCAGCCATGAGGCTCAGCCGCTCGCTCAGCGAGGCTACTTCTTCGGCCATGTTCATGTAGGCAGGGCTGTCGTAGTCGGTGCGCTCGGCCAGTTTGGTGCTTAGGGCAGCAGCGCGTTGCTCAAGCGCAGCCACATCGGCAAAAGCCATCATGGCTTCTTCCATCACGGTGCGCTCATTTTGAAGTTTCATCACTTGTGCCAGATAGCCCACAGAGAGGTCGCGCATGCGGTCAACGGTGCCGCTGGTGGGCTGAATTTCGCCGCTCATCAGCTTCAGCAATGTGGACTTCCCGGCCCCATTTTTGCCCACCAAGGCGATGCGCTCCTTGGGCGAAACGACAAAAGACACGTCGCTAAAGAGCGCTGTGCTGCCAAACTCCATGCCTAAGTGGTTTACGGATATCATATTTCTTTATGCAATTCTTTGAATGTGTGTCGGCCCATCTGTGAAAACAGTTGGCTCAACTCTTTTTACGATTGGCTCAACTCTTTTTACGATTGGCTCAACTCTTTAGTTTTTCTTGGAGACAGACGCTTCGTTGTTTTCGGCCTCTTCTAGTTGCTCGGGGCTGAGTACTTCGTTGTTCCTTGTATATTTGTTGGGCCGTTTGGCTTGAGTGGGAGCGCCTACATAGCTTCCGCCGCCCGCCACGTGGCCTCCATAGGCCCGCCAGCGTTCCATGATGGAATAGACGTAGTTGTATGTTTCGTCGCCTATCATGTATCCACTCTTCACCACGGGGTCGTTGTAGTATTGAGGCTGGCTGAGGTTTCTCACGTAGGCTGCCACATCGTCCCAGCGCTGCGGATTGCGACCATGCTTCTTGGCCAATGCCATGGCGTCGCGTATGTGGAAACTTCCTCCATTATAGGCGGCCAGCACAAACTTGATGCGCTCATGGCGGTCGCGAATGTCGGCGAACGAAGCCGAAAGTTTCTTGATGTAGCGTGCAGCTGCCGCCACGTTTTCAGAGGGTTCGTAAACATTTGTGAGTCCCAGCATCTGGGCCGTGCCCGGCATAATCTGCATCAATCCCTGAGCGCCTGCCCACGAACGGGCATTAGGATCGAAGCCCGACTCTTGATAGCATTGAGCAGCAATAAGCCGCCAGTCCCAGCCTGTGGCCACTGCGGCCTCGCGAAAAAGGTGGTCATAAGTAGAAATGAGTCCCTTTTCGCGCGAAATGTAAGGCGCGCGTACTTTTTTTATAACCTTCCGGCCTTCTTTAAGCTGAGTCTTTATGCCTTGTGCCAACGTGGCCTGCAGACTGGGGGTGTACCAGTCGTTGAGAGCCTGCTGCAGCTGGGGGGCATTGCGACGCACGGCCCACGATTTGGCGGTATTGGGGTCAGTGCATCCAGCCTCTGCCAGACTATGTGACTGAATCAGGGCAGCAGGAATTGGGAATGCCGCCACGTCGGCTTCGCCGCTCTCTATAAGATGGAGCAGTTCGGTGGTGTCGTGTGCCACAACCATTTGCAGACGCAGCCCCTCAGCGAGGGCGAAGTTCTCGGCAAGGGCATATTGTAGTCCCATGCCGCGCCCCTGATAGTCATAGTAGGTGTCGGGACCGCTCAGAGTGGTTACAATCAGTTCGCCTCCTTGAGCGATTTCGGACAGGTCGTAGGCGGAATCCGTTTGGTCGGACTCGGCTTCTGATGCATGCATGGAAGTCTCTTCACTTTTGGGCGCCGCTTTTTGCTGACAGCAGTTTAGGCTTGTACAAATAAAAGGAAGCACAAGCCAAAATAGGCACAGGTTAAAGCGATGTTCCATCATGAAATCTTTGGCGCAGATAACGAATTTTCCTAATTTTGCGGCGAAGTTACTAAAAACCTCAAAAATAAGCCTACACCATATAATATTATACAGTCAATACGTAAAAGTTTTCTCGCAACCTTATACGCAAAACAATTAAACAGCTATGTATCATCACATTGTCCTTTTTAAGCTGAATACTTCGCTCGGCAGCGAAGAAAAACTTATGGTCATGAACCGATTCAAGAAAGAAATTGAGGCTCTGCCCGCTGAGATTTCATATATACGTCAGGTCTCTGTGAATTTTAACGTCAATCCAGCAGAGAGTTGGGACATCGCGCTTGTAAGTTGTTTCGACACATTGGACGATGTGCGGAATTATGGCTCCCATCCGCTCCACCAACAGGCGGCAAGCGCCCTCAAACCTTATATTGAGAGCCGTGCTTGCGTGGATTTCGAGGAAAAATAAGCGGGATAGGCTACAAAACAGGAAAGAGACGTTGCATGAACTCAACGTCTTGGAAATTCGTGCCGTCGAAGTGCCATTTGGGCAGCGCGGCTATGTGTTCATAGCCCGAATGTGAAAAAAGCTGGAAGCTTACGGGGTTGCTTTGTCTCATGACCAAAGCATAGAGCTGCTGAATGTGCAGTTGTTCGACGGCATAGGAGTGGAGTCGTTGCAAAGCCTGAGAGCCGATACCATGTCCGCAGTGGCTTCGCAGAAGAGCTATGCTCACCTGAGCCCGTTTGTGGCGCGGAGAGAATTGGGTTAGGTCTGTCAATCCTACTGCCTCGCCATTGTATTCTACTACCAGGCGCATCTCGCCCAACTGATAGATGTCGGCAGGTTGCTGTGCCAGATATTGTTTCAGAGCATAGCGCGACCAGGGTTGAGCAGTGGCGCTGGTAAATTGCCACAAATAAGAGTCGTTCTCTATGGAGTAGAGCAACTCAAGATCTTCCGGCTCAAGGGCGCGAAGGCTGACGTCGCTTGGCAGCATATTATTTTTCATAAGGTTTTGTTTCATAGCTGGAAGGCTTCGCTGCCAGTGAGCAGCAGGCGCCTACGGGGTAAGAAGGTGGCCAAACGAGTATTTCCTGGTTGCCGGCTCATGAGCTGAATGATGTGTGCAAAGGAGAAACTGTCTGTGTCGTATATGACGAAGTGGTGCTTGTTGAAGTGGGCAGCTTTTTCGAAGTGTCCGTTCGGAAAATCGCTTTCCGAGGCCTCCACAATTTCTATGTCCAACCCGTGTTGCCAAGCCAGTTTCTCTATCTCTACCCTGTGTTGCCCAAGGTAGAGCCATCGCACGTGGGAGACAGGGCGATGAGGGCGTAAGAACTTTTTTGCAGAACGAAGTTGATTGGCCACGTACGTAAGAAGTGCGCGACCGACAATAGCCGTTTTGATGGGAATGGAGAGCAAAAGCGTGGAGTGGCGATAGTGCTTTTTGAAAAAGATATACATGGCCTCGTAGAAAATATGCACGTAGCGGTAGCTGCTCTTCTTCGTGCTCTCGCCCTTGTAATGGACAATGGGCGTCGGCAAATAGTAGTTCTGAAGGCCTTCTTTTAGCAGGCAATAGGACAAGTCTATGTCCTCGCCATACATAAAATAGTCTTCGTCAAACCAAGATTTACGATTGTTTCTAACCATCATGAAGGCGCCCGACACAATATCTATGGCATTGTTTTCGAGCGCAGATAGGTGCCCCATATAATAGTTGGCCAATCTCTTTGAGTGTGGGAAGAGTGCAGTGAGTCCGGTCAATTTGCAGAAAGCTGTCCATGGAGTGGGGAGCCCGCGTTTCGATTCGGGTGCATAGCGCCCCGTGTCAGAGAGCATGCGCACCCCCAGGGCTCCCATGTCGGCATGGCTTTCGGCAAATAGCAGGCAGTTGGCTAATGTGTCTTCGGCCACGAATGTGTCAGGATTTATAAAAAGAAGGTATTCGCCTTTGGCACGGCGAGCTGCAAGATTGTTAGCTTTCCCGAAACCCAAGTTCTTCTGGTGGGCTATGAGGTGAAGGTTAGGGTGTTGCTGGCGTTTGAATTTCTTCTTCAGATAGTCTATGCTATTGTCTGGGGAATGATTGTCAAAGACGAAAACTTCGATTTCGCCCAAACCGTGAGCTTTCATGTAGGTCTCAGCTCTGAAAAGAGAATCGATACATTGCAGCACAAAATGTCGCACATTATAGTTTACGATGATGACACTCAGTTTCATATCTTCTAAACTGTTATGCAGTAGTGAAGGTCTTTACTGCTTACTGGCAAGCGTTTTCTCTTTGAGCTGTTCCAGCTCCTTAGCCGAAGGCCATGCGAAGAAGGAGGCAGCCAGGGCAATGAGGGCACACCAACCTGCCGATTTATTGAAAGCCGTGGTGTAGTATATAATGGTGTTGCCGCATAACACTACGGCCAAGATGCCCATTCTCACTCCGCTCCACTTGAGGTATGCCGCTTGTGGGCTGTGCAGTATTTCGTGTTCCACCTTGCTGACGGCCATTAGCCTTAGCATAGCATAGACTCCACACAAAGTAAGTGCGACACTTATAATAGATAGCACGTAGGCTTCGCCAGCTTGAGGCGTCAGCATGCCTGCAGGAATAAGCCCCGTTTCGGCTGACAGGGCAATGGCTGCTGCAATAGCGATGATGGTGACGAAAATTATTTGATGTTTGCAAATTGGATTCATAGTGTTTCGAAAGTTGAAGGGACTATTTTGGAACTCAGAGCTTAGTGCGGTTTACGATTGAACGTCCGAGCGTTACTTCATCGGTGTATTCAAGTTCATCGCCAATGCTTACACCGCGTGCCAATGTGGTGAGCAATACATCAAAGCCTGTGAGTTTTCGTGATATGTAAAAACCTGTAGTGTCGCCCTCCATGGTAGGGTTGAGCGCAAAGATAACTTCTTTGACGTTGCCATTTGCCACGCGTTCGACCAAAGAGTCGATTTCAAGGTCGGCCGGACTGATTCCGTCAATGGGCGAAATGACACCGCCCAGCACATGGTAGACTCCTCGGAACTGCCCCGTGTTTTCTATAGCTAACACATTATTAATGTTTTCAACCACACAAATGGTGGAATGGTCGCGTAGGGGATTTGCACAGATGTCACAGGTGTCGGTGTCGGATATGTTGTGGCACAAGTGGCAGTGCTTAACCTCTTTTCGAAGCTTTGTGATGCTTTGTGCCAAGCTTTCAACTTCGCCAACGTCTTGTCTGAGAAGGTGAAGTACAAGGCGGAGGGCTGTTTTGCGCCCGATGCCCGGTAGCTTGGAAATCTCGCTCACGGCCCGTTCGAGAAGCAAAGAAGGATATAGGTCTGTCATTTCTTTTTTCGAGAGATTATTCAAAGGTTTGCCCTTAGAAAGTGCTTGCAAATATAGATAAAAAAACTAAAATGAAGGGAATGCCACGTGTTTGGCCCCTAAAAAACATAAAAGTATGTCTTTCTTGTGCAGATATTCGCTATCTTTGTCACTTGAATAAGGATTCCTATAATATTTTGGAGGTATGAAGATTAAAACAGCTGATTTTGTGGTGAGTAACACGCAAGTGGAGAAGTGTCCGAACGACGGGCGTCCTGAATATGCCTTTATTGGAAGGAGTAATGTGGGAAAGAGTAGTTTGATAAACCGTCTTACAGGGCGTAAAAACCTGGCCATGACTTCCGCCACGCCAGGTAAGACCTTGCTCATCAATCATTTTCTGATTAATAGTGAATGGTATTTGGTGGACCTCCCAGGATATGGTTACGCAAAACGTGGAAAGAAGGAAGCGGAGAAACTTAAGCGTATCATTAAGTCATATGTTTGTGGACGTGCAAGCCTTACCTTACTTTTCGTTCTTGTTGATGTTCGTCATAGTCCTCAGCGCATAGATTTGGAGTTTATTCATTTTTTAGGAGAAGAAGGGGTGCCTTTCTCGCTGGTTTTTACCAAGGCCGATAAGGTCTCGGCAGCCGTGGCACAAGCTAACATTAATTTAATGAAAAAGACTTTGAGCGAAGAATGGGAGTCGTTGCCACCAATTTTCCTGACCAGTAGCGAGCGCGGTCAGGGGTGCGAGGAATTGCTTTCGTATATTGGCGAAATCAATGCCCAGCTTGGCGAGAAGTAGCGCATCGATAATTTTTTCTACTGAGCCATCTGAAGAGACGAGGACGCAGATCTGAAGAATAAATCTTCGGTCTGCGTTTTGCTATACTTCGTAGGTTTTGAAAATCTGCTCAATGCCTTGCTCGCGATGAATGAGCCTTGTTTCAACATGAAAGGAGCGGTGGATGTATTCGGCCAGGTGTTGCGCACAATACACACTGCGATGCTGCCCGCCCGTACATCCGAAGCAAAACATAAGGTGTGTGAACTGCCTCTCAATGTAGCGTTCTACATGGTGGCTGGCTAGTTTGTAAACGCTTTCAAGGAATGTGAGTATTTCTCCATCTTTTTCGAGAAATTCTATCACAGCGGTATCGAGGCCAGTAAGTTTTTTGTAGCGTTCATATTTGCCGGGGTTGTGTGTTGATCGACAATCGAAAACATAACCGCCTCCATTGCCACTCTCATCGGTGGGTATGCCTTTTTTGAAGCTGAAGCTATAGATTGTAACTACAAGTGGTGAGGTAGTGGACGTGTTTTTGCTGTTGTAAAGTACCTGACGATTTTCATGAGGGTATTCCGATTCGTTCCCCTTAGTATTGAATTGTGGCAAATCAATCATTCGTTTTAGAACATCTTCCAGATAAGGGTAGGGGGCCGCCACGCCCCGGTTTAAGATGGCGCGCAGATTGTTAAGAGCAGGGGGGATGCTGTTGAGAAAGTATTGCTTGTGTTCGAAATATCCTCTCATGCCGTAGGCTCCAAGCACTTGCAATAATCTGAAAAGCACAAATCGTAGCAGGCAATTGCGGAAACTGTCTTCGTCGACAGGCATTAAGGTTTTCAACTCGTCGAGATAGGCTGCTATCATTTCTTCGCGCAAAGATTCAGGATACTTAGCCGAGGCTTGCCATAGAAATGAAGCAACGTCATACTGCAGCGGACCGCGGTTTCCTCCTTGAAAGTCAATGAAATGTGGCTCTTTTTCTTGGCCTATCATAACGTTGCGTGCCTGAAAGTCGCGATAAAGAAAGGTTGTGTGTTCACCATGGGCCAAGTCGGCAGCCATGCGTTGCATGTCTTCTTCGAGTCTCAATTCATTGTGAGCTATTTCGGTGGTGCGAAGAAAGCAATATTTAAAATAATTAAAGTCGAACATGGCTGAAACCTTCCCAAAGTGGGTGGGCGGCAAACACTGATTAAAATCGAGGCCTTGTGCTCCTTCCACCTGCACGTGGGGCAGCATGCGAATGGTGCGCTCAATGATAGCCTTGTGGTGTGCTGCATAATTGTATCCGTTTTCTCGAGCATCTTTCAAGGCATCATAAAGGGCGTAGCCACCTAAGTCGGTTTGCAGGTATCGCATTTCATCGTTGCTCACGGCCAATATTTTTGGAACAGGAAGTCCTTTCTCGGAAAAATGACGGCTTAAATATATGAAGGTGTGGTTTTCGGCCTGCGACTGACCTATTACGCCAATCATGCTCTCGCCCGTAGCGTTAAAAATCCGAAAGTATTGGCGGTTACTGCCAGCTTTTGCCAGCTTTTGCCACTTGTGAGGCAATGAGCCGCACAAGTGTTGATAAAGTTCAAAGAGAAGTTGCATGGATGTTGGCTTTTTTTATTTGCATCATCATGATAGCACTCAGAGCTGCTGTTTCGGTACGAAGCCGATTGTTTCCTAAGCTTACCGACTTGAAGCCCATGGCTTCGGCTTGCTTCACTTCGTCTATGCTAAAGTCGCCTTCAGGCCCAATGAGTACAAGTGAATCGCGTTTGGGGGCAATGAGGTCGAAAAGAAATGGTTTCGCGGAACTAATGTGCGAATGGAGCGATGTTCCTTTCTCGGCAGAATCGAAGTCGTAGCAGTGAGCTATGAACTTTTGTCCTTCAAAGGGTGTGCTAATAAGTTCATTCATTTTTATCATGTCAGAGATGATAGGTTTCACAGCCTTGTGGCTTTGCTTCATGGCAGCCACCGCAGTTTTTTCGATCCGTTCGGTTTTAATGGTACGACGCTCCGAATTTTTACTCTCAATAAAAGTTATGCTGTCAACCCCCAACTCTGTAGCTTTTTCGGTCATCCATTCCATACGCTCCATTTGCTTTGTGGGCGCTATTGCTATGTGGATTCCGCTAAGCCATGTACGTTCAACTTTGAGTTCTTTTATGATTTCGACTTCGCACGATTTTCCTGAAAGAGAGGCTATGCGACAGTCGAAGCATAGGCCTTTGCCATTGGTGACAAGCAGTGGGTCGCCCTGTCTGAGTCGAAGCACGCGAATGGCGTGGGAGGCTTCGTCGGCAGGAAGCAGAGGCGAAATCTCTATTTGTGGAGCGTAAAACAGGTGTACTTCTTTCATGTATATGTGGTATAGATGGATGCGGATAAGAGTTTCAGGAATTTTGCTCCTCGGGATGATTTTTCTCGCGTTCTTGTTTCCGCTTGTTGCGTTCGTTACTAATGACAGCTGCCAGTTCGTAGTTGTCATTTTCAATGGCCGACTGAAGCGCCTCGCCCAGTAGCTCGTCTGTGAGGGCTACAATGGGAATGGCAACTTTCCCGCCTTCTTCAATTCCGCCATGCCTTGTGAGCGCATCGAAGAGCGTGCGTAACATTTCTATCTGTGCGCCACTTGTCATGGCTGCATAGAGCCCAGTAGAGAGGTCTGCCTCTGTTTCGCGAACGTCGCCTCCCTGCCGGGCTACGATGTGTGTGGTGTATTTGCCAGCTCCTTCGGTGGAAATTATGACCACGTCGATTTCTATTTGAAAGAGGTCACAGATAATACTGGAGAGGTGGGGTGACGTTTTAAGCCCGTCGGAGGATATGAGATCGTGTATTTTCTTGAAGTCCGTAGTGTTGAGCAGAAGTGGAAGTGTGCGGCCGCTCTCTGCATCGCGCATCAGGAGAATGTAAGACTCACGGTGTGTCAAGCCACGGGTGAGCCCTAAAGGATAAAGAGTCACGTATTTGTTGTTGCTCATGGAAGTTTTTTACGTGAGAAGTGGCGGAAATTGATTATTTCTTTAGTATTTTGTGCAAAGTTAACACAAATCTTGAGTGCAAACCCGAATGTTTAGATTAAATTTGCGCTGAAACTAATATAAAAGAATTCCTTTATGAACATTTGGCTGCATCTGCGGAGCGTTCCAAATTCTTATGGGAAGCTTCGTGCTAAAAGTTCGGCACAATATCTGAATGCAGTGCTTTTAGTGTTGCTCTTGCTTGCATTTCAGGCTGTTCCTTCGCTTGCGCAAGTTTCAAGTTATCATCAATATATTGAGAAATATAGCGCTGCGGCCGTGGAGCAAATGCAACTCTATGGCATTCCGGCCAGCATCACTCTGGCACAGGGCCTGCTCGAGAGCGGCGCTGGTCGTAGTAAGCTTGCTACAAAAGGAAACAACCATTTTGGAATTAAGGTCAGCGGGAATTGGACGGGCCCCTACATGCTCGTTGACGACGACCGCCCTGACGAAAAGTTTCGTGTATACAAGTCGGCCGACGAGTCGTTTCAGGACCACTCTGTTTTTTTGCGTACCGGGCGTCGCTATGCAGGACTTTTCAATCTCGACCGCACCGACTATAAAGGGTGGGCACGCGGGCTGAAGGCTGCCGGCTATGCAACTAATCCACGATATGCAGAAATGCTCATTGACCTTATAGAGCGTTTCAATCTTCATCAATATGATAGGGGTGGGCTCTCAGTCAAGCAGCTCCATCGCCTCAAGGAAGTCGATTGTCTCAATGCCACCCGCATTTCACTGCTTTCTTCTGACGGGTTGGGCGACGTCCGCGAGTGTAATGGTGCCATCTATGTGCGTGCCATGGGCGGTGAAACCTATAAGAGCATTGGAAAAAAATGGGAAATAAGTCAGCGTAAACTCCGTAAATATAACGAAACCGACAAGCGTCACGTTCTGAAGCAGGGCGAAATAGTCTATTTGGAAAAGAAGCGCTCAAAGGCGGACAAGAAGCACCCTACGCGCTACCATATCCTTCAAGCTGGCGAATCGCTCCATGATGTGGCGCAATGTTACGGCATACGTCTCAAATCTCTCTGTCGGAAGAACAAAGAGGTGCTCGAACGAGGCGTAAAAGTGGGCGATGTTGTGCGAATAAAATAAAAGACTTCTTAAAGAAATTGAAAATAGGAAAAAAGGAACTATTTATCCGAAAAACTGAATGCGACTTTTGAGTTTTATGCGTATATTTGCAGCCAAGAGAAACAAACATTACTCATTTTAATCACGATGAAAATGAAAAAGTCTTTATTATTGTTGGCACTGAGCGCCGTAGCGCTCGGAGCTTTTGCACAGGACGATGACATCTACTTCGTTCCCACTGAGAAGGCGCAACCAGCAGTAAAGCAGGTGGAGCCTGAACGTTCTTCGTATAGCGTAATTCCTGCCACAAAGGCCGAGCAACAATACGACAATTGGGCCGACAATCGTGCAGGATGGTGCGATGTCGATGAATATAACCGTCGCGGTATGAGCCATAATGACAGTGTGGTCAGTTTGCCCAACGCTACGGAATCGGAATACTATGGTGCCGACGATGCAAGCGATTGCACGGTTCGTCTGGTGCGCTTCCATTCGCCTCGGGTGGGTGTGATCATCAGCAGTCCCTACTATTACGATTACTATAACATCGTTTATGATCCCTGGTTCGACCCTTGGTATGATCCTTGGTACGGTTGGGGAGGCTGGTACGGATGGTATGGCTATCGGCCCTGGTACAGCCATTGGTATGGCTGGGGTCCTTATTACTGGGGATGGAGTTGGGGATGGCATCGCCCATGGCATAACTCGTGGGCATGGCATGGTGGCCACAGAGGTTGGCATGGTGGCGGACGCCATCACGGCGGCTGGAGCGGCACCTATCATGCCACGACGCGCGACCGTGAATATCAGCGCGGTCCTGTTAATGGCGGACGCTCCTTTGGACGTACTACTGTGAACCCTCGCAGTAATTCATCTGGCTCGGGTTCTTCTGTGAATCGCGGCATAGCGCAGCGCCGTTCTTTCGGAACATCCTCGTCGAGCACCTCTCGCTCAACAGGCGCAAGTCGCTCTTCGGGCAGCAATTCGCGCAGTTTTGGCAACAGCAGTTCCTCGAGCAGCCGTAGCTATGGAGGCGGAGGCTTTAGCGGAGGCTCTCGCAGTGGTGGTGGAGGCGGCAGCCGTGGAGGAGGACGTTCCTTTGGACGTTGAAAGTAGCATTTTTTCATTAAAGTTTACTTAGAAAGAATTATGAATAAAAAGATAGTTTTGGCCTTTGTGGCAAGCATGGGCATGCTCATGGCCTCAGCGCAAGATATATACAAGGTGGAATCGCTTGTGGGCTCCGACCTGAACGGAACAGCACGCTTTGTGGGAATGGGTGGAGCAATGAGCGCTCTTGGTGCCGACCTTTCGACCATGAATTCCAATCCCGCCGGCATTGGCATGTACCGTCGCAACGACATTGCCGCCACCCTAAGTCTTACAACCCAGCCCAATGGGCAGAGTTTCATGGACATTGACAAGTCGCGCGTATCCTTCGATCAAGTTGGGCTCGTCTATACAACGAAGATTGGCAGCAAACTGCAGTTTGTCAACTTTGGTTTTAACTATCAGAAGCGACGTAACTTCAAAAACTACATTGGAATTGACAATGCAGCAACAGGCGGCCTCTCGCAGGCAAGAACGATGCAAAACACGGCCTTCATGTCGAACGGATTCGTGGATTTGGCTACTGACGACGGTGCTTCCATGGTTCCTCCCTTTACGTATTTGGGCTATACCACCCAGATGCTGGGCGCTGCCTATGATGCCAACGGCAAGCTCTACTACGAAGGCTACAGTGCTGACGCATATAATTACAAGCGTGTGCAATGGGGTGGCATTCAGGAGTATGATTTCAACTTGGCCTTCAACGTGCAAAATCAAATATACTTTGGCTTTACCGTCGGTGTGCACAACGTGAATTTCCACAGCGCTCTGAAGTATGAGGAATATGCGCTCGTGGGAGGACAGGCAGCACATAATTACTACAGCCGCAATGAAGAGCAACTCAAGGGTACGGGATACGATTTCAAGGCAGGAGTTATTTTGCGGCCTATACTCGAAAATCCGTTCCGCATTGGTTTCTCGATTTCTACTCCTACGTGGTATGACCTTACCTACGACGCTTATCTGGAGCAGGACTCTCCTTTTGCGCAGTTCGACGACAATGGTAATCAGATTTCGCCAAATACGTACAACGATGCCACGGTCGATGACCATGACTACAAAGTGACTACTCCCTGGAAATTCAACTTGAGTCTTGGAACCACCATCGGCAAGCAGCTTGCGCTCGACGCTGAATACGAATATGCCGACTACAGCGCTTCGCGTGTGAGCTATCCCGACTATGACGACTACTATTACTGGAGCGACAGCTATGGCAGTACAAAAGACATGGGTCTGCGCAGCGAAATCAAGTCTCAGCTGAAAGGAGTGAGCACCTTGCGTTTAGGGGCCGAGTATAATTTCATTCCAGGTTGCTTCTTGCGTGCCGGCTACAACTATGTATCGTCGCCCTTTAAGAGCGGAGCCTATCTGAATCAGTTGGTGGAGGACAGTCCTGCCTACTACTATCAGGCAAACACCGACTATGTGAACCTTAGCGCCATCAATCGCTACACACTGGGCTTTGGATATCGCAGCGGCAAGTTCTATGTGGATGCTGCCTACCAGTATCAACACCAGACAGGCGACGTATTTGCCTTCCAAACGCAGGCCAATGATGCGCAGATGGCTGCCGAATTTCCCATGTTGGGCTCTGGCGGTTCACTTGCTGCGCAAAAAGTGAATCTGAACCGCCACAACTTTATGTTGACGCTCGGATTTAAGTTTTAGCACACCATAATATATTATTAATCATAAAGGTTGCATCCACAAGCAGGGTGCAACCTTTTTTGTTTGCAGCATGTAAAAAAACAATTGGCTCAACTCTCGCAACAGTTGGCTCAACTCTTTAAATTATCTCGGCGATAATTAAAACTAGTGCCGAGGTAATTTTTGCTATGTGCCCTACCGTTTTAGAGTGGGTAGCCAAGGTTCTTTCCTGTCAGCTACAACCTGCCAGATTGTCAGCAAAAAATGATTTGGCAAGTAATTTGCGCTATTAACAAGCGAAAACGTAAACCCTTTTAGTGACGACAAAAACAACAGTATTATGAACTTCAATAATTTTACAATCAAAGCACAAGAAGCCGTTCAAGAAGCTGTGAATCTTGCACAGCGCGAGCGGCAACAGATGATTACTCCCGTTCATCTTCTCTGCGGTTTGCTGAAGGTGGGCGAAAACGTAACCCAGTATTTGCTTGGCAAGATGGGCATTAATGCCATGCAGCTTCAGCAAGTGGCCGACCGCGATTTGCAGTCGCTGCCGCGCGTGGAAGGCGGCGAGCCCTATTTGAGCAAAGAAGCCAACGAGGTGTTACTCCGCGCCGAAGATTTGGCCAAGAAAAACGGCGACCAGTTTGTGGGATTAGAGCCTCTTCTGCAGGCACTGCTTCAAGTTAAAAGCCCTGCCTCCCAGATGCTGAAGGATGCCGGCGCTAACGAACAGTCCCTGCAGGCAGCTATCAGCGAGCTGCGCGGAGGCCGGAAAGCCGACAGCCAGACCAGCGAGGAGCGCTATCAGGCCCTGCAGAAGTATGCGCGCAACCTGGTTGATGAAGCCCGTTCGGGCAAGCTCGACCCCGTGATAGGTCGCGACGACGAAATTCGCAGGGTGTTGCAGATACTGAGCCGACGCACCAAAAACAATCCAATCCTCATTGGCGAGCCTGGCACGGGAAAAACGGCTATAGTTGAGGGCCTTGCACAGCGTATAGTGAGAGGCGACGTGCCCGAAAATCTGAAGAACAAACAACTTTATAGCCTCGACATGGGCGCCCTTATTGCCGGAGCCAAATATAAGGGCGAATTTGAGGAGCGCCTGAAGAGTGTGGTCAACGAGGTGAAAGGCGCCGAGGGCAGTATTATTCTCTTTATCGACGAAATCCATACCCTGGTAGGCGCCGGAAAAAGCGAAGGAGCCATGGACGCGGCCAACATATTGAAACCAGCCCTGGCTCGTGGCGAACTGCGAAGCATTGGTGCCACTACGCTCGAAGAATATCAGAAATACTTCGAAAAAGATAAGGCTCTGGAGCGCCGATTCCAAACCGTGATGGTGGACGAACCCACCACAGAAGATGCAATCTCCATTCTGCGCGGACTGAAAGAGCGCTACGAAAACCACCATAGTGTGCGCATACAAGACGATGCCATCATTGCTGCCGTAATGCTCTCGAACCGGTATATCACCGACCGTTTCTTGCCCGACAAGGCTATCGACCTTATGGACGAGGCAGCGGCCCGGTTGCGTATGGAGCGCGACTCTCAGCCTGAGGAACTCGACGAGGTGAATCGTCGGTTGCGTCAGCTCGAAATAGAGCGCGAGGCTATTAAGCGCGAAAACGACGAACCCAAACTCAAGCAGTTGAGCGAAGAAATATCGCGGCTGCAAGAGCAGCAAATCAGTCTCAAGGCAAAGTGGGACGGCGAGCGTGAACTCGTGAGCAAAATACAAGCCAACAAGCAGCAAATGGAGCAGCTACGCTTCGAAGCCGAGCGTGCTGAGCGCGAGGGAAACTACGGAAAAGTGGCCGAGATACGCTACGGCAAGTTGCAGATGCTTGAACAGGAAAACCAGCGCATACAGCAAGAGTTGAAGGAGCGCCAGAAAGGAGAGGCTATGATCAAAGAGGAAGTAACCGAAGACGACATAGCCGAGGTAGTTAGCCGTTGGACTGGCATCCCCGTCAACCGTATGCTGCAGAGTGAACGCGAAAAATTGCTTCATCTCGAGTCTGAGCTCCACAAGAGAGTGGTGGGGCAGGACGAAGCCATACAGGCAGTGAGCGATGCCGTACGCCGAAGCCGTGCAGGTCTCAACGACCCCAAGCGTCCTATCGGTTCTTTCATATTCTTGGGAACGACCGGCGTCGGAAAAACCGAATTGGCAAAGGCCTTGGCCGAATATCTCTTCAACGACGAGTCGCTGATGACGAGAATAGATATGTCGGAATATCAGGAAAAATTTAGCGTGAGCCGTCTCGTAGGAGCTCCTCCGGGCTATGTGGGCTATGAAGAGGGCGGTCAGCTCACCGAAGCCGTGCGGCGTAAGCCCTATAGCATTGTGCTTTTCGACGAAATAGAGAAGGCCCATCCCGATGTGTTTAACATCCTGTTGCAAGTGCTCGACGATGGTCGCCTCACCGACAATAAGGGACGTACGGTCAACTTCAAAAACACCATCATCATCATGACAAGTAATCTGGGTAGTCAATACATTCAGAGCCAGCTTGCCAACGATTCGTCGGAAGCTACATTGCAAGAAACAGAGGCTGCCGTGATGGAAATGCTTAAGAAGACTATTCGCCCGGAGTTTCTCAACCGAATCGACGACATCATCATGTTCCGTCCTCTCACGCAACCTCAGATTGCCGAAATCGTGCGTATGCAAATAGCCGGCATTACCAGTCGCTTGGCCGAGCAGGGAATCCAAATACGCGTGGCCGACGATGCCGTTTCGCTCATGGCCCGTGCAGGTTTTGACCCCGAATTTGGTGCCCGCCCCGTGAAGCGAGCCATTCAAAACCTGTTGCTCAACGACCTGAGTCGTGCTATATTGGCAGGAAGCCTCGATCGCGGCAAGCCCGTGCTCGTAAGGGCGGAAGGAGATGGTCTCGCATTCGAAAATGAATAACGATGAGGCATCGTCTTTAGAAGATGAGCCCCATCTTCGTTCCCGATAAAGGAATGGAGATGGGGCTCTTTTTGTGAGCGGTAAACGGGACTCGAACCCGCGACCCTCGGCTTGGGAAGCCGATGCTCTACCAACTGAGCTACTACCGCAAGGGGCTGGCTTAGGCATAAGCCTCGCTTTTTCTAAGCCGTGCAAAAGTAAGTAAAAAGAGCGATTAAGTGAAAAGTTTGGACATGTTTTTTAATTCGTGCCCCAATGTTTCTATGTTTTCATTAGGAATGAATTGATAATTTGCGGTTTACGTTTATTTTGCAGATGAATAATCTGCTTCAGGCGTTTCGTTCCAAATTTTCCATGCCGCTATGGCTTGCAGGCGTAGCATTTCGAGCCCGTTTTTTACGACAGCTCCTTGTTCGCGGCCTTTTTTCATAAAGACTGTCTCTGTGGGGTTATATACCAAATCGTAAAGAATATGCTTGGAAGTCAGGGCAGAGTAGGGTAGGTCTGGAGCCGCGTCCACTTTGGGGTACATGCCTACTGGAGAAGCGTTGACAATGATGTGGAAATGATGAATGACGTCGGGGGTGATATCACTATATGTAAGGATTCCCTCTTTGGGTTCTCTGCTTACCAGCTGAGCATGGATGCCTAATTGCTTAAGGCCATGGATGACGGCTTTTGAGGCACCGCCAGTACCTAATACGAGTGCTCGCTGGTGATGGCTGTGTAATAGAGGCCGCAGGCTCTCTCGAAAGCCGATGACATCAGTGTTATAGCCCCAAAGCTGGATTTTACCTTCAGCCGGACGGACAACGCGGACAACGTTGACGGCTCCAATT
The DNA here is from genome assembly GCA_902796835.1 of uncultured Bacteroidales bacterium. GTDB lineage: Bacteria > Bacteroidota > Bacteroidia > Bacteroidales > Bacteroidaceae > Alloprevotella. The sequence continues at coordinate 25,562 of CADBQP010000005.1, forward strand.
TCGGCGGCTTCGGGGCTGATGAAGTGGAGTAGGGGAACGATGGCTTGCTTGTGGGGAATCGTAACATTAAACCCAACCAACTGTGGTTGGCTTTCTACAATATGAGACAAAGCAGCTATCGCGGCAATTTCGTAGTTGTCGTAGGTTGCGTCAATGTTTTCTCGCTGAAACTTTTCATTGAAAAAACGAGCTGAGAATGAGTGGCCAAGCGGGTAGCCGACGAGTCCGAATTTCTTCATTTGCAGGCAGTGTAGAGGGTGCTGAGACCAAAGGTGAAACGTCGGAAGTTGACATGGCGGAAACCCGATTTTTCAAGAATACTCTTCATTGCTTCTCCCTGAGGAAAAGCTTCCATTGTGGCGGGCAGATAGGAATACGCACGGCTGTCTTTTGAAACTATTTTTCCCACAATAGGCATGAGTATGTGTGAGTAGATCCAAAAAAGTTGCTTCATCGGGAAAGCTTTTGGCGCAGTGAGCTCTATAATAACCAAACGTCCGTCGGGACGAAGGACGCGCCGCATTTCACGAAGTCCCTTGTCGAGGTCGGCAAAGTTGCGTATGCCATAGGCTACGGTCAGTGCGTCGAAAGAATTGTCGGCGAGAGAGAGTGCAGTGCAGTCTTCTTTCTGAAAAGAAATGATATCTTGCAAATTAGCTTTGCCTACCTTCTCTCGCCCCACATTCATCATGCCTTCTGAGATGTCGACCCCCAGCAGAAAGTCGGGCTTCAACATTTTGGCCGCCATAATGGCAAAGTCGCCAGTGCCGGTGGCTACATCAATGATGCGTTTGGGCGAAAAAGGGCGCAGCGATTCTATCGCAGCTTTGCGCCATCGTTTATCTATTCCCCACGATAGCAAATGGTTGAGCAGGTCGTAAGAGTGGGAAATGTTATCAAACATTTCTTCAACCTGCTCTGTTTTATTGCCTTCGTTTCTGTAGGGTTTTATGTTCTCCTGCTTGTACATGGCATGAGGGTTGGAAAAGCCACAGATTACGGACATTAGCGGTGTCCGCAGTCTGTGGCTGCTATCAGATGATAGTTTGCAAATTATTTCTGCTTGAGCAAGTCGCGAATTTCGCCGAGTAGTTTCTCTTCGGCTGAGGGCTCGGCAGGAGCTGCAGGCTGTTCGGGCTCTTCCTTCTTGCGATTGAGTTTGTTCATTCCTTTGATCATGAGGAAGATGCAGAAAGCAATGATAAGAAAATCTATTACGTTTTGGCAGAATTGGCCATACGCAAAGACAGCTCCGGCTTCCTTGGCTTTTTCAAGGGGCAGCCCGCATTCTTGACCCGAAAGGCCAATGTAGAGGTTGGTGAAGTCGGCATTGCCAAGCACTTTGCCTACGAGGGGCATGATGATGTCATCTACCAGGCTGGAGATGATTTTTCCAAATGCGCCGCCAATGATTACACCAACGGCCATGTCCATTACATTGCCACGCATGGCAAATTCTTTGAAGTCTTTAATGAAACTCATAGTAGTGTTTTGTTATTTTTTGTTAGTTGTAAGTTGCAAATGAAGCGGTCTTTGGTCTAAGAAACCCGAAGAAGGAAGAGTGAGATGGTAAAGATGTGTTTTTTTTTAGTTGCTTTTGCAAAAATAAAAAGTAATTTGTAATTTTGCGTCGCAAATTAAGAAAAAAAACAAATCAACCACAAATTTTTAATAACAAACACTTATGACAAAAGTTGCTATTAACGGTTTCGGCCGTATTGGACGTCTCGCATTCCGTCAGATGTTTGAGGCAGAAGGCTACGAAGTAGTCGCTATCAATGACCTTACAAGCCCCAAAATGCTTGCTCACCTCTTGAAGTACGATACAGCTCAGGGTGGTTTCGCTGGCAAGTTTGGCGAAGGTAAGCACACTGTAGATTTCAAAGACGCAGTTGTTGCAGAAGACGGCAAGACAGTAGTTGCTCCTGGCTCAATCACTGTAGACGGTAAGGAAATTACGATCTATGCAAAGCCCAACGCTGCAGAACTTCCCTGGGGTGAGCTTGGCGTGGATGTAGTTCTCGAGTGCACAGGTTTTTACACTTCTAAGGCAAAGGCTGCTGCTCACGTACAGGCTGGCGCAAAGAAAGTTGTTATCTCAGCTCCTGCTGGCAATGACCTTCCAACTATCGTTTACAACGTAAACCACAAGACTTTGACTCCCGCTGACACGATTATTTCGGCTGCTTCGTGCACCACAAACTGTCTTGCTCCTATGGCTGCTGCATTGAATAACTATGCTCCCATCGCAAGCGGTATCATGTCGACAATCCATGCTTACACTGGCGACCAAATGATTCTCGACGGTCCTCAGCGCAAGGGCGATCTTCGCCGTAGCCGTGCCGGTGCCTGCAATATCGTGCCTAACTCAACTGGTGCCGCTAAGGCTATTGGTCTCGTAATTCCTGAGCTTAACGGAAAACTTATTGGTTCTGCACAGCGCGTTCCGACGCCCACAGGCTCTACGACAATCCTCGTAGCCGTTGTAAAGGCTAAGGACGTAACCGTAGAAGGCATCAACGCTGCCATGAAGGCTGCCACGACAGAGTCGTTTGGCTACACCGAGGATCAAATCGTTTCGAGCGACATCATCGGAATGAAGTATGGATCTCTCTTCGATGCTACGCAGACCATGGTTAGCAAGATTGACGACGATACCTATCAGGTGCAAGTGGTTTCTTGGTATGACAACGAGAACTCTTACACATCGCAGATGGTTCGTACGATTAAGTACCTCGCAGAGTTGAAGTAATAACAACTTACAACCTCAGATAAAAGAGATTGCCCCGAGTGGGCAGTCTCTTTTTCTTTTTCTTGTGGCAAAGAAGAGTCAAATGGGAAATAGTGGGAGTTTTGTTGCTAAAAGGTTTCTTCTTATCGAAGAAAAAGCCACCATTACTTTGCTGCTCGCGCAGTTTGACGTACTTTTGTAACGTTCTAAACCAATAGTAATGAAGAAACTCGTACGTTACATTTGGATAGCCTTTGCAGTTGTGCTCCTGCTTGTTGTGAGCTTAATACTCATGGTAGAGCGTGGTTGGATAGGCTACATGCCTCAAATCGACGAATTGCAGTCGCCCATCAGTCGCTACGCGTCGCAGGTGATAAGTAGCGATGGAAAAGTTATGGGAACGTGGTCGTTAAGTGAAAATCGCGTATTTGCCGACTACGATAGTATCTCGCCTCATGTGTTTAAGGCCTTGGTTGCAACCGAGGATGTCCGCTTTTTTCAACATAGCGGCATCGATGTGCGTGCTTTGGGCCGTGCAATAGTGAAGCGAGGAATTTTGCGCCACAAAGAAGCAGGTGGCGGTTCCACAATCACTCAGCAGTTAGCCAAGCAATTGTATTCTTCTACAGCGCGATCCACTGGCGAGCGTCTTATGCAGAAACCTGTTGAATGGCTCATTGCTGTAGAGCTTGAGCGCACATATACCAAGGAAGAGATACTGACGCTCTATCTGAATTATTTTGACTTTCTTCACAATGCCGTAGGCATTAAAACGGCCTCGGAGGTTTATTTCGGTAAGCAACCTTCGAAGCTTTCAATAACCGAAGCGGCATTGCTGGTGGGAATGTGTAAGAATCCTTCTTATTACAATCCTGTTCGTTTCCCAGAAAGGGCTCTTGAGCGTCGCAACGTAGTGTTGCAGCAGATGGTCAAAGGTAATGTATTAAGCAAGGCCGAATGCCAAAGATTACAAAACGAACCGCTTGGGCTACACTTTAAGCGTGTCGATCACAAGGAGGGTGTTGCTGCCTATATGCGCGAGTATCTGCGAAGAATCATGATGGCCGGGAAGCCAGAACGTTCTAACTATGCCTCATGGCAGGATCAAGAGTTCTATCAAGACTCATTGTCGTGGGAGAACAACCCACTTTATGGATGGTGTAAGAAGAATACAAAGCGTGACGGCACACCATATAATATTTATACGGATGGCTTGCGCATCCATACGACTATAGATACGCGCATGCAGCAATATGCCGAAGAGGCTGTTCATAAACACGTGGCAGGCTACTTGCAACCAAATTTTAACAGGCAGCGCAGCGTGTCGAAAACCTTCCCGTTTTCTTCGAATTTGACGTCGGCCCAAGTCGGTCAGATTTTAGATCGTTCGAAACGTCAAAGTGAACGCTATCGTCAGATGAAGGCAGCGGGGGCCACCGAAAAAGAAATCGATGCAGCGTTTAACAAGCGCACTCCGATGACAATATTTACCTATCATGGCGATGTTGATACCACAATGACGCCGATGGATTCCATTCGCTACTATAAGGCATTCCTTCGCTCAGCCATGTTGTCAATTGATCCAATGACAGGATATGTAAAAGCTTATGTGGGAGGACTCAACTATGAGCACTTCCAATATGATATGGCAATGGTTGGGCGGCGTCAGGTAGGTTCTACGGTAAAGCCCTTTGTCTATGCCATGGCAATGGAGGATGGACGCACGCCATGCGATGTCATACTAAATGTGCAGCGGACCTATTTTACCGGAGGGCGTGAATGGACTCCGCGAAACGGAAGCAAGTCACGCTACGGGCAGCCCGTTACTTTGATATGGGGTCTGTCGCAGTCGAATAACTGGATTACGGCAGAACTCATGGCGCAGGTGGATCCTACGGGCCATCGTTTTGTGAACATTCTCAAGGAATTCGGTGTGGCCAATCGCAATGTATTTCCCACTCTGGCACAATGTCTTGGTCCTGCCGAGATCACGGTAGCCGAAATGGCAAGTGCCTATACCACTTTTGCAAATAAAGGAATACGTACTGCTCCGCTGCTTGTCACTCATATCGAGGACAATCAAGGTAATGTGATTGCCGATTTCAGGCCTCGCGTGAACGAAGTTATAAGCGAGCAAAGCGCCTATAATATGCTCGATATGTTGCAGGCAGTAATCGACCAAGGAACGGGTGGCCGCTTGCGTTTTAAGTACGGACTCAATGGTCCGATAGCAGGAAAGACAGGTACGACAAACAATAATTCAGATGGATGGTTTGTTGGCATTGTCCCTCGTCTCGTTACGGCTTGTTGGGTGGGCGGTGAGGACCGCGATATTCACTTCAACTCCATGGCTTTCGGCCAAGGAGCCTCGTCTGCTCTCCCAATTTGGGCTTACTATATGAAAAAGGTGTACCACGACAAGAACTTGGGATACAAGGAAGATGAACCTTTTGCTTATCCCGAAGGATTTACGTTGTGTGGGCAAATATCGGCTGCCGAATCCGATTCGGTAGGTACAGAAATACTCGAGGTGGCCGAATAAAAGTTTTTATGTCATGAGATTTTTAGCACTGATTCCCGCTCGATATGCCTCAACGCGCTTTCCGGCAAAGCCTTTGGCTATTTTAGGCGGAAGAATGATAATTCAACGAGTTTATGAACGCGTTTCAAAAGTGTTTTCCCACGTCTATGTGGCAACCGACGACGAGCGCATCAGTAAGGCTGTTGAAAGTTTTGGAGGCAGAGCCATCTTAACGAGTACCTCCCACCAGAGTGGCACCGACCGCTGCTATGAAGCACTATGCAAGGTGGGTGAGAATGATTTTGATGTAGTGGTAAACGTGCAGGGCGATGAGCCTTTCATAGCTGCAGCGCAGTTGGAAACCATTAAGAGGTGTTTCGACGATGCTGAGACGCAGATAGCAACTCTTGTAAAGCCATTTGCGCCCGGCATGGGTTTTGACGATTTGCAAAATCCAAACAGCCCGAAAGTAGTTGTGTCCGACACGGACTATGCACTCTATTTTAGTCGTTCAGTTATACCATTTCTTCGTGGCTATGAAAGAAGTGAGTGGCTGAAAACCCATAAATACCTAAAGCACATAGGCCTCTATGCCTACCGCACAGCGGTGTTGAAGCAAATCACGTCCCTTCCCCAAAGCCCTCTTGAGAAAGCTGAGTCGCTAGAGCAGCTTAGGTGGCTACAGGCTGGCTTCAAGATAAAAGTGGGCTATACCAATGAAGAAACCATAGGCATTGATACACCCGAAGATTTGCTGCGTGCAGAACAATTCTTGAAAGAAAACAATTTATAAACAAACCACGAAATGCTACCTATGATTAATATATATCGATTTTTTATTTCTCTCTTGTTCATCATATTTGCTACAATTCTCTCAGGCGAATTGTCAGCTCAGAAACTTGTGGTCGGCACCTATGTGTTCAAGGACGGCTCCGTATATACGGGCGAACTCGTAGGAGGCAAACCCAATGGCAAGGGGAAGACCCGTTTGTCGAACGGCGATGCCTATGATGGCCAATACGTAAAAGGAAAGCGTCAAGGACATGGCACATATACTTATTCCAACGGTGAGAAATATGAAGGCCAGTGGTTCCAAGATCAGCAACACGGCCGTGGCATATACTACGCCTTGAACAATAATAGATATGAAGGGCTTTGGTATCGCGACAAGATGGATGGGAAAGGTACCATGTTCTATTATAATGGAGATCGCTACGAAGGTAATTGGAAGGAGGGGAAACGTACAGGAAAAGGCTCTTACTTTTATAAAAATGGAGCTTCTTATATAGGGGAGTGGAACGATGACAAGAAGCAAGGAAAGGGCGTTTTCGACTGGGGCGATGGTTCTAAGTATGACGGGCAATGGGCCGACAATGCTCGAAATGGTCGCGGGTTGTATATCTATAGCGACGGCGATTCCTATCTGGGTACGTGGAAAGATGATTACCAACACGGAAAAGGTATCTACAAGTTTAAGAATGGCGATGTTTACGAAGGTGACTATGTGGAAGGTGAGCGCACAGGCATGGGTGTTTTTATTTTTGAGAATGGCGACAAGTATCAAGGCCACTTCTTCAAGGGTGAACAAAGCGGCGAAGGAACTTTTGTGTGGAAGAACGGTACGTCATATAAAGGCCAGTGGAAAGACAATAAGCGCAATGGTCAGGGTACCTATAAATGGCGTAATGGAGATACCTATATAGGCCATTGGAAGGACAACCAAATGGATGGCGACGGAGTGTTCCATTATGCCGATGGAAGCAAATTCAAGGGGCAGTTCAAGGGAGGCCTGCGCCACGGAAAAGGTCTGGAGGTTAAGGCCGACGGTACACGTTTTGAGGGTCAATTCGTGAACGGCGAGAAAGAAGGCAAGTTCACAGAGTACGACCGCAACGGAAATATAATTAAGAAAGGTACTTATCGTAATGGTAAAGAGGTAAAATAGAATAAAACCACAATACATCTAAAACTATGAGCAACAACAGTTCTAAAGCTCCTCAGCGTCTGAAAATAATTCGCGATGATTCATGGCTCGAACCATACGAGCATGCTATCCAAGGTCGTCACGATCATGTATTGGCCAAGCAGCATGAACTAACGCAAGGCCAGCAGAGCCTTTCCGACTTTGCGTCGGGACATCTCTACTTTGGCCTTCATAAGGAAAAACGTGCGTGGGTATTGCGCGAGTGGGCCCCCAATGCCACTCGTATATATTTGGTAGGCACATTCAATGATTGGCAGGAGAGCGAAGCATATCAATTTAGTCGTATCTCCGGTTCTGGAAATTGGGAGCTCAAACTTCCTCTTAAGGCGTTACACCACGAAGACTTATATAAGATCAAAGTCTATTGGAACGGTGGGCAAGGCGAGCGCATCCCAGCCTGGACAACACGAGTGGTGCAGGACGATGTCACCAAAATCTTCTCAGCTCAGGTATGGGACCCTGCCGAGCCCTATAAGTTCAAGAAAAAAAGTTTTCGCCCCAACAAGGACCCACTTCTCATCTACGAATGCCACATCGGAATGGGTCAGGACGCCGAAAAGGTGGGCACATATAATGAGTTTCGCCTGAATGTGCTTCCTCGGGTTATAGCCGATGGCTACAATTGCCTCCAACTGATGGCCATCCAGGAGCATCCTTATTATGGCTCGTTTGGATATCATGTGAGCAACTTCTTTGCCCCCAGCAGTCGCTTTGGTACGCCCGACGAACTCAAACAACTCATTGATGAAGCCCATGCTGCGGGACTCGCTGTCATCATGGATATGGTGCAGAGCCACGCCGTGAAGAATGAGCTCGAAGGTCTTGGCAACTTGGCCGGCGATCCTAATCAATACTTCTATCCCGGCGACCGTCATGAACACCCAGCTTGGGACAGTCTGTGCTTTGATTATGGCAAGAACGAAGTCATCCACTTCCTCCTTTCCAATTGTAAGTATTGGCTCACTGAGTTTAACTTCGATGGTTTCCGATTCGACGGAGTAACTTCAATGCTCTACTACAGTCATGGCTTGGGCCAGGCATTTGGAAGCTACGACGATTACTTCAACGGAACTCAGGATGACAACGCTCTTTGCTATCTCACGTTGGCCAACCTTCTCATTCACGAGGTAAAGTCTTCGGCCATTACCATTGCCGAGGAGGTGAGCGGAATGCCGGGCCTTGCCTTGCCGTTCAAGGACGGCGGCCTGGGATTCGACTATCGTCTGGCTATGAACATTCCCGACTATTGGATAAAAATCATCAAGGAGCTCCCCGACGAAGGGTGGAAACCGAGCAGCATCTTCTGGGAACTCATTAACCGACGTGCCGGCGAAAAAAATATTAGCTATTGCGAGAGTCACGACCAAGCTCTAGTGGGTGATAAAACCATTATTTTCCGGCTCATCGATGCCGATATGTACTGGCATTTCAGAAAGGGCGACGAAAACGAAACTGTTCGCCGCGGCATTGCCCTCCACAAAATGATTCGCCTCGTTACTGCTTCGACAATGAACGGTGGTTATCTAAACTTCATGGGCAACGAATTTGGTCACCCAGAGTGGATAGATTTCCCCCGCGAGGGAAATGGATGGAGCTATAAATATGCGCGCCGACAGTGGAATCTGGTAGACAATGATGCTCTGTGCTATCATTATCTTGGCGATTTCGACAAAGCCATGCTCAAAACCATCACTTCAGAGAAGCATTTCCAGAAGTTGCCTGTTGTAGAAATATGGCATAACGACGACGACCAGATCTTGGCATTCACGCGTGGAGAACTGCTCTTTGTTTTCAATTTCAGTCCCACTCGCAGCTATACCGACTATGGCTTTATGCTCCCCGAAGGCGCCTACGAAGTGGTGCTCAATACCGATGCAAAAGACTTTGGCGGATTTGGCTTTGCCGACGACTCAGTGGTGCATTTCACAAACTACGACCCCTTGCTTCAAAAAGACGGAAAAGGGTGGCTCAAACTCTATTTGCCAGCCCGCTCAGCCGTAGTCTTGCGCAAAAAGTCTGAGTAATAATAGCAAAGAGTGGTGAATGGCGGGCAGAAAATAAGTATGCAAAGTCTTTCGCTGCTCTTTTTATATAGTATATCTACGTAATAAATAATAAGAAGTCCCTATGTTTTCAGGAATAGTAGAAGGAATGGCTACCGTGGTGGCCATCGAGCACGACCAGGAAAACGTGCATTTCACCCTCCGTTGCGATTTCGCTCACGAACTGCATGTAGACCAAAGCATTGCCCACGATGGTGTATGTCTTACTGTCACCCACCTTCAGGGCGACACCTACCGCACCACCGCCATGCGCGAAACGCTCTTGCGCAGCAACCTGGGCCAATGGCGCGTGGGCGATGAAATCAATGTAGAGCGCAGCATGCTGATGAATGGCCGCCTCGATGGCCATATTGTGCAGGGCCATGTCGACACCACCGCCGAATGTATGGCTGTGGAAGATGCGCAGGGAAGCTATACCTACACCTTCAGATACGCTGTCGAGCCCGAGTTGGCGCGCCGTGGTTATTTTACTGTCGACAAGGGCAGTGTCACCGTCAACGGAGTGAGTCTCACCGTTTGTAATCCTACGGAAGATTCCTTTCAGGTAAACATCATTCCCTATACCTACGACAACACAAATTTCCATGCCATCGTCGTGGGGACAAAAGTCAACATCGAGTTCGACATCTTGGGAAAATACATAGCTCGCCTTCAGCAACTATGCGATTAAAGGAGCGTTTTGTCCAGGTGCTTGCCACACTTGAGACTCAGTTCGGGCGCATGGATACGGAGCTTCACTACGAAACTCCGTTTCAACTCCTCATTGCCACCGTGCTTTCGGCACAATGCACCGACAAGCGGGTAAACATGGTCACTCAGTCTCTGTTTGCCGACTATCCAACGCCGCAGACCATGGCACAGGCTTCGGTCGAAGAGGTTTTTGAGCACATCCACTCTGTGAGTTATCCCAACAGCAAGGCCAAATATCTGCAAGGCATAGCCCGAATGGTGCATGAAGAGTTTGCAGACGCAGTTCCTCAAACTACAGAGGAGCTGACCCGTTTGCCTGGTGTAGGGCGTAAGACGGCCCACGTCGTAGAAGCTTTCGCTTTTGGCAAGAGCGCCTTGGCTGTCGACACGCATGTGTTTCGGGTAAGCCATCGGATAGGGCTCGTTTCTGAGCGCTGCACAACGCCGCTCAGCGTAGAGCGTGCACTCGTGCGCCATATACCAGCCGAGCAGGTGGCTCTTGCACATAGCTGGCTTCTCCTGCATGGCCGATACACCTGCAAGGCGCGTCGCCCGGCGTGTAATCTATGCAAGATAGCAGCGTTTTGTAAAACCCACGAACTGGATGCCCGTTTTGACAAACGCGGTTGACAAATAGTAAACCGAATAAAGAAAAACACTCCTAAAACTGTCAAAAATTGATAAAAGTACGTAATTCTGCTATCAAAAAGTTTGCTTCATATTTACGTAAGCCATACTTTTGCATTGAGATTAGTTAGTAAAAGTTTAACATCAATTAATTTCAATTCAAAAGTTATGTTACAAGAGAACACTGGCGTAAATGCCGGAAACGTTTGGAATGCTCTCAACGAGAACGGTGCCCTCAATGTGAAAGACCTTAAAAAAGCCGCAGGCGTCAAAAACGAGAAGGAACTCTTCCTTGCTCTTGGTTGGTTGCTCCGCGAAGACAATGTAGTGCTTCAGGAAGAAGGCAAAGAGGTCATCGTATCGCTCAAGTAAGAAGAAAAGATTTTTAGATCACCATTTCAGCAGGAGGTGTGCCTTTGTCGGTGCGCCTCTTGCTTCGTTTATATTCTCCTTGTCTGAAGTGAGCATCACTTTCAGCAACTTTGTCAAGAGAGTTGGCTCGACAGAACAGACAGTTGAGCCAACTCTCAGACTTATCGTGTCGATGCTTTCTTGCTACATGTCGCGACGCTTCACAAGCAAAAGAGAGCTTCCCACCATCGGGAAACTCTCCTTTATCGAGCATTATGCAGTGCTTTCGCTTATCGTCCAAATGTGCGGCGGCTGCCTGTATTGCTATTACCAGAGCCGGTGTTAGAACTCGACGATCCGCGTGTGGGGGCAGAAACACCTCCGCTGTTTGAACTACGTCCCCGTCCGGCCGATGTGGAACGACTTGAAGAGCTCGAACCACTTGGGCGCCCGAAGCTACGGCCTTGATTGCCTGAATGTGTTCCGCTGGGCGAGGTGGTAGCGGGCCTTCCCGTCGTAGCCCCTGTGGTTCGACCGCGGTCGTGGCCCAGTCCGCTACCCGTTTCGGGCCGGGTGGTCATGCCAGGGTTTGTGTGCTTTCCTGTGGAGCGTCCGTAGTCGCGCGAGTTGCCTCCATGGGCCTGTCCAGAGTGGCTGCGTCCGTGGTCGTGCCCTCTATAGTCGGAGCGCATGCCGCGGCCTCCGGTGCGAGGTGGGCGCCAGCCGTAGTACGGACTGCGGTCGGCCGGGCGGCGGTGGGCCCACGACACTCCGCGATAGCGGCTAAAAACCGTGGGGCGCGAGAAGTAATAATAGCCGCGGCGATAATAATCGAAAACAGGGAAATACCACGCGGAGCGTACCCAACGGATGGGGCGGTAGAAGTAATCGAGTGTCACATAAAGGTTGTATTGCCAACTGTGCAGAATGTAGCGCATGTCGGCGTTGCGATATTGCCAGTAATACCCGTCAATGTCGTGCACGGTGTTGATGCTGAGCAAATAGTCCAGGTTAATCTGATAAGCACGGTCGTATTGGTCGGGCGTAAGGTCGAGCTCATAGGCCATCTTGTCGGTAAGGAACAGAGCTTCTTGGCTGGCTCGTTCGTAACTCAGGGCATACGTCGAAACAAAAGCCCAAACAAATGTCAGAGTGAGTAGAATGCGTTTCATGTCATCATAACTTTTTGTGGTGGAACACTCTTTGTCTTAATCTCTCTTTGTCTATCTGACGCGAAAATGCACTTTTAGTTTAAAAGGAAAAAGCAAAAACGCCAATTTCTTTGAATTTATAACTTTTGTTGACCACTTTCACCTTCTTTTTAACATTTCTTGGGTAACGTGGATGCACCCCGCAGAGACGTCGCTCAACTTTAGTGCTCTTTAGTTTGCTTCTTTTTCAGTCTTTCAGTATTTTTGTGCGGTGCATCGTGTCATTATTTCCGAAGTGTGCCGACATTGTTTAAAAACAACACCATATAATATTATAGACATAACTAACTATGAACAGGATAGTTAAGAAAGAACAGTTTTCCGAGAAAGTTTTCAAACTCGTGGTCGAGGCTCCGCTCATTGCCAAGTCGCGCCGGGCGGGCCACTTTGTGATTGTTCGCACCGATGAGCGTGGCGAACGCATACCTTTGACTATTGCCGAAGCCGATGAGCAGGCCGGCACCATCACCTTGGTAGTGCAGAATGTGGGCCTTTCATCAGCCAAAATCTGCGAGCTTTCCGAAGGCGATACATTGGCCGACGTGGTGGGCCCCCTGGGCAAAGCCACGCATATTGAGCGTTTCGGCACCGTGCTCTGCGCCGGAGGCGGAGTGGGAGTGGCGCCCATGCTGCCCATTGTGCAAGCGCTCAAAGCAGCAGGCAACAGGGTTATTGTGGTGCTGGCCGGGCGTTCGAAGGAACTCATCATCATGGAAAAAGAAATGCGCGCCTCGGCCGACGAAGTGGTCATCATGACCGACGATGGCTCGTATGGCCAAAAAGGCGTGGTAACTGTGGGCATGGAGCAAGTCATTCAGAGGGAGAAGGTAGACAAGTGTTTTGCCATTGGCCCTGCCATTATGATGAAATTCTGCTGTCTGCTCACCAAGAAGTACGATATTCCCACCGACGTGTCGCTCAATACGATTATGGTCGACGGCACGGGCATGTGTGGCGCCTGCCGCATTACGGTAGACGGACAGACAAAATTCGTGTGTGTGGATGGTCCTGAGTTTGATGGCCATAAGGTTGATTTCGACGAAATGATGCAGCGCATGAAGGCATTTCGTCCGCAAGAGCAGCAGGCTTTGCAGCAACATGCAGCCGCTGCCAGTCATGCCGACCCCTCTCGCGATGCCGAATGGCGCAAGCAGCTGCGCAGCAGCATGAAGCCTAAGGAGCGCATGGCCATTGAGCGCTGCAAAATGCCCGAATTGGAACCTGCCTATCGTGCCACTCAGTTGCGCAGCGAGGTAAATCGCGGTTTGAGTGCCGAAGTGGCTCAGCGGGAGGCACATCGCTGTCTGGATTGCAACAACCCTGGATGTGTGCAGGGATGCCCTGTCAATATCGATATACCTCGTTTTGTGAAACACATAGAGTTGGGCGAATTTTCCCAAGCCGCGTGCGCCATTAAGGAGCAGAGTGCTTTGCCTGCCGTTTGTGGTCGCGTGTGTCCGCAAGAGAAACAGTGCGAAAGCCGTTGCATACACCTCAAGACGGGTGGTGAGCCTGTGGCTATCGGTTATTTGGAGCGCTTTGCTGCCGACTTTGAGCGTGAGCAGGGTGGGGCAACTGCCGTGGCTGCTCAACAAAAGAAAGGAAAGCGCGTAGCTGTGGTTGGAAGCGGGCCTGCAGGGTTGACTTGTGCCGGCGACCTGGTGCGGCGAGGCTACGACGTCACAGTGTTTGAGGCGCTCCACGAATTAGGCGGGGTGTTGAAATATGGCATCCCAGAATATCGCTTGCCCAATAGCATTGTAGATTTCGAGATTGAAAACCTGAAGCGTAGCGGTGTGCAGTTTGTGAAGGATTGCATTGTGGGAAAAACCGTGAGTGTGGAGCAACTTGAGGCCGATGGCTTTGCCGCCATTTTTGTAGCTTCGGGTGCTGGTCTTCCCAACTTTATGGGCATTCCCGGCGAGAACTTCAACGGCATCATGTCGTCTAATGAATATCTGACCCGTGTGAATCTGATGGATGCTTCGGCCTCCGATAGCGACACCCCCGTGTTTTTTGGCAAGCACGTGGCCGTCATTGGCGGTGGCAACACGGCCATGGACTCTGTGCGCACGGCTTTACGCTTGGGAGCCGAGAGTGCCACTATTGTGTATCGCCGCAGCGAAGAGGAAATGCCGGCGCGAATCGAGGAAGTGCGCCATGCCAAGGAGGAAGGTGTGAAATTTCTTACGCTCCACAACCCCATCGAATATAAGGCCGATGCCGAAGGCCATGTTTGCCAGATGGTGCTTCAGGTGATGGAGCTTGGAGAGCCCGATGCCAGTGGCCGCCGTCGCCCTGTGCCCATTGAGGGGCGCACGGAGACGATGGATGTCGACCTTGTTATTGTGGCTATCGGCGTGTCGCCCAACCCCATATTCCCATCGTCGGTCGAGGGTCTCGAACTGGGCCGCAAGGGAACGATCGCGGTGAGCGAAAAAATGCAGTCGAGCATCCCCACTATTTTTGCCGGCGGCGACATTGTGCGCGGCGGCGCCACGGTGATTTTGGCCATGGGCGATGGCAAACAGGCTGCCGCAAGCATCGACGAGATGTTGAGCAAATAGTTCTCAACTGCTCAATGCAGATAAATAGGGCGGAGTAGCTTCCAAAAGGATAGCAGCTCCGCCCTATTTCGGTAGCTGGTGCCGGCAATGACGAAAGCCCTTGTTACGTCAGTCAGCGCTTTTGATGAAAGTGATTTTCTGTGTGTCCCACTTATTCTTGGGCTCCGGATTTTCGGCGGGGTAGCCGATGGCTATGGCATTGAGCGGTACGATGTGTTCGGGCAGACTGAGCAATTCTTGATAGAGTTTGTATCGATTGCCAGGGTAGCCGCCTGTCCACACTGCGCCAAGCCCCATGGCGTGGGCTGCCAGAAGAATGTTTTCGGTGGCTGCTGAGCAGTCTTGCACCCAATAGTCGAAGCCATGGCCCTTGCGGGCAATATTCATGTCGCCGCATACGAGGATGGCCAAGGGGGCCCCGGCAGCGCGTCCGCCCATTTTTTCTAATTTTTCGCGGTTCGTTACGGCCACAAAGTGCCATGGTTGCTTGTTGATGGCTGTGGGGGCGGCCATGCCGGCGCGCAGCAGCGTTTCAATGGTGTCGGGCGAAATGGCACGCGGCTCATATTTGCGTATGCTCGTACGTGTCATGATGGACTTCAGCACTGGGTTTTCCTGGCTGCTTGCCTTGCAGCACGATTCCTGTTGTGCCAGGCTGCTGAGCGGTGTGAGTGCGATGAAGAGGAGGAGAAGGATTTTTTTCATGGTAAGATGAAGTTTTAGGAGTTGATGATGATGGAATCTATGTCCTATTGATTTCGCAAATATAAGTAATAAGGTGAAAGTATGGCCGTTCTGTTCCGAAAAAGTCGCTCTTTCATTGCTGATGTG
The DNA here is from genome assembly GCA_902796835.1 of uncultured Bacteroidales bacterium. GTDB lineage: Bacteria > Bacteroidota > Bacteroidia > Bacteroidales > Bacteroidaceae > Alloprevotella. The sequence continues at coordinate 41,138 of CADBQP010000005.1, forward strand.
TGCTCCTTGAGTTGCAGACAGTGCGAGAAGTGTAATTCTATCTCCCGTTTCAGATTCTCTGGAGGCGGCTTAAAAGTATTTTCACCGTGGTGAGAAAGTTTTTCCACCATGGTGAAAAAGTTTTCTCACCCTGATGAGAAAGTTTTCTCACCGCGGTGAGAATTTATTTTTGTCAGATTTAGTGTTGTCTATGGTGCACTTCGCCCTTTAAAAATTTGCTTCCCAATGCGTTTTGCACTATCTTTGCACACCGAAAAAGGCACAAGTATTTTCTGCCTTCGATAAAAACGCAACAACAATGGCAAAAAAATTCACCGAACGCACCGCGTTGAACCTTTCAGCACTCAATAAGGACGTGCTTCGCCAATGGGACGAAGCCGACCTCTTTCATAGAAGCATGAGCGAGCGCGAGGGCTGTCCCTCGTTCGTATTCTACGAAGGTCCTCCTTCGGCCAATGGCCATCCGGGCATACACCACGTGATGGCACGCACTATCAAGGATACCTTTTGTCGCTACAAAACGATGAAAGGTTTTCAAGTGAAGCGTAAGGCTGGCTGGGACACCCACGGACTCCCCGTGGAGCTGGGAGTGGAAAAGGAGCTCGGCATTACGAAGGAAGACATCGGGCGCGGCATCAGCATCGAAGAATACAATGCCAAGTGTCGGCAAAACGTGATGATGTATACAGAAGAGTGGGCCAACCTGAGCCATTTGATGGGCTACTGGGTGGACATGGAGCATCCTTACATCACCTACGAAAACTCATACATCGAAACCCTGTGGTGGCTGCTCAAGCAGCTCTACGACAAAGGTTTGCTCTATAAGGGCTACACCATTCAGCCCTACAGCCCAGCTGCCGGAACCGGACTGAGCAGTCACGAGCTGAACATGCCCGGGTGTTATCGTGATGTGAAGGACACCACCGTAACGGCCCAGTTCCTTATAAAGAATCCCAAGGCCGAGATGGCAGAATGGGGAAAACCCTATTTTATTGCCTGGACTACAACGCCTTGGACACTGCCTTCGAACTGCGCCCTTTGCGTGGGACCAAAGATAGACTATGTCTGTGTGCAGACATTCAATGCCTATACGGCAGAGCCCATCAGTGTGGTAATGGCCAAGGCCCGCGTGTCGGCCTACTTCCAGGCTGAGGGCGAAAACATGGATTTCAATGCCTTCGAGCGTGGCAACAAAATCGTGCCTTGGCGCATTGTGGGTGAGTGGAAAGGCTCCGACCTCGTGGGGCTGGAATATGAGCAGCTTCTTCCGTTCTGCAATCCTGGCGAAGGCGCTTTCCGCGTAATTCCCGGCGATTATGTTACGACCGAAGACGGTACCGGCATTGTTCACATAGCCGGAACATTCGGTGCCGACGACGCTCAGGTGTCGCGCCAAAACGGAGTGCCGGCCATGCTGCTTGTCGACAAAAAGGGAAAGCAGGTGCCGATGGTAGACCTCACAGGACGTTTCTATCGCATCGAAGACCTTGACCCCGAGTACGTGAAAAACAATGTCAACGTTGAGCGCTATGCACCCTATGCCGGTCGCTATGTGAAAAATGCCTACGATGACAATCTCACCGATAAAGACGAAACGCTCGACGTGGCGCTTTGTCTTGACCTAAGGGCCCGAGGCATGGCCTTCCGTATAGAAAAGCATGTGCACAACTACCCTCATTGTTGGCGCACCGACAAGCCTGTGCTCTACTATCCGCTCGACTCGTGGTTCATTCGCAGTTCAGCCCTCAAGGAGCGCATGATGCAACTCAACGAGACCATTACGTGGAAGCCCGAATCGACAGGCACGGGACGCTTCGGCAAGTGGCTCGAAAATCTTAACGACTGGAACTTGAGCCGCTCGCGTTTTTGGGGCACTCCATTGCCCATCTGGCGCAACGACGAGGGCGAGGAAATCTGCATTGGCAGCATAGAAGAGCTCTATGCCGAAATCGAAAAAAGCGTGGCAGCAGGCATAATGATTGCAAACCCCCTCAAGGAAAATGGTTTCGTGCCAGGAAATTTCGATAAGGCCAACTACGACCTCATCGACCTCCATCGTCCCTTCGTTGACGACATAGTGCTCGTTTCGGCCAGCGGAAAGCCCATGCACCGCGAGCCCGACCTTATCGACGTGTGGTTCGACAGCGGTTCCATGCCCTATGCGCAGCTCCACTATCCCTTCGAAAATAAAGAATTGCTCGACAGCGGCAACGTATATCCCGCCGATTTCATTGCCGAGGGAGTGGACCAAACACGCGGCTGGTTCTTTACACTCCATGCCATAGCCACCATGGTCTTTGACAGCGTGGCTTTCAAGAACGTCATCAGCAACGGCCTCGTGCTCGACAAGAAGGGAGAGAAAATGAGCAAGCACTTGGGCAACACCGTCAATCCCTTCGAACAAATAGAGAAATACGGTACCGACCCCCTGCGCTGGTACATGATGACCAACTCATCGCCCTGGGACAACCTCAAGTTCGACGAGGCAGGAGTGCAAGACGTCAGTCGCACCTTCTTTGCCAAGCTCTTTCAAACCTACTCCTTCTTTACGATGTATGCCAATGTGGACGGTTTCGACGCCGAAACTGCCGCCATTCCCGTGAAGGAGCGCCCCGAAATCGACCGTTGGATCATTTCTGAGCTTCATACACTCATCATGCAGGCCACGGCCGATTTCGATGACTACGAGCCCACCCGCGCCGGCCGACGCATACAGAATTTCGTCATCGAGAACCTCAGTAATTGGTATGTGCGCCTTTGCCGCAAGCGCTTTTGGGCTGGCGAAATGAGCCACGACAAACTTTCGGCCTACCAGACGCTCTACGAGTGTCTGCTCACCGTGTCGAAGCTCATGGCGCCAATCTCGCCCTTCTATGCCGACCGCCTCTTCACCGACCTTATGCAAGGAAGGGGCGAGGAAAGTGTGCATCTGGCAGCCTATCCCGAAGCCAATCAGAACCTTATTGAGAAAAATCTGGAGCAGCAAATGCAGATGGCTCAAAAGATTACTTCGATGGTGCTCTCACTGCGCAAGAAGGAGCGCATCATCGTGCGTCAGCCCCTGCAAACAGTGGCCATTCCCGTCACCTCGCCCCAACTCAAGGATGCCATCATGGCTGTAGAAAACCTCATTCTCGACGAAGTAAACGTCAAGGAGCTAAAATTTGTTGAGGACGATTTGCTCAAAAAAAGCGTGAAGTGTAACTTCCGTGTCATGGGTAAGAAATTCGGAAGCCTCATGAAAGCTGTTGCCGCAGCCGTCGGTAAAATTAGTCCCGCTCAAATAGCCCAACTCGAAGGCCAGGGCGCTTGCACCCTCGACATTGAGGGCGGTCAGGCTGTTACCATTGAGCGCGACGACGTTGAAATCATTAGCCAGGACATGCCCGGCTGGAGTGTGGTCAGCGAAGGAGCCCTCACCGTAGCCCTCGACATAAACCTTACGCCTGAGCTCCTCTGTGAAGGCCTTGCGCGCGAAATCGTGAAGCGCATACAAACCCACCGAAAAGACAGCGGGTTCGAAATTACCGACCGCATCAAAGTAATCTTCGAGCCCCAGCCCCAGCTCCAAGAAGCTGTAGCCAAACATGGCAGCTATATCAGCGCCCAGGTGTTGGCCGACGAAATAAACTTTGGCCCCATCGGCAGCGCCACCGAGTTCGACTTTGGCAACTTCAAAGCCCAGGCCGAAATCCTACGCCTTGAAAAGCAATAACACGAACCTATAAAAACTCTTAATCACAATTATGGAAAATCAAACCGAGAAAACGCGCTACAGCGATGCAGAGTTGGCCGAATTCAAGCAGCTCATTCTCGACAAAATTGCCCTAGCCAAGAAAGACTACGACCAAATCATGGATTCACTTGCCGGCCGCACCGGCAACGACGTGGTAGACACCTCGCCTACCTACAAGGCCCTCGAAGAAGGCTCCCTCACACAAACAAAAGAGGAGCTCATGACTATGGCCGCACGCCTGCAAAAGTTCATACAAGGACTCAATGCCGCCCTTGTGCGCATAGAAAACAAAACCTACGGAATTTGCCGCGTCACGGGGAAACTAATCCCCAAAGAGCGGCTGCGCGCCGTGCCGCATGCCACCCTCAGCATAGAGGCCAAAAACATGCGCGACCACAAAAAGTAAAACACACACACACACATACATAGAGCCCCGCCAGTGAAAAAACGCGTCCTGCTTTCGGCAAGCATCATCATCGTGGTGCTCGCCGTAGACCAACTCGCAAAAATCCTCGTAAAGACCCGCATGCACCTCTACGAGCACATCGACATAGCCAGCTGGTTTCAAATCTTTTTCACCGAAAACCACGGAATGGCTTTTGGCATGGACTTCGTTGGCACACTTTTTCTTACCCTCTTTCGCTTGCTGGCCGTGGGTCTCTTTGTGTGGATTCTCTTTGCCCAAATCAAGCGTTGCGCCCCCCTTGGGCTCATAGCCTGCCTTGCCCTCATCATAGCCGGTGCCTTGGGCAACATTGTAGACAACACCCTCTATGGGCTCATCTTCACCGCCTCCAGCCCAATGTCGGAGCCAGCTCAGTTAGTGGCCTTCGGCCAGGGGTATGGAAGCCTTTTTGAAGGGCGCGTTGTCGACATGCTCTATTTTCCCCTCTTCGAGTGGCCAACCTGGATGCCCCTTGTGGGAGGTTCCACCTTCTTCGGAGCCGTATTCAATGTGGCCGACTCTGCTATCAGCGTCGGAGCCGTAGCCTTGGCCGTGTTCTATCATCGCCATTTCTTTTCGCGCCAATGATCAAAGCCCACGTTTCTTTCGCTTCCTTTTTGTTCCTACTTCTCGTCGTGCTTGGCAGTTGTCGCGGTGGGCGTCCGGCAGGAGTGCCCAGTGAAGCAGCCATGGAGCGCTTGCTCTACGACTATCACATGGCCACAGCCATGGCCTATGTCGCCCCCGACAGTGTGGAACAGCGGCGCCATGGGGCCATAGAAGCAGCCCTGCGCAAACATGGCCTCACGCGGCAGGAATTTCAGCAAGCACTCCTTTGGTACGAAACCCATCCCGCTGCCCTCTATCGCATATATGAAGGTCTGGCTCAGCGCTATGGCGCTCAACAAGATGAGCTCCAAACGGCAGTCTCATCCGATGTTGCAGACGCGGCGGAAACAGCTTCGACCACGGCCCAAGTGTGGCCGGGCCCAAAAGCTATTGTTCTCAGCGCTGCCGGACGCAATCGCCATAGTTTCACCCTCGAGTTGGACACAGCCTTCCACCCCTCCGATCGCTTGGAGTGGACTTTCACACCCAATTGGCTCTATGCCGATGCCGAGCGGCGCGCAGTAGCCGTGCTTATCGCCCACTATGACCCAGACACCACCGCTACCGCCACGCTTGAAATTTCGGGCAATGGTATCCAGTCTCTTAGCATGAGCCTCTTACCCGATCGGCGGGCAAAAAGTCTGAGCGGCTTCGTCCTTTTGTATGATGCCCCCTCGCGACGTCCGCGAGTGTTGGTGCTCAGCCCCGTCAGCCTTGAACGCCATTCCGCCTCTGCGGCTGCAAAATCGAGCACCGTGGGAGATAAACCGCGGTTACGCGAAGGCGGCGAACCACTTGAGGCAGAGCCCCTCTCTCCCCCTGCCAATGCGACCGTACCATTTTCGCGCCATGCGCGTGAGCGGCAAATACGTGACAGCCTCCTCCAGCTCGACCGCCATGAGGGCGACCATTTTGCCGATCCGGAATCTACTACCGATCCGCCACAGCGAGCCAGAAAAGCTCTGCGACCCTCGAGAGGAAAATTCTGACATGGTCAATAATGAACAAGTCTCTCCGCCATGCGTATATTTTCCGAACTTTTTGAGGCGATTTTCCCTCGCTATTGTATGCTTTGCGGGAAGCGGCTCTCCGCTAAAGAGGAGACAATATGCACGCTATGCTATACCGAACTGCCTTTTACATATCTTTGTGGAGTAAAAGGTAACTATGTTGAACGTTTGTTTTGGGACTTACCTGTTCTTCGTGCCTCTTCGTTTTTGGAGTACAGGGCGGGAGGACGAGTTGCTAAAATCTTGCATGAGCTTAAATATCATGATCGGCCTCAGGTAGGGCGCTTTTTCGGAAGGATTATGGCAGCTGAGCTTATCGAGACTGATTTCTTCGGGGAGGTTGACCTTATTTTGCCAGTACCTTTGGCACCCCGAAGATTGCGCAAGCGTGGCTATAATCAAAGTCTCTTTTTGGCCAAAGGAATTTCTGATATCACGAAAATTCCTATCGACTCTATGGCTTCGGTCCGTATAGTAGACAATCCTACACAGACAAGCTTGAACAGGGACGAACGGCAGCAGAATGTGAAAGACATCTTCAGGGTAGCCAACGTCGATGCATTGCGTAACAAGTATGTACTGATTGTTGACGATGTGCTTACGACAGGAGCTACATTGCGTGAACTCATAGGAACGTTGGCACAAGTAGAAGGTTTAAAGGCTTCCGTTTTAACCCTGGCCTATGCCGGAGGAAGATTAGGTGTGCTTAATTCGCGTGAATCTTGAAACTTTCTTCTTTTCGCAGGTCGCGCAGCTCAATGTGAAGGCTTTTAGCAAAAATACTCCACTCGGCTGCCTTTCTTTTTGAGAGCTTATTACTTAATACAATAACTTTCGGCTTAAACTTTTTCCCAGCATTTTCTACATTTCCGCGAAAGTGTTTGCCTACGATGAGCACGTCTGTTTCAAAGGGCAATTCCGCATTCTTATCGCTATTGCGGTATAGCTCGTTAATAATGGCAATGCGCTTATGGCCGAATGCGAGTATGTTTTTACCAAAGTAAAGAATACTATTGTTATAGCCGTTCTGAATAGTTTGAGGGTCTGCTATTTTTTCAACTTTCCAAAATGCTTCACTGATAGGTGTCAATTTGCAGCTGTCAATGTTAATTACATATGAGTTTGCTCTGTTTTGAAAAGCATGGAGAGCTATTCCGTCGTACGTTTTGTATACATAAATGTTGCCGCTTATGGATTTGCGGTTAAAATCCGCAAATACAGTTAAAGTTAAAAAGGCTAATGCTGAAGCTATGGCGGCGGTTTTTCCCCATTTGTGCTTAAATTGAGCGATGAGAGATAACATAACCAAGTAGTAGCCCACAACCATTAATGCGGAAGGATGCCAGTCGAGGGTAGCTGCAGGCCAGCTACCCACCATGTCGAGAAGAGCATAAAGTTTCTCTACAATGAAACGAAGGAATTCTGCAATAAGAGGGCGAAACGGCGAGATGGCGAAAAAAAGAATAGCCGCAAAAAGAATGGCATATCCTAAGGGAACCACCACAAGATTTGTCAATAGCCCATATGTGGGGACTTTATGAAAATAGTATGCTACCAACGGATAAGTTCCTAATGAAGCCCAAAGTGATATAGCTAACAGGTTTGACATCATTCGAAAAGTGCGGAAGCGCCATAGCTTCTGAGGAATAGGGAAGCGATTAGACATGATGGCAATGCTGGCTACTGATGCAAACGATAGTTGAAATCCGATGTCAAACAGCATTTGAGGCCACCATATAAGAATAATGATGGCTGCAATGGACAAGTTGTTTAGAGTGAAAGGAGTGCGTCGCGCCAGTATGCTACACTGTACAATTGTAAGCATAATTGCAGCCCTACAGAGAGATACGGGCATCCCAACTATTAATGCGTAAAGCCACAAAAACGCAATGATGAGCATTGTTCCCACTATGCGCGTCCAACTGTGGTGTGCAAATGGTAGAAGCAGGACGTTGAGGATAGAAAACAGAATGGCGAGATGCAATCCGGATAGTGCTAATATGTGTGCTGTACCAGTGTCTGAAAAGGCATTGCGTGTTTCAGCATCAAGTGAACGCTTGTCGCCAAGAGACATAGCCAACAAAATATCTAAAGGTTGCCCCGAAAGGTGCTCTCTCAGTTTTTCTGCGAGTTCCTCTCGCCAAACTTGCGTTAGCTCAGAGAATGAAGAAGGCTCTTGATGGGGCATATATTCCCATTTCGACACATATCCAGTACCTGAAAATCCATGATGTCTTAAATATCCAGCATAGTCGAAAGCACCAGGGTAGCCTAAGTTTGACGGTTGACTAATCTGGCACCACACAATCAGTCGGTTACCCACGTGAGGTGTGATTGAATCGGGAATGTGGAGCCTAACTTTCTTTCCGATATTTGTGCCGTGTGTGATAATCGCATCTATTCGCGTTCCATTTTTAGAGGTTATTGGTAGCTCGTCCACTTTTACAAGATAGGCCTGGGCCCTTTGTGACCATGTTGCCTCTGTTCTTTTGCGAGAGGTAGAACCGAGTATAAGTCCAAGGCTAAGTGTTGCTATAGAGATGGATATTGAAAATAGCCAACTTGCTGATGTGCTTACGCGAAGGCGGCTGACGAAGAAAAGCAGCAGCAGGCATGCTACGGAAATGAAGGGGAGTATCAAAAAAATACTTTCAAACCGTTCAGCTTGCGTATCGCCTACCGCTATGCCAACCATAAGCAACATGGCGAACAGGGTGGTTACGCTTACTTTCATTCTTCGTTTTCTTTCGGCCAATAATAGTCGCCTCCTCTCCATTCAGTATGGGGCAGCTCTTCGGTGAGCGGGTAGTGGCGCAGGGGCTCGCCCGTGGCGCTGATTTCTACTACATGACGTAGCAGGATACGGCCCGTGGGCAGGTGGAGACGGCTCACGGCAATGCGCCGTACGGGGGCAGTATGGTTTGAATCTGTGCCGGGGTGCGAGGGGAGGTTAGGCGTTTGTGGCATGACAATGGGGACAAGTGCCCTTGCGGGCGATGGGGTGGCCGCAATTTCCACACACGAAGGGGGTGCGACCATAGACTCGGTAGGCGAAGGCTATGCTCACAACGAATGCTACCCATACTGCCGCCGACAGTGGCAGCGGCAGTTGTAGCAGTAGCAGTGCTGTCACAAGTTGGGCGGCACCCATGATAAGCAATGCGAGGAGGGCATGGCGTGTGCGAGGGTGGCGATGGAGGGAATCGGTGGCAGCTACTGTGAACACGGCTGCGAGCCACATACTGATGAGCCACACTGACATAGCCTCACTCAAATGGGGGGCTATGGGCCACAAGCTAGGCCGGAGGTTGAATGTGAGCCACTGAAGGGGTGCCAGAGCTTGAATACCCCTGAGGAGCATGGCGCTCGTGGCGGTGCAGATAAGGGCGGCAGCCGGCCAGGCTGAAAAGAGGGCAGGACGCAGAATGTGGGCGTGGCGTGGTGCTCGATGCAACCACAAAGCAAAGATTAGCAGCAGGCCGAAAAGCCCTGCAGCGATGTGCCTGGCATGGGCATGGTGGCTTGCATGGTGGAGCAACCGAACGAGGGGTGACTGGGGCTCCGAATGGTTGAGCAAGGCGCTGGGGCGTGTCCAGCCGCGGGCATAGCTGTCGTGGGCCACGAGAAGCCAAAGAGCGGTGTCGTTGTCAACGGTGGCCACGAGGCTGGCAGAGGCTACAACGACCGATGTGGCTGGCGGCAGGCTAATGGTAGGTAGCGAATCGGTGCGTACCATGAGGGGAGGGGGTGGCTCTGTACCGGCTATTTGCTGGCTGAGGTGGCCTGTGTGGAGGGGCAGGGTATGGAGGATAGTGGCCCGATAGCCCAGCCAAAGGGGGGCTGTACTCGAGGCGGTGTCGGCAGCGTAGAGGCTGCGCGGCGTCGCTGAGTGGGAACAGGAGCTGAGGGTGGTGAAGAGAATTGCGGCACTGAGCAGGCACAGGGCGCAGCGAAGCACGGGGCTTAATATAGTGGACATCGGTGTGTGTGGAGGGAGGAGGGGTGAAATGTGTGGGCATTCACGTGGCTTGTGCATTCTCTCAGCAGTAGGCGGGGCTTAGTTGGCCGTGATGGGGCGGCCGGTGCCAAGGTCGAGGCGCAGAGGGCCGTCGAGCAGAAGTGCGAGCACGGTTATTTGGGGGTCGAGCACGGAAGTGGGCACGCTGATGTAGATGTTGCCGGGATGGGCATTCCAAAAGTTTTTGTTATAGACTTTATGGCTCAGTATGTGTCCGTTGCCCACCACCCACACGCGGTGGACGGTGTTGGCAATTCCTTTGACTTCGACTAGGCCGTGGCCGGGTGGGGAGGGAAGGTAGAGATATAGTGTGGTGCTGTCGGGGCTCAGGGTGGTATAGCCTTGGAAACATTCGGCGGGGAGCCCGGCCTGGGTGTGATAGATGGCTTCATGGTGTTTTGAAGTCCATCGGCCAAATTCCTTGAGCACATCTTGTTGCCACTGGGGTATGGTGCCGTCGGCGCGAGGACCAATGCCAAGGAGTAGGTTTCCGCCTTTTGAGAGGCAGTCGACGAAGGTGCGCAGGAGCATGTGGGTGGGTTTGATGTTGTTGTCGAGGGGTTGATATCCCCACGAGTCGTTCATGGTGGCGCAGAGCTCCCAATAGCGGGCTTGTGGGCGCAGAATGGGGATGCCTTGTTCGGGTGTGGCATAGTCGCCATAGCCCTGAATGCGGCTGTTGATGACTACTTTGGAGTTGTCGTGCCTGAGTCGCGCCACGATTTCGGATGCATGCCAGTCGGCGGCTGTTTGCTCCCAATCGCCGTCAAACCAGAAGAGGTCTGGGTGGTAGGTGGTGGAGAGTTCGCTGAGTTGGGCGTTGTTGAAACTGAGGAATCGCTGCCAACGTGCGGAGTCGTCCTTGATATGGTAGCGGATGGTTGTTTTGGTGTGGTTTGGGTAGTCGGGGTGCGACCAGTCGAGCAGAGAGTAGTAGAATCCGAGCTTAAGCCCCTGTTCGCGGATGGCTTTGGCAAAGGGGGTAAGCACATCGCGTCGTGCTGCCGTTGCGTGTCGGGTGGAGAGCTTGGAAACTTTGGTGTCCCACAGGCTGACACCATCGTGGTGTTTGGTGGTGATGACGGCATATTGTGCGCCGCTCTGCTTGATGAGTGCGGCCCATTGCTGGGGGTTGTAGGCCGAGGCGGTGAATCCTCGGCATTGGTTCATGTAGTCTTCGTAGGGGATGTAGTTGTTATAGAACGACCAGCTTTCGGAGATGCCATTGACGGCATAGATGCCCCAATGAATGAATATGCCGAGTTTGGCATGGTCGAACCACTCCATGCGCTGTGCCTTTTGCTCGGGTGTTTCTTGACATGGTGCGAGGTGAGATTGGCCCCGCATGGTGCATGGGGCGGCGAGGCTGAGAAGCAAGGCGAGAATGGTGTGGCGCATGGTATGGAGACGGTGTGTGGTTGCTGTTATATGACCATTGTTACGAGATATATGGCGATGGGGATGGTTACGAAGGCTATGCCGATGATGTCGATGATGACGCCTGTCTTAATCATTTTGGTTATGGGGATGTATCCGCTTGCGTAGACGATGGCATTGGGTGGTGTGGAGACGGGAAGCATGAAGCCGAGCGAGGAGGAGAGGGCTATGCCCACGGCTACGGGTACTGGGTTGAAACCGGCTGTGGCTGCGGCACCGATGGCCAGCGGGCCTATCATGTTGGTGGCAGCTGTGTGGGATGTGAGCTCGGAGAGGAGGAGTGCCATGACGCAGAAGACTGCGATAAAGAGGATTTCGGGCGGATTTCCTCCGAGTGCTGCAATGATTTGTGCGCCAATCCATTCGGAGAGCCCCGTGCTATACATCATGCCTCCCATGGCCAGTCCGCCGCCGAAGAGCAGCAACGTGCCCCATTCTACGCCTTTGACGGCATCTTTCCACTGCAGGGTCATGCGGCTCCAGGAGCGGTTGACGGGCAGGAAGAACATGAGTAGGGCGCCCACCATGGCGGCAATGGCCTCGGGGAAGTATTTGTTGTATTCCTTGAGGATGGGGCTCTCTGATCCGTATATGATGCTCAGGAAACCGGGGGTTACCCAAAGAATGACGGCAACGAGGAAGGCGATGAGGGTATTTTTCTGGGCACGTGTCCAGTGGCCCAGTTCTTTTACCTTTCCGCGAATGAAGGTTTGTGCTCCTTCGATGTGCTCCACGTCGGCGGGGAACATTTTCCAGAGCACGACGTAGGTGATGGCGAAGTAGATGACCATGGCTACAAATCCCCACACCATCCATTGGAAGAAAGATACGTGGATGTTTGAGAGTGTGTCGAGGAATCCGAGCATGATGATGTTGGGCGGCGTGCCGATGGGTGTGAGCACTCCGCCTATGGAGCATGCATAGGCCGTCATGAGCATGAGTCCTGTGGCGTATTTATAGGTGTGTAGGTTGATTTCCTTTCCGTTGGCTGCCATCATTTCGCGAATGGCTTCGAGCAGTCCGAGGGCGATGGGGAACATCATGGCTGCTGTGGCGGTGTTGCTGATCCAGCCCGAGCAGAGCATGCAGGCGGCTCCGATGGCCAGGAAGATGCGTCGCGGACTGTCGCCCACCCATTTCATGGAGATAATGCCGTAGGCTATGCGCTTGTCGAGCCCGTTGACCATCATGGCCTTGGCTATGATGAAGCCGCCCATGAAAAGGAATATCATGGGGTTGGCAAAGGCGGCAAAGGCGTCTTTCATTTTTACCACGCCAAATACAACACAAAGGGTGGGGCCCAGCAGCGAAGTGACGGGGATGGGTATGGGCTCGGTGATCCACCATAGGGCTACCAGTGTCATGATGGACAGGAGCTTATGGGCCTCTATGCTCAGACCTTCGATGGGTGTGATGTATACCAGCAGGGCACAGATGGGGGCGCAGATGGCTCCGATGAGGCGGCGTTTGCGGTCGAATGAGGATTCGCCTAAGAGTTCGTCGTCGCTGACTTTGGACAGCTTGTCTTCTTGTTGCTTGTTCATGGTATTTGGTTTGTTATGATTGTTCGACAATAATAGTTCTTTGCGCAAAAATACGAAACTTTTTGAAGCTAAAGCATGGAAGTGTGAAAAATAATTGTATCTTTGCAAAAAGCGAATATGATAATTCTTTTTTTTCTTAAAACTATTTGTTATGAAATCTATGTTAATTCTCCTTGCCGTGCTTATTTTGGGCATTGCGCTCTATTGGCATAAGCACAGTCGCCATCGCGTAGAAGTGGGCGATGGGGAAAAGCTTGAAAAGGTGGTTTTGAAGATTTTTGAAAAGGCTGGTAAGACTGAGATTTCTAAGAATCGCTTTATCAAGGGTTTGAAGCAGCACTTCCACGTGAACGAAAAGGTGGCAAATGTGCTGATGAGCAAGGCTATTCGCGCGGGACAGGTGAAGACAAACGGCGAGTCAGTGTCCTTGCTAGGCGAATAGTTTGAGGCATCTTAAGTTTTTTTTGGATAGATTGGAAACCTGGTGTGTGGCCGATTTCCGATTAGCACCATGGCAGCCTTTCCTTTTATGAGGAGAGTCGATAGAACAAAGAGTCGGGCCAACAGGAAAAACTGTTGGCCCGACTCTTTGTTCGCTTTCTTGTCCGTTTATTTTTCTTTCTCTTTATAGTCCTCCTCACCCTTGAGTACGGGCAGGCTTAGCCGGTAGCGCACGGCAAGAATGCGCATGGTGATGACTACGATGCCGCACACGATGCCTGCGAACACGTTGGAGGAGCCAAAACTAATGCAGGCAAAATAGGCTATGCCGCCGATGACACATGCCAAGGCATAGATTTCTTTTCGAAAAATGAGGGGCACTTCGTTGATGAACACGTCGCGTAGCACACCGCCGGCGGCTCCTGTCATGGTGCCCATGATGATGGCGGCCCAGAAGGGGTAGGGGGTGGCGCAGAGCAGGGTTTTTTCGATGCCGGTTACGGTGAACATGGCCAGGCCGATGGTGTCGAAGATGAACCACGTGCTGTTTTGGCGGATGAGGTATTTACCGAATATCACTACCCAGATGAGGGCCAAAGCTGTGCAGATGAGGTAGAACGGGTCGCGCATCCAGAAGATGTCGTTGTCGAGCATCATGTCGCGAATGGTTCCGCCGCCGATGGCCGTGGCAAGTCCCACGATATAGGCTCCAAAAAGGTCGAAGTGTTTGGCCGAGGCCAAACGTATGCCTGATATGGCAAAGGCCAGTGTGCCGATGAAATCGAGCACTTGAACGAAGGTGATGGTCATGAACGAGGTGTGTAGGGGCTGAGGTGAGTTCTTTTTATGAAGGTTTGAATGCTTGCTACGGGTTTACCACGTGTGTGGCATTTCCTTGTATCCATGCCTGTATGTTTTCGCCAATCATTTCCAAAAGACGCATTCGAGCTCGGGCCGAGGCCCAGGCTATATGGGGGGTGAAGAAGGCATGGGGAGTGTGAATGAGAAGGTGGTCGGCGGCGGGCGGTTCCACCGAAAGCACATCGGCCATGTAGGCTCCCAATATGCCGTTCTTGAGTGCTGCTGCCACGGCTTCTTCGTCGATGAGCCCACCTCGGGCTGTGTTGACGAGGATGAGACCGCGCTTTGTGTGGGCAAGAAGACGTGAGTCGACAAAGTGTTCGTTGTCGGGACTCAAGGGGCAGTTGAGGCTCACAATGTCGCTTTCGGCAAATGCCTCTTCGATGGTGACTTTTTCTACATCGTCGGGCAGCGCCTCGGGCCCTCGGTTGCTCACTACGCTGAGCTTCACCCCAAAGGGGCGCAGCATGCTGACCACGGCGGCGCCGATGTTGCCATATCCAATGACTGTGGCGCGTTTTCCGGAAAGCTCGATGATGGGGCGTTGTGTCATGCATAGGTCTCGGCTCTTTGCCCATTCTCCCTGGCGCACATTCTGAACGTAGCTGCCCACGTGGTTGGTAGCTTCGAGCAGCAGGGCTATCGTGGCTTGTGCCACAGCCTGGCTGGCATAGCCTGGGGCGTTGCAAACGGGGATGCCCAGCGCTTTGGCAGCATTTACGTCAACATTGTCGTAGCCTGTAGCTGCCATGCATATGAGGCGGAGGCGCGGCAGTTGTTTCAGAATGTCGGCCGTCAGCAAAACCTTGTTTACAATGAGCACATCGGCATCGGCACTGTGGGCCACAATATCGTCGCCAGGGCCAATATTATATGGAGTGAACTGGCCTAGCTTCTCTAAGTTTTCCCATGACAGGTCGCCTGGGTTGAGAGAATATGCGTCAAGAAATTTTATGTTCATGAGAACTGTGTGGAATATAAAGGACGGATGGAGTGTTATGGCCTGAAGTAGAATAGACTGGTGCCTACAAGCCGGTCGTAGCGCTCGCCAGGGCGGCGGTAGTAGACAAGGACAATATATTCGTTTTCGGCCTGAAAGTAGTTGCCCTCGAAAGGTCCGGTCTCGCCTCCATAGTTTTGTCCATGCGGCACGGCCAGATATTGATAGTTATAGTATCCTTGTTTAATCAGAACGGTGCCTTCGTAGGCACCCTCCTCAAAGTTGTAGTCGAGGCGGTAGTCGGGAACGAATTGGTCGTAAGTCCAATGTCCGTTTAGATAGACGTCGTATCCGGGAATTTGCTCGGAGTAGAGAGTGAAATGAGTGAGTATGTAGTCGCTTTCGGTGTCGTTGTCGGTTCCCTCCACCGTGCTCACGATGTAGCGCCCGCTAAGGTCCTCGTCATAAAGGTAGTTGCGCCGCGGCTTGTCGGGCATGATGGCTGCATGGTAGAAAGGCGGATACCAGCGCAGGTAGTCGAGCCTCATTCCTGCTACATGGGTGGATTGCATCTCGAACTTTCGATACTCGTTTCCTGCTTTGAAAATCAGGTCGCGAGAATGTTGCCACAGCAACTCGGAGCCCATCACCGAGGTGGGCTTCGGCGAACGAATGGCATTGTCCCATCGGCGATTTTGCAGGATGATGGTTTTGATTTCGTCGGCAATATTTCCTTGGGGCAACTGCTGCGTCTGCACTCTCATCTCGAGCTGCTGGTGAGATCCGTCCCAGTCTATTTCAGTGTTGGTGGTCATTTGTGTGGAGATGCTCACCAGCGGCTCAACTATATAGAAAAAGGTGGTAACGACGGGTGAGAGCTCTCCGTTGTCGTCTTCCTTTAGAATTTGCAGCCTGTAGTTCCCCGAAAGCAGCGGTTGCATATTGCTGTTGGGGATGGTGAACGTGTAGTGATTGTAGAGCACGGTTGTGTTGAGGCTGGGTTCATAGTCGTCAATGACTTCTTCGTTGCCTGCCGAAATAAGGTAGTCGCTCTCAAATAGTTCTTCGGACGGCTGAAAGTTGAAGTTGCAGTGCTCAATGCGATAAACGTAGCGTTCATATTCATGGGTGAGGTCGTCAAAAGATACTTCGATGGTACTATTGCTGCCCTTTATGAGAATAGGCGGTCGGCTTGCGTTGCCATCAACCACCAAACGCACCGTTTTTATGCGTTCCGAGGCTATTGTGGTGCGCTGTGCAGCAATTGTGCAGGCACCAATGGCAAGAAGTGTGAATATGGCGATTTTTTTGAGGCCCATGAGTGTGAGGCAATGGATAATTGTCGGAAATAATAGTGCGGCCAGGGACATAATAGTCCTTTAAGCCTGCAAATGTAGTGATTTTTTATGTTCGGCGTGTTGCAATTCTCTAAAAAACCTTATTTTTGCAGCCCAAACAAGTCAGCAGAACGGTTCGTCGCATGTCGGGTTTCGGCTTGACATGAGGAAAGTCCGAGCAACATAGAGCATCTCGCTTCTTAACGGGAAGTGGCTCGCAAGGGTCAGTCAGTGTAGAAGAAAACAACCGCCTTTCGTTTGAAGGGTAAGGGTGAGAAGGTGGGGTAAGAGCCCACCAGCCATGTGGCGACGCATTGGGCTGTGCACTCCGAGAGTTGAAAGTTCGCGTAAACTGGCGTTAAAAGGGTAGCTCGCCCAATCAAAAAGGCTTTTGTCGTTTTGGCGTCAGAGGGTAGAACGATAGAGCTTGTCGGTGACGGCAGGCGTAGATAAATGACGAACAATCATGTGCGATTCGCGAGTTTCGTGTCTTGGTTTACAGAACTCGGCTTATAGTTCTGCTGATTTTTTAGCAATAACGACAGATAGGCATATCTACCAAAACAGGAACGCATTTTGCAAAGCAGGGTGCGTTCTTATTTTATGTGGTTCCAGTCTGAAATAGGCAAGCAAAAAGAGAGAAGAAACCCTATGGCTTCTTCTCTCTTTGTAGTTGCGGGGGTCCGACTCGAACGGGCGACCTCCAGGTTATGAGCCTGGCGAGCTACCAACTGCTCCACCCCGCGGTGTTTTGTTGTTTTCGGGTGCAAAAGTACACATTTTTTCTGACTGGACAAATTTTTATGAAAAAAATACTGCCCAATGCCTAAAATAGGTCATGGGGCAGTAGTGTAGGGCGGTATATAACGGAGATTTAGCGAATCACTTTTTTCCCGTTTTGAATAATGATTCCTCTACGCATCTTTGTGGGGTCTATGCGGCGTCCCGATAGGTCATAGGCCGGCTGTTCGTTTGCTGCAGATTGAGGGCCATTGTCGTATGTTACGTTTTTAATCGCCGTGGGGTGATTTACCTCCACCTCGTCAACGCGCGGGTCTACGTTGGCATTGAGCGCATAGTTGGCATTGCGCGAAAGCGAATACTTGTGAGACGGGCTGAGGTCGTTGCAGATGTCCCAGTAGAAGAGGCCTTTCAACTGGTTGTCGCGCACGAATTTGGCGCGGTTGTATACTTGCACTGGACCGCAGAAATAGAAGTAGTTGCCGTTCCACATGCCACGTTCGGCCGATCCATCGGTGGCCGGCACGTAGTCGCTGCCAATGAGGCCCCAGTTGTAGCCAATAATTTCGCGAGCCCAAGCGCCGCTTGCTGTATATCCACTCGAGGTGGTAGTGCCGTAGGAGAGGTATATCTTGTCGTTGGGATAGCCATAATTCTTGAAGGCATTATATCCGTTCTTGAAACTTTGAAGGCTATACCATGTGTTTTGACCGCCATATTGCTGGAAGGTGAATCCGTCTATGGTCGAAATTTTTCCCTTTGGATATTGATATGCTCCATATTGATGCTGTGAAATCATTAGGGTTTTGCCTTTGGGCATCAAAGCCAGGACTTCGTCGGCCAGCAGGGAAAGGTTTGTTTGTGTACCGTCCATCCATTCAAGGTCGAACTCTATACCGTCGAAATACTTGGAGTTGGCCACGATGTCGGCTGCATAGCTCTTGCGGTTGGCGGCGTTGGAAATTGAAGAAATCCAGGAGGAGTGGCCCAATACGGAAACACGGATTTGAAAACCTGTGTATCCTTTGTAGCAGTTGGCCATGATGTTGCGCCATTCGTCGAGTGAGTAGTAGTCCCATCCAAGGTTGTCGGGGTTGTCGTATCGATAGTAGGCGCTTGCGACGTCCATTTCCGACTTTTGCACAATCTTGCCGGGTCCAGGCATCGGGGCATTGCCTTTGCGGTGCACTTCGAGGTCGCTCACTGTAAGCCTTTTGTGCCAAATCATGGTGTCGTCGAGCTTTCCGTTGAGGTTAAGGCCAATGTAGGCACGCAGATCGTTCATTCCCGTAGGCTTATGGTCGGTGCTGGCATTCGATCGTGTGGCATCGGCCAGGAAGGCCTTGCTGCTTACGTAGAGCGTAATCGTATTTCTGTTGGAATTGGCATCGCCGGGCATTATGGCAATGTGATACCAGCGCCCTGCTTGAATGGTGCCTGTGAAGAAGTATTCGCGGCCGTCGACTCTGACAATTATTTCGCGATTTTCTTCATTACCAAGGCGCACTGAGAATCCATTGGTGGCTGCTGCATTCTCTTTTCTGAAAATAAAGGCGTCTTTGTCCCAAACGTCTACGCAAATCCATGTCTCGATGGTGTAGTCATTGCTGTTGGTAAAGACAGTGTTGGGACAGGAAAGATAGGAACCTTGTCCGCTGAACGAGATGACGCCCGAGCGTGCCTTGGTTTTATAAGATTCCAAGTATTCTGCGTTGCGTGCATTGCCGTGGTCGTTGAGGCTGATGGGGCGTACGTGGCCGTCGGCATACATTTGAAGCCCCAGAACAATGAGATCGTTGGAGAGCAAGTATTTGTCGGCTTCTATGGAACTGTCGTAGAATCGCTTGATGTCTGTGTATCCTCCCATGAGCAAATAGGGGAGGCCGGTATTGTTGTCGGTGACTTTCTCGCGAACGGCGCCCGTCTTAGAAAGAATGCCGTGATGGTTTGTTTTTTGTTTTGTGTCGAACAGAGGCTTGTAGTCTACCACGTTGGGGCACCAAGGCTGATCGAACTTGAAGTAGGCTACGAGGTCCGCAAGTTGTGGGGCCCACTTGTTGAGGGTGGTATATGTGAAGAATTCGTAGTCTGACGAAAGTTCGTCTTTCCATACTCTGACTTCGTCAATACGGCCGTTGTAGTTGTCGCCGCCTATAATAAAGTTGCTTCCTGTTTCGGGCATGGCAGCCTGTGATGATATGCTTCTCACTTGTGTGTTGCTTATATAGACTAAAATGCGCGAACCATTTGCAATGATTGTCACTGGAATCCATGTATTTGCCGTTATGTTGTTGCGTTTTATGCTGAATTCCTGTCCGCCCACTTTGAAGTTGAGTGCGTTGGCTTCGCCTAATTTAACGCTGAAGCCGTCGCCGCGCGAAAGCAGCGTGGCGCCATTGGTCCATTGGGCGGCATTAAACCAAAACTGGACGGAATAGGTGCTCAATCCATTAAGCTCGGGCATCGGGCCGCAGTCAACGCTTCCTCCTGCAGATAAACGAAGGCAATAATTCTCTACTTGTGCTTTACATACGCCTGTTGCTATTGCGAAGATGGCAACGAGTGCGAGTAGTTTACAACGTAATTTCATTGTTGTCTTGAGTTTTTTATGGTTATAGATTTGGTAAGTTTCTTTGTTTTGAAAAACAGTTGTTTTTATTCTTCAACTTCTATGAGCTTTGTAGTGACAATACCTACGGATTTGGCTGCTCCGCGAAAAATTTCGTCTTTGCGGTCAATTGTGGCACGACGATACTTTCCGGGAACTCTGAGAAGCTTTGTTTTTGCCTTGTTGAGTGCTTCTTTATCGGTAATCCAATCTTCTGCACGAACGTTCTCCGTGTGGGTTGCCGTGCCGGTTTCTATGTCGTACATATATCGGATGTTGCGAAGCGAAATGTCGAAGGAATCGGCATTGACCTGGAGTATGAGCTGATAGAAAAACTGAGTGCTATATGTGACCCAGGCGGAGCGCGTAATATAGAGTGTCTCCTGGATACTCGCAGCAATGACACCATTCTTTTCGTCGTATTCTGTAATGCGAGCCTGCTCCAAGTGGTTTTCACCTTCTACGATTTGTGTTTGAACGTAGTCAAGCAGTTTTTGGAAGGCTTCATTTTGGGGTATGCTAAAGTGGTAGGCCTTGTCGAATTGCACCCTGCCGTTCACTTCGGGCACAGCGCCGGCCAAGTATTTTGTGATGTCCTTCTTTTGTGCCATGCAAACGAAGGGAATAGACATTAAAATTAGAATAATGATTTTTTTCATGGTTTTAAGGATTGCTTTGTAGATATTTATGCAAAGATACATATCAAAAATTAATTAAAAGGCAAAAAGCGAGGTTATTTTCCTAATAATCGGCTATTGATGTATTCCTGCAGCTTCTCCTTGTAGCTATCTGAAACTGGCAGGTATTTGTCGCCAAACACAATTTGTCCGCGTTCCACTACTTCAACCTTGCTCATGTTTACAATATAGGAGCGATGAATGCGCATAAACATAGATGAAGGCAGGGCTTCTTCGATGGTATGCATGGAAATGAGCGAGAGTATAGGTCTTGACTGTGAATCGGTATAGATTTTCACGTAGTCTTTTAATCCCTCGATGTAGCGTATGTCGTCAAAGTTAATGCGCAGCAGTTTGTAGTCGCTTTTCACAAAGAGGCTGTTTTCCTGTGGCTTTTGCATTTCTGGGGGACTTTCTTTCTCTTTTTGCTTATACCACTTCAGTGCTTTTTTTGCTGTGATTAGAAAATCGTTGTAGCTGATGGGTTTAAGCAGATAGTCGAGCGCATTGACTCTATATCCTTCGATGGCATATTGTTCAAAGGCCGAGGTGAAGACAATGCGTGTATTTTCATTCAGGGTCTTCGAAAAGCTCAAACCATCAAGCTCCGGCATTTGTATGTCGGTAAAAACAATGTCGGCGGGTTCCTTACGCAGCCCGTCGAGTGCCTCTATGGCACTTGAGTAGGCTCCTTTAAGTTCCATGAAGGGAGTTTGGGCAACGTAGCTTTGCAATAATTCAAGAGCCAAAGGTTCGTCATCGATGATAGCACAGGTAATCGTCATGGTCTTAGAGATTTTGAGGGTTAATAGTTTTCAATAATGATTTCTGCAATATAAGTATTCTCATTGTCGGTAGTGAAATTGTTATATTGGAAATGGTTTGGGTAGGAGAGTTCAAGGCGGCGTTTCACTTGTTGTAATCCTATCCCGCTGGGTGTCTTGTCGCTCTTGTCTTTAGGAAAGTTGCTGTTGGAACACTTGAAGTGTATGCCATCGTTGTTTGCGGTCAGGTTGATGTGAACCCAGCTTTTGTGCAGTGGTCGTATGCCATGCTTGAAAGCGTTTTCTACGAGCGAAACAAAGATGAGTGGGGCAATGTTGTAGTCTTCTTTGGGCGGTACGTCTGTGGTGAAGACCACTTCCACACTCTTGTCCAATCTAATTCGCATGAGCTCAATGTAGTTTTTCAAAAATGCGATTTCGCTTCTCAATGAAACTTTTGGTGCCTCGGTGTCGTAGAGCAGGTAGCGCAACAGGTGGCTCAGTTGTTGTATAGCAGTCTGTGCTCTGTTGGTGTCCATTCCGGTGAGTGCATAAATGTTGTTGAGTGTGTTTAGCAGGAAATGCGGGTTTATCTGGTATTTCAGAGCTTTTATTTCAGATTCTGTCTTCTGCAGTTCGATTTCTTTGATTACACTTTCGGCTCTTCGCCATTTCATGCCGAACGTCATGAGAACAGCAAAGGCAGCGATGGCTGCATATGAAATCATGCCTCGCATTTGCATGAGCATCTGCCGATGAAAGTTCATGACGACTTTCGGTTCAAAGGGGTCGATAGGCAATAGGTAGTTGCTTATTTGCTCAATGCCGGCCAAAAAGACGAGCAAACCAATGTTGGTGAGGACAAAGCGGGTATATTTTTTACGTAAATAGTATTTTTCGGCCAGAATGAAATAGTTCACGTAGAACACTACGCACAAAGAGATGTTGAAGAGCATGGGGTGGAGCAGATGCTCAAATGTCCTGAGGCGTGGCGGCTGGTAGATGAGTGGTGACAAAAAAATGTAGAGCCATACAATGACGTGTACGACTACCCCAATGGCTATATACGATTTGTTTGTCGATTTGATGGTCATCAGAGTTATGGAATTTGTGTAGCTGAATGAGGCGATGTGTCACCGCAGTGATATCTCCATTTATAAGGGCTTGGGTACAAATGTAGTGATTTTTTTTAATTTATCCATGCTTTGTGTCTCTTTTTCAGCGAGTAAGGACGGTAATTTTCAGAGAAGGTCTTCTGCTTATCTGACATTTTTATGGAAGTCTTTTCCTGAAATCCTGCGCTATATCTATCGTGGAAATACGATTTCGACAGTCAAAGAAAGAGGATGCATCATTGCTGACGCATCCTCTTGTAATAGTTGCATTTGGGCGCTATCTCCAAGCTTATTCGGCGCGCAACGTGAAACGCTTGAAAGCGGTCACGGTGCAATCCTTGTCGGCTTGCTTGAGATAGCTTGCCACGTTGAGCGAGCCGTCCATGATGTAGGCCTGGCGCAGCAAGCACTGTTCTTGATAGAACTTGTTCATGCGGCCCATGGCGATTTGCTCTACCATCTTTTCGGGCTTGCCCTCTTCGCGAGTCTTTTCTACTGCAATTTTGAATTCTTGTTCGCGGATGTCTTCAGGAACGTCATCCTTGTCAATGCTCACAGGGTTCATGGCTGCCACTTGCATGGCTACGTTGTGTCCGTATTCTTCGGCCACAGCCTTGTTGAGAGCCACCATGGTGCAAAGTTGGTTTTTGCCCTGGTGATTGTAGGTAGAAATGCTTTCGCCAGTAATGGTCAGGTATCCATCAAGCTCCATCTTCTCGCCGGTCACGCCACTGCGGGCAGTCACAAGATCGGTCACGCTTTGTCCGTCGATAACGAGAGCCTGCACCTCTTCGAGGGTTTGGCACTTGTTTGCGATGGCAGCGTCGAGAATTTGCTGTGTCAATGCTACGAAGTCGGCATTCTGTGCCACAAAGTCGGTTTCGCACTTCAGGGCAATGATGGCGCCAAATCCGTCTACTGCTTTAACGAGCACGCAGCCTTCGCTGGCCTCGCGGTCACTACGCTTTGCGGCGATGGCCAAACCACGCTCGCGAATAAGTTCGTTAGCCTTTTCCATGTCGCCGTTGGCTTCGGTGAGTGCCTTTTTGCAATCGGCCAAACCGGCGTTTGTCATGGCGCGAAGCTTTTTGATGTCTTCAATTGAAATTGCCATTGTGTGTGTTTAATTTTTAATGGGTGAGGGGTGTGTCTTGCAATTCAGACGCACCCTTTAATTGAAACTTTGTTTACTCGGCTGCGGGAGCTTCTTCTTCTCCTTCGGCAACGGGAGCCTGCTCTTCAGCAATGGGGGCATCTTCTGCCTTTTTCTCAATGCGAGCACGGGTAGTGCGGCGGCGAGAAGTGCGTGTGGGAGCAGTCTCTTCCTCGTTTTGCTGGGCGGCAGCGTTTTCGTCGGCTTTTTCGGCCTTACGCTCTTCCACTCCTTCGTTGAAGGCTGCACAACAAGCAGTGAGGATGGCTTCGATGCTGCTGCTGGCATCATCGTTTGCGGGGATTACGAAGTCTACAGAATCGGGATCGCTGTTTGTGTCAACGATACCAATTACGGGGATACCTAAGCGATGAGCTTCTTTCACGGCAATGTGTTCTTTCATTACGTCAACCACGAAGAGGGCTGCAGGCAGGCGGTTCAAATCGGCAATCGAACCAAGGTTCTTCTCCAATTTGGCGCGCTGACGAGAAATCTGCAGTACTTCGCGCTTCGAAAGGTTAGCGTAAGTACCGTCGGTCATGAGCTTATCGATATTGGCCATTTTCTTCACAGCCTTACGAATGGTGGGGAAGTTGGTGAGCATACCGCCCGGCCAGCGTTCTGTTACGTAAGGCATGTTGATCGATGTTGCTTTTTCGGCAACAACTTGTTTTGCTTGTTTCTTAGTTGCAACGAAGAGTACGCGGCGGCCGGCACGAGCGGTTTGCTTCATGAATTCGGCGGCCTCGTCAATCTTAACGACCGTCTTGTGGAGGTCGATGATGTGAATGCCGTTGCGCTCCATAAATATATAAGGAGCCATGGCAGGATTCCATTTACGCTTGAGGTGGCCAAAGTGGCAACCTGCCTCAAGGAGTTGGTCAAAAGTTGTTCTTGACATTTTCTTTCTTTTTTAGTTTGTTTACGTTCTTTTTGAGTTGCGAGCCAGTGCTGTTTCTAAATGGCTTATGGCTCCTGTTTATGGCAACCAGCCTTCTGGTAGTCTCTCACGGGTGAGGGTGGGGAGTCCAAAAGGTTTAGATGCTAAACTCTTCCAGTCTTTTATGCTACGTGATACTAACGCTTGCTGAACTGGAAGCGACGGCGTGCCTTGGGACGTCCGGGTTTCTTGCGCTCCACCTCGCGAGGGTCGCGGGTCATGAAGCCTTCTTTGCGAAGCGCTTTCTTGTCTTCGGCATTAATCTTGACCAGGGCGCGTGCGATGGCAAGACGAAGAGCCTGCGACTGACCGGTGAAACCACCGCCAGAGATGTTGGCTTTAATGTCATACTTCTCTACTACGTCGAGCAGAGCAAGTGGTTGCTTAACCACATACTGCAGGATGGAAGAGGGGAAGTATTCCGTGAGGTCACGCTTGTTGATGGTGATTTTGCCCGTACCCTCTGTAACGAAGATGCGTGCTACGGCGCTTTTGCGGCGGCCTAATGCGTTGATCATTTCCATGACTGCTTATTATTTATAAAGGTTAATATCAATTGCGCGGGGGCTTTGTGCTTCGTGCTTGTGCTCAGCACCCTCATAGATGTAGAGATTTCCCAATAGCTTTGCACCCAGACGATTCTTGGGCAGCATGCCTTTCACAACGTGGCGAAGCAGGCGTTCTGCACCGTTCTTCTTAGCCAGGATGCTGGCCGGAGTGTGCTCACGCTGCCCACCGGGGTAGCCTGTGTAGGTGTAATAAATTCGATCGGTCATCTTTTTACCGGTCAGGCGAATCTTCTCGGCATTGATGATGATTACGTTGTCGCCGCAGTCTACGTGCGGAGTGAAGTTGGGTTTGTACTTGCCGCGCAAAAGTTTGGCAACCTTCGAACCAAGGCGGCCCAACACTTGATCGGTGGCGTCAACAACGACCCACTCTTTTTGTGCCGTTTCTTGGTTGGCAGAAATGGTCTTGTAACTTAAAGTATCCACTCTTTTTTTCTTTTAATTTAGCCTGTGCCGCTTGCGTTTATTGGCTTTTGTGCCCACAACGCGTTCGGGCCAGACGTCGTTGAACTAAGTTTTTATTGTTTCTCTGTTTTATACTGCGATTCACTAACCATTGTGCCCAGGCCAAAAAGGACAGCAACTATTAACACACAGTTTTAACCTCCTCTTGCGAGGGGGTCTGATAATAATCGGCGTGCAAAAGTACGACTTTCTTTTTATTCAGCAAGCAAAGCTGAGCGTTTTTTTTGTAAGATTTCCAGAAAAATTCTCCTTCCTATTTGATTTCTGTGGACGATTCGGCAATTTATTGTGTTTGCCCTAATTAAATAATAACGTTTTGTAACAAAGAACCATGCTTTATTAATACTATAAAAACGTCGTGTAAATATTTGTAAAAGATTGATATATGTATTATGAATTGATAGGAATAATTCATAATCTTTACGTGAAGCTAATAGCGTTCGTTGCGCGCAAAGCAATCAAGTCGAAGGGATTATTGTGTAATAATCGCCCTCGACTTGCTATGGTTGTAAATCTGTTTGTTCTTAGATTTGGTCTTTTTCTATGTCTTTAAAATATTTATAGGTGCCATGCTTGATGTCTTCGCATGCGTCTTCGTCGCATACAATGATGCCGTGCTGATGGAGTTGCAATACGGATATGGTCCACATTTGTGTTACGGGGCCTTCTATGGCAGCCTGTAGGGCACGGCTCTTGCCATGTCCGTTGCAGAGGATGAGCACCTCGCGTGCGTCCATCACGGTTCCTACACCTACGGTGAGGGCATGTGCCGGCACATTGTTGGGGTCGCCGCCAAAGAAACGGCTGTTGGCGATGCGCGTGTCGGTGGTCAGCGTTTTTTGGCGCGTGCGGCTGGTGAGCGAAGAGCCCGGTTCGTTGAAGGCAATGTGTCCGTCGGGGCCAATTCCGCCGATAAAGAGGTCTATGCCTCCGGCTTCCTTAATCATGGCTTCGTAGTGTGCGCATTCGGCCTCAAGGTCTGTGGCATTGCCGTTTAGGATATGAATGTTTTCTTTGGGGCAGTCAATGTGGTCGAAAAGATTCTTGGCCATGAAGCTGTGATAGCTTTCTGGGTGGTCTTCAGGCAGGTTGACGTATTCATCCATATTGAATGTTAGCACGTGCTTAAAGCTCACGCGCCCTTCTTTGTTGGCTTTCACAAGTTCGCGATACATGCCTATGGGCGACGAACCGGTGGGAAGGCCAAGCACAAAAGGTTTTTCGGCCGTAGGTTTGGCCGCATTGATTTTGTTGACTACATAGTTTGCAGCCCATTTCGACAAAGCTTCGTAGTTGGGCTCAATAATAACTCTCATGGTGTTTCTTGTGTGTTTTTATGGTTGTTCTTGTTGTTCTTTAATTGTGTTTTGCCTACAAATTTAGAAAATAAATTGCATGACGCAAATTATATCGTCCTTTTTTCTTCCCTTTCTGTGCAAATATGCTTCTTCGAACTGTTAAATTTTATTTTTTCAAAAATTTTTACTTCGCCAGTGGCCACTCCGACTGGTGGAGTGTTTTTGCCGAGCGAAAAGTCGCGAAAAGTTGACAGCCCATATCGCGCGTGCGTATCTTTGCCGTTGCCAAGGTTCTCCGAAAGGGCATTTGCCGAACAGATTCCTGACGATGACTGAGTGTGCCCCC
>CADBQP010000006.1 GCA_902796835.1 uncultured Bacteroidales bacterium
TGAATTTGCCCCGGTGTACACGAGCAGTGGTGGGTGGGGTCGTTGTGGTAGCCGCAGGGGCAGGGGTTCATGGAGGCCACGAGCATGAAGTTGCATGGAATGGTGGTGGAGTATTTTGTGCGGCTGATGGTGATTTGCCTGTCTTCGAGAGGCTGGCGCATGGTTTCGAGGGCAGCTCGCGAGAATTCGGGCAGCTCGTCGAGAAAGAGCACTCCGTTGTGGGCCAGGCTGATTTCGCCCGGCTGAAAGTTTGTGCCTCCGCCGATGAGGGCCACGTCGGAGATGGTGTGGTGTGGCGAGCGGAAGGGGCGCTGGGCTATGAGGCTTGTTTCGCTGCCCAGTTTTCCGGCCACGCTATGTATCTCGGTAGTTTCCAGGCTTTCGGCAAGGGTGAGCCCTGGCAGTATGCTGGGCAAGCGCCGTGCCATCATGCTCTTTCCGCAGCCGGGACTGCCAATGAGAATGATGTTGTGGCCTCCGGCAGCTGCCACTTCGAAGGCGCGCTTCACGTTTTCCTGGCCCTTCACTTCGGCAAAGTCGAGGGCGTTGTCGGTTTGTGCGGCATAGAATTCAGCGCGTGTGTTGACGATGGTTTGGGTGAGCGAGGGTTTCCCATTGAGGAAATCTACCACGTCGGTCAGTCGTTCTGCTCCATAGACTTTGATTTGATTGACGACGGCGGCCTCGCGCACGTTGTCGTGTGGCACGATGAGGTTTTCGTATCCCTCTTTGCGCGCCTTTACGGCTATGGGCAGTGCGCCGCGCACGGGGCGTATGGAGCCGTCGAGTCCCAGTTCACCGATGAGCAGGGTTTTTCCCATGCGAGTTGTTTCCACCAGGTTGGCTGCGGCAAGCAGCCCTACGGCCAGCGGAAGGTCGTAGCCGGAACCTTCTTTCTTCACGTCGGCGGGGGCAAAGTTGACGGTGTAGCTCATCTGGGGCAGTTTAAACTGCGAGTTTGCAATGGCCGAGCGCACTCGGGTGGTACTTTCGCGCACGGCATTGTCGGGCAGCCCTACGAGGGTGAACATGGGCATTTTTGAGGCAAAAGAGTTGACCTCTACCACCACGGGCATGGCTCTGAGCCCGCTTAGAGCTGCGCTGAAAACCTTTACAAGCATTGTGTGATGATGTTCTTTTTGAGGTTATTCTGTGTATGTATAATCTGTTTGTTTTACGGTTGTATGGCCTCTTTGAGCCAGCAGCAGAGGTAGTCAACCTGTTCTTTAGTGTTTCCCATGAAGACGGCACATTCCTTGTGGCCTTCAAATTGCGGGGCGACGCCTTCCATTGCGCTAAGAGCAGAAACAGTTATCAGCTCGCGTTCGGCAGGCGAGAGCTGGTTGCTGGCGAAGATATCGCCGAAAAGGTGGGCTTTCATGTAAAAATCGGCCTGAGGGCAGAAAGTGTAGTCCCATGGTGTGCCACCCTCATCGCGGGTTTGCATTTCTGTGCCAAGCTGAAGGGCCAGGTTAGCGTTGTCCCAGGTGGCAGGCCGACAGAAAGGCGTGCCTTCGTCGTCTGCAATGCCCTTGGCCTTGCGTTCTGAGAGCACGTGCTCCAAGGTGTTCAGAGCATTCAGCGAGCGAGGAAATCCCGTGTAGGCATAGAGCCCTGCAAAAGCATCCTTCATTTTGTTTACTGTTACGCCGCCGTTGAGTGCATTGTTGATGGCCTGTTCCAGCCGTTGCAGGTCGCCTTTTGCCTCCAATGCCGCACAGGCACAGAGCAATAGCATTCGTTGAGATAGTATTTCTTTGTCCAAAATCATTTCTAATTTATATGTTTATGCCTTAATCTTCTTGATGACCTTGGCAGGCACGCCACCTACAATGGTGTTTGGCTCCACGTTCTTGGTTACCACGGCGCCAGCGGCCACTACGGCCCCATCGCCAATGCTTACGCCGGCCAGCACGGTTGCGTTGGCGCCAATCCAAACGTTCTTTCCAATGTGGATGGGCGCATAGGTCATGCTTTGGCGCTTGGCGGGGTCAAGGTCGTGGTTGATGGTGGCCAGCACCACGTTGTGGCCAATGAGGGCACCTTCGTCGATGGTGATGCCGCCCTGGTCCTGAAACTTGCAACCCATGTTGATGAACACTCGTTCGCCCACTATGGTGTTTTTGCCGCAGTCGGTGTGAAATGGCGGGAACATTCCTACCGATGCGGGAACCTTGCGCCCCCAAAGTTGCTCCAGCAGTGCGTGCAGTTCTTGGGGTGTGTGATACTTACCGTTGATTTCGGTCGTAATTTTCAGAGCCTCCTGCGACAGGAGGTGAAACATCATGTGAACATCAGAGCCGCCCTCCACGGGCTTGCCCGATTTCATGTAGTCTCTGAATTCTTCTATGGTCATAGTTTATTCGTTGGTGCGGTTATTTTTCTTTTGTGAATATATAGACAGCCAGTGTGGGCACAAGGACCAAGAGCCATAGCGAAACTTCCACCAATGCATACGATCCGAAACGGTCGGCCAGCGCCTGAAAGTCGACCACAAAGGCCAAAAAGGCAAACCAGCAGATAAAGAATATTGCCGAATACTTGATTTTTCGTTTGTTTAGTTTCATTAGCAAACCTTCACTGATGCAATCGAATGGCAAAATAACTAAAATTTGAAAAAATAAGGTCGGTTTCGTTGAATTTTATGGAGAGTTTTAACAAATCTCGAAAGAATGGACAAATGTTTGAACTGCTGCGTGCCTACCAAATATCCTCGCTCCTCTATCTAAAAAATGCACATAAGGACAAAGAGTTTTTTTAGAGTTTCCGTAACTTTGCCGCAAAGCCGTCGCGGCTTCAGACAAAGACAAAAATTATGAAATAACAATCGAAAGATGAACAAAATCAAAAAAAGACCACTTGCCGCCACCCAGACAGTCAGTGATGACCCACCCCAGAAGGTAAAATCCATAGAACTCGTGCGCACCAGCCAAAGCTGGGATGGGGTGGAGTTGCCCGACTACCTGCAGGGCCGCCCCGAACTGGTAGCCGTGAAATATGAATTTGCACCGGGCCAGAAACTGGGCTGGCACCATCATCCCGTGATGAACTACGGCATCTTGGTGCAGGGCGAACTAACCATTATCGGACTGGATGGCAAGGAAAAAACCGTTCGCGAGGGCGAGGCCGTTGTAGAGATGGTGAACACCATACACCACGGAGAGAACCGCGGCACGAAGCCCGTCATACTCTACATGTTCTACCTCTCGCAGAAGGATCGGCCACTCTCTGTGCAACATCCCGAAATACCTTTAGAGTAGACAGCCAATCAAAGTTTCAGAAAAGGCGAAAAAGAGAAGATACCGATAATGGTATCCTCTCTTCAGCAATAAAATAAACGCAGGAAGATGCCTTAGCATCCTCCTGCGTTGTGGTTTACCTTCGTGATCCGCTTGGGGCTCGAACCCAAGACCCCAACATTAAAAGTGTTGTGCTCTACCAACTGAGCTAGCGGATCTACCTAACGCTTCGGTTTTCCGTAAGCGGGTGCAAAGATACGACATTAATTTGTTACGGCAAATTTATTTCAAACTTTTTAAAGGGAAACTCTCTGAAAACCGCTGATACAAAGAATTATCAATATCAAAAAAA
>CADBQP010000007.1 GCA_902796835.1 uncultured Bacteroidales bacterium
GGCCGCAGGGGCCCGAGATGCACCTTGTAAGCGCGCTTGCAATTAAACTCATTCTAAACGAAACAACAAAAACTTAGAAAACCTCAGCAAAACATAAGAAACTGAAAGAAAACAAAAGGAGGAAGCTGCCGCGACGAATGTGGCGGGCATGCTGGGGCAACGTAACGGAAAATCCCCGTCTGCAAACGTATGTGCGTTTACAGACGGGGATTTTTAGTATTTATTTAATACGATTTACAATCTGCACGATTGTCAGTAGTAAATGTTATGTGAGCTAAGTGTAGTTATTTATTCTATTTCGTACTATGTATCAAATTAAACATAATACCAATTCTAAATATTTGCGGTATCAGTGACTATAGTGAATTGTTTGCGAGTTATGGCGCTTTTTTGTGAAAAAAATTTGAAGGTTTAGTGTTTGTACTTATCTTTGCCGTATATACAATTAGAAACTCTAAGCTCTAACCATGAAAACCTTTCCCGCATGTTTTTTACGTTTGCCTCAGGAAACGTCTTGCCGTTCTGCAGCTTTCTATTTGGCGATTGAGGAGTTTGTGGCGAGAAACATGTATTTGGAAGATGCTTATTTGTTTTGGTGGCAAGTCAGTCCCACTGTTGTCATGGGCAGAAATCAGGTGGCTCACAAAGAAATAAACATTGATTTCTGTTTGTCGCAAAATATAGATATTGTGCGCCGTCGCAGCGGTGGTGGTTCTGTCTTTGCAGATCGTGGCAATGTGATGTGGAGTTTGATTCTGAAGTCGGATGGGCGCACCACAGAGGATTTGTTTTCTGAATATGCCTATACCATGGCAGCGGCCCTTAATTCATTGGGAATTCCTGCTGTGGCCACAGGCAGAAATGACATTGTTTTAGACGTTAGCGTTGGAGGTGGAAAAATATGTGGTAATGCATTTTATTGGATTGGCGACTGCTGCATAATTCATGGAACTATGCTCTATGACACTACGATGAGCATGATGACTAAGGCTTTGAGTCCCGACAATGAAAAGTTAGAAGGAGCAGGTGTTCAAAGTGTTAAGCAACGCATCGCTCTGTTGAAAGATGTGTCAAAATATGACTTGCAGGTTCTTTGTACAAAATTAGTAAGCAAACTAACAAACAGGACTTACGAACTTGATTCTAAAGACATTGATGAGATTGAATGCATTGAACATAATTATCGTGAAAAGTCTTTTTTGTGGGGCCGCGTGGCTAAAATGGATTTTACAATAAAACGTAGGATTGAAGGTTGCGGCCTAATTGAAATCGGTATCATGCTGCGCGGCTCGCTTATTTCTAAAGTTGAAGTGACAGGTGATTTTTTCGCACTTGGTGACGCAAATGAGTCTTTTAATAATGCCTTTTGCAATGTTGTTTGGGCGGAGCATAATATCCGAGAAGCTATTATGACTAAACAACCTGAGTCGAGCATTAGGGGGCTTTCTCGGGATGACTTGCTCAATATGTTAACTAATTGTATTTCAAACGCCACCTACTCTTCTGAGAATTAATAACTTAACGAATATATATTAATTAATAAAACCATAACAAATTATGAGCGATATGAAAAAAACGTGTCTATATGATGCGCATGTGCAGTTAGGCGCCACTATGGTTCCTTTTGGAGGCTTCGAAATGCCTCTGCAGTACTCTAACATAATTGACGAGCATCGCGCCGTTCGCGAAGCGTGCGGTGTGTTTGACGTTTCGCATATGGGTGAAGTGTTTGTCGAAGGAAACGATGCGGAGCGGTTTGTTCAATACATTTTCACGAACGACATTTCGGGTGCCGAAGTAGGAAAAATTTTCTATGGTATGATGCTTCACGAGAATGGTGGTACTGTTGATGATTTGCTCGTATACAAAATGGGCGATATGAAATTTCTGCTTGTTGTAAACGCTGCTAATATTGACAAAGATTATGCATGGATTGAAAAACAAGCAGCCTCTTTTGATGTTGAAACCAGGAATGAAAGTCCCTGTTGGGGTCAGCTGGCCATACAAGGCCCTGAGGCTGAAGATGTTACTACTAAAGTTCTTGGCCTTCCATGTAAGGAACTTGAGTTCTACACGTTTAATGAGATGGATTCTGATGGTGAACATCTGATTGTGAGCCGCACTGGTTATACAGGCGAAGATGGTTTCGAAATATACGGCACTCCAAAATATATCGTTGCCGCCTGGGAAAAACTCATGGCGAGTGGCCATGCTAAGCCCTGTGGTTTAGGTTGTCGCGACACATTGCGTTTCGAAGTGGGCTTGCCGCTCTATGGCGATGAACTCACTGATGAGATTACGCCCCTCGAGGCAGGTCTCGGCATGTTCGTGAAACTTGACAAAGGCGACTTCATTGGTAGAGATGCCCTCCTCAAGCAAAAAGAGGAAGGACTGAAACGCAAAATTGTGGGAATTGAATTGGAGGGTCGCGCCATTCCTCGCCATGGTTATGAGGTTCTCAAGGACGATGTAGTTGTAGGAACTGTTACTACCGGTTATAATTCTATTTCAACAGGCAAAAGTGTATGCATGGCACTTGTAGACATTAATGCCGCCGCCCTCGACACTCCGATTGCCGTGCGCATCCACAAGAAGGTGCAGCCAGGAATTGTAACCAAAAAGCGCTTTTACAAGAAAAGCTATAAGAAATAAATCTAAATTCATAATAATAACAAACATTCAACACACTAAAACAAATGGCAAAAGTTATTGAAGGACTCTATTACAGCGAGTCGCACGAATTCGTACGTATTGAAGGAGAATTTGGCTTCGTAGGTATCACAGACTATGCTCAAAACCAGCTTGGCAACGTCGTTTATGTTGACATGCCTGAGGTTGACGACGAAGTAACCGCTGGCGAAGAATTTGGCGCCGTAGAAAGCGTTAAGGCCGCCAGCGACCTGATTTCGCCCGTTAGCGGTACGGTAGTTGAGGTAAACGAGGCTCTGGAAGACGAGCCAGAACTCATCAATAAAGATGCGTTTGAAAATTGGGTAATGAAAGTGAAGCTTTCCGATCCAAGCGAAGTGGAATCGCTGATGGATGCAGCTTCCTACGAAAAGACGTGCGAGTAAGTATGTTCAAAAAAGTGAGCAATTCTTTTTTTCACTTTTTCTGAAAAGAGTATGGGCGAGTGTTTCGCTCAGAGGTTCTTAGCACTGAGTATTTCTGAAGGCTGAACCCCTGCCCCTACTCTATTATTCTGCAACACTCCGTCTTCTGGAGAGAGACTTTAGATATTTTAAAGCGATATCGCTACAACAGAAAAACACATACATTATGCATAGATATTTTCCGCACACCGATTCCGACATAGCCGAGATGTTGAAGGCGGTGGGCCTGCAAAAGCTCGAAGACCTTTATGCAGAAGTTCCAGAGGAACTAAAACTATCTGGCGAGCTGAAACTTCCCGAAAGTAAATCGGAAGCCGAAATCCGAAAAATCTTTGAAGAGCTCGCAGCTCATAACAAGCCACTTACTTGCTTTGCCGGCGCAGGAGCTTATGACCACTACACTCCGTCTCTTATACCCTACATTGCTTCGCGCTCGGAGTTTTCCACTTCCTACACTCCCTATCAAGCCGAGATATCTCAAGGCACGTTGATGTATATCTTTGAATATCAGACGTTAATGGCTGAGCTTACGGGTATGGAAGTATCGAATGCCAGCATGTACGACGGATCTACGGCAACGGCCGAAGCGATGATGATGGCATGCGCTGCTTCGAAAAAACGCAACAAGGTGCTGATGAGTGCCACGCTTAACCCAAGAGTGAAAGATGTGGTGAAAACTTATGCCCACTTCCATGGAGTGGATCTTGAAGAAGTGGATGCAGCCAGCAATGGGCTAATTAACCGCGAAGCCATTTCCTCTAAACTTTCTGCCGACGATGTGGCGGGTCTCATTGTGTCCCAGCCCAATTTCTTCGGCCTTGTTGAAGACTTTAGCGGCCTTGCCGACGAATGTCACGCCCACAAGACGCTCCTCACTATCAACAGTCCGGCATCAACACTGGGCGCTCTTAAGTCGCCTGGCGAATGGGGCGCAGACATTGCCTGTGGCGATGCGCAATCGCTTGGTTTGCCGTTGAACTATGGCGGCCCATATATCGGCTACCTCTGCACCAGCAACTCGCTCATCCGTAAGATGCCCGGACGCATCGTGGGTCAGACCGTGGATGCCGAAGGAAAGCGCACCTTTGTGCTCACCATGCAGGCTCGTGAGCAGCATATTCGTCGCGAAAAGGCTACTTCCAACATCTGTACGAGCCAGGGCATGATGTGTCTCTACGTGGCGGCCTATCTGAGCCTCATGGGGCCGAAAGGCTTGCGCGAGGTGAACGACAATTCATTCAAAGCTGCTCACTACCTTTGCAAGAAACTTCTTCAAACCGGCCGTTTCAAGCTCGTCTTCGATGCGCCATTCTTCAACGAATTCTGCCTCGAATATAGTGGCGACGTAGATGGTCTTATTAAGAAGTGTGCACAAGAAGGAGTGCTGGCTGGTGTGAAAATTGACGACCATAAAATTCTCATAGCCGCCACCGAAAAGCGCACAAAAGAGGAAATAGATCATTTTGTTGAACTCACAAAGTAAGGAAGACTATGAACAATGTATATTATGGCAAACTGATATTCGAACTCTCGCGCCCCGGACGCATTGGTTATAGCATTCCGAAAGACCATACAGGCGAAGAAGGTTTTGCCGCCCTACCCGACTCTGTTCTCCGCAAGTCGCCACTGCGTCTTCCCGAGGCCGACGAGCAGACCGTGGCTCGCCACTACACCAACATGAGCAACAATAACTTTGGAGTAGATACAGGTTTCTATCCTCTGGGAAGTTGCACCATGAAATACAACCCGAAAATAAACGAGGAAATGGCATCATTGCCTGCTTTCACGCAGTTGCACCCTGCTCAGCCCGCTTCTACTGCACAAGGTGCGCTTGCTCTCTATTATGAAACACAGCGCGCACTTAGCGAAGTGGCCGGAATGGAGGCTTTCACGCTCAATCCCTTTGCCGGTGCCCATGGTGAACTCACAGGCCTCATGGTGATTCGCACCTACCATGAACGCCGTGGCGACACAAAGCGTACAAAAATTATAGTGCCCGACTCTGCTCATGGCACAAACCCCGCTTCGGCTGCCGTATGCGGACTGCAAATCGTTGAAGTGAAATCTACCCCACAAGGCACAGTCGACGTGGAAGATCTCAAGCCCCTTCTCGGCGACGACATTGCCGGCATGATGATGACCAACCCTAACACACTCGGCATCTTCGAAACTAAAATACCCGAAATAGCCAAACTGGTTCACGAGTGTGGCGGTCTCATGTACTACGACGGAGCTAACCTTAACCCCATGCTGGGTGTTTGCCGCCCTGGCGACATGGGTTTCGACGTGATGCACATCAATCTTCACAAAACCTTTTCCACTCCCCACGGAGGCGGAGGTCCCGGAAGTGGTCCGGTGGGTGTGAGAAAGGGTCTGGAAGATTATTTGCCCAATCCGCAGGTAGTAAAAAAGTCGGATGGAACCTTCGCCATTGAGTACGGCAATGAGGCCCTCGGTTCGGTTTCTCCTCATTTTGGAAACTATGCCATCATTATTCGTGCCTATGCCTATCTGCTTTCGCTGGGACGCGATGGCATTGCCCGTGCCGGAAAGCTGGCCGTGCTCAACGCTAATTACATCAAAGAAGCACTCAAGAGCCACTATCTGCTTCCCATCGAGGGTCTTTGCAAGCATGAGTTTGTTTTCGATGGTCTGCGACCTGAATATGGCGGCGACCACCATGATGACGCTCACGTTACGACGCTCGATGTGGCCAAGCGTTTGCTCGACTATGGCTTCCATGCTCCCACCATCTACTTCCCCCTGCTTTTCCATGAGGCTTTGATGATTGAGCCTACGGAGACAGAGAGCAAAGACACGCTCGACGACTTCATTACCGTGATGAAGAAAATTGCTGAAGAGGCCAAATCCGATCCAGCTTTCGTGAAGGCATCGCCACACTCCACCCCGGTTCGTCGTCTCGACGATGTGAGGGCAGTGAAGGACGCTATTTTCAGATTTCAATTTGATTAAGCACAACCCATGACCAAATTTGATATTATCATAATAGGAGCCGGCCCCGGCGGCTACGAAACCGCTGTTCGCGCTGCCAAGCAAGGGCGCCAAGTGGCCGTTGTCGAAGCTCGCCGCGTGGGTGGAACGTGTCTTAACGAGGGATGCATACCCACGAAGTGCCTTTGTCGCACAGCCGAGGTGCTTCACGATGTGAAAACTGCCGATGTCTTTGGCGTTGAAGCCGATAAAACACCGGCCTTTTCGCTCAAAAAGGCCATAGAGCGCAAGGACAATGTGGTGGAAACCCTGGTGAAGGGTGTTGAAATGCTCATGCGTACGCCAGGAATTGCATTCTTCCATGGCAAGGCGACTTTTGTTGAAGCCACAACGATGAAGGTGGAACTTCATGATGGCGGTGAAGAAATCCTCAGTGCACCTGTGATTATCATTGCAACAGGAAGTGTGAGCAAATTTCTGCCCATTGAAGGAGCTCATAGCCGCGATGTGCTGACGAGCACCGAAATGCTTCAGCTCACCGAGCTGCCTCGTCGTCTTTGCATAATTGGCGGTGGTGTGATTGGCCTTGAATTTGCCAGCATCTTCAATGCCTTCGGCTCCGAAACCACTGTTGTAGAATATTGCAAAGAAGTGCTTCCCAATCTTGATGCTGACATTGCCAAGCGCCTGCGCACTTCGCTTAAGAAGCAAGGAATTGCTTTCCACGTGGGCGCAGCCGTCACTGCGATTAAGGAACTTTCTGGTGGCGGTTCAGAGGTTGTGTTTGAGGCAAAAGGTAAGCAGCAGTGCGTTGAGGCCGATATCGTGCTCATGGCAGTAGGCCGTGCTGCCAACGTTGCCAGTCTGAACCTTGCCGACGTAGGCATAGATTTCACTCCGCGTGGAATCAAGGTCGATGAGCATTTTGCAACCAACATTCCGGGCATTTATGCCATCGGCGACGTCAACGGCATATGTCCGCTGGCTCATGCTGCTACCTTCCAAGGTTATAGTGTTCTTGACCACCTCTTTGGCACCACTAAGCGCCCCATCGACACCAGTTTAGTGCCCAGTGCGGTTTTCACAGTGCCCGAGATGGCCAGTGTTGGCCTCACTGAGGAAGCTTGTCAGGCCCGCGAAATGGAATATAGCGTGAAGAAGGCCTTCTATCGTGCCAACGGCAAGTCGCTCAGCATGGGTTCCGACGAGGGACTCGTAAAGCTCATCGTGGGAACCGACGACAAACTGTTGGGGTGTCATATCCTTGGTGCTCATGCTGCCGACATTGTGCACGAAGCCACTTTGCTCATGGCGCTTGGCGGCACGGTGGCCGACCTCTCGCAAACCATTCACGCTCATCCCACTTTGAGCGAAGTTTTACTGGCTGCAGCTGCTGAATAAAAGCAGACTTTGCCTGTAGCAAGTCGCAGTCTGGAACTCTTCAATCAAAGCGAAAAAAAACTAGCCCGGAGCCCTTTTAAAATATCTCCGAGCTAGTTTTAATTATCGCCGCGATAGTTTAAAATATCTCTGAGCTAATTTCAACTGGCTCGGAGATACTTTTTTGTGTTGTTTGCATAGATGGCCTTGGCTTGTGGTTTGCTGCTTGATTCTGCACTTTGCTCTTAAGCCACGGCAATGGCATCGGCCAGGAGTATTAGTTCGTCGAGTGTGAAGCCCGCAGCTGCCAGCAGAGGAGCCGACGGGCGGAAAAGAACGTCGTAGGATGGTTCCAACTTCGTGGCCGTCAAGTAGCGCTGGTAGTATGTCAGAGCCTCATTGAGGCCGCGCGTAATAAGTGTTGCGTGAGCCGCCTGCAGGAGCTCGGCAGGCTTGAAACTTTCTATGGGCGCTTTCTGATACATTTCCCATGCCTTGTCGGGATGGTTGTCGTACAGATAGACTTCTGCCAAGGCTTTCTGAATTTGGGCAAGCAGCAATTTGTCTTCGGGTTGCTTTTCTATGGCATAATACGCAGCCTTTTGCAATTGTTGTATGGACTGCTGAATTTCAAGTCGGTCGAAAGCATTTTTGGCCAAGGTCAGCAACACTTGTGGTTGCTCACTGTTTTCGTAGCCGAGGCGAATCATGACGTCATAAGCTTTTTCAGCATGCCTTAGTCGCTGATAGCAGTTAAGCAGCTGTTGCAGTGTCCACCGATCGCCAGGCTGCATCAAGTCGGCGCGCTCATAGGAAGCAGTTGCCTTCTCGTAGTTTCCTTTCTTGTAGGCAATGAAGCCGCGCTTCTGCCACATGGTGGCACTGCCTCCATATACGTTAGTTAAGTAGTCATAGAGTGGACTCGAAATATCCCAGTTATTCTCTTCGAAGGCGAAGTCGGCAATTTGGCGCAGTGTTTTTTCCTGCCCCAGGTAGCGTCCAAGCATGGGATGCTCTGTGAGAAGGATGTTCTGAGCGAACGGATCGGGGATAGCAAGCGGGTATCTGAAAAGTTTGAAGAAGCGATAGATATCTTGCAAGGAGGTTCTCACATATGTTGCGAAGTCTTCTAAGTCTTCGCTGGGGCTTTGGCCCGACAGAACGCCGAACTGCGACTGAAGATGCTCCACCTGTTCTGTCGACATGTGCTGCAAAAGCAAGCTGAAAGAATACTTGTCTGAGTCGCAGAGCGGAGATCCTGAGGCTATAAGTTCAACCAGCTTGGCTGCTGCACCAGCTGTTTTCAGATCGGGGTGATTAGGACTGAAAGGGGCAAACCAGTTTGCAGCCACATCGAAGAATGGAAAGCGTTGCTTCAGCATGGCAAACGACCCCATGTAGATATCGGCGCCACGCTGCTGCTTGTCTACGATTTTTTTGAGACTGCGGGCCAACTTCGATTGCTCTTCGCCATTCTCCCAGTCGGGATTGCTCATGGCTTCAGCCAAGTTGTAGCCCATTTT
This sequence comes from uncultured Bacteroidales bacterium, assembly GCA_902796835.1. Lineage (GTDB taxonomy): Bacteria > Bacteroidota > Bacteroidia > Bacteroidales > Bacteroidaceae > Alloprevotella. Next base: position 8,969 of record CADBQP010000007.1, read on the forward strand.
GTCGATGTCGAACTCCTGGTCGTCGTTAGGCTTCATAGTCTCTGCGATGTGAGGGAAAATTTCGCCTTGCAAATCGTCGGCAATCTTTTTGGTTTCGAGGCTGATGATGAGCTGCAACTGAAGGAGTACGAGGCTGTCGGTGTCTGAACTGAACAATTTCTCAACCAATTGCTCTGTGCGCGTCAGCAAGTGACACCTGCGCGGATTGGAGTTGAGTATCAACACAATTCCAACCAGGCTGCGGGCTCGAAGTATGGTGGGCTGCGATGCATCTGCATAGACAGTGAGCAAAATGAGCAGCTTCTCTTCGTCAAACACGGTGAGCGTTGCCAATGTGAGTGCACTCATAGCCACGGCCTTCTGGTGTGTGGTGACCGAGGTCGAAGCCAGAAATTGTCGCATGGTGTCGCATTCCTCTTCGCGAAACAGAGGCGAAGAATAGATGATGTCGAAGAGCAGGCGCAGGCTGATTTCAGGATTTTTAATCTCCGTGAGATCGTGCGGCATCGTCATGGCTTGCAGTGTCTGATGCGTGGTTTTGTAGTATGACTCGTCTGCCTCCAATAACTGGCGACGATGCAGTGAGTCGCTGAGCTTAAAGGCTTGAAGCATGAACTCATTGTGCATGGCCTCGCGGTCAGGGTCGAACGTACCTTGCAGCATGTAGCGGAGCATCATGCTGTATGATTCCTTGAGTGCCCTGTGTTGTTCAGCAATCTGCCAATCGTTGAAATAGGCAAGCATGTTTTCTATGCTGCAAAGCGCGCTCCATAGTTCGTGAGCTTCAAGGTGGCGAACCACTTCGGCATGGAGTGTCTTATATAACTCTTTGTTCATCGTGAGGTACTGTTGATACTGTCTATAACCGCTTGGGGCAGCTCATATTGCGTTTTCAGGATACTATCGCGCTGCGCGGTGAATTCCTTTTTGCGCTTCTGGATTTCGGCATAAAACTTTTTGAGGGAAGAAACCTTGCTTTTAAGCTTAGAATCGTTGGCCGCGAGAACCACGAGTGAGGCTTCATATTCCTGTCTTGCACCTTGAATTTTAGCCAGACGCGCTCCTTCGAGGATGCTTGCCGTGAGCCAGGGTTCAGGAAGTATGGCTATTTCGACCTGTCCCGTTATCAACATGCGTTTACGCAGTGTCAGGTCGTTTATCTGGGTGGCCAGCACATCCTCGGCCAAAACCTTTCCTGCCGAAAGAGTTTGTGAAAGAAATTGAGACGAGACGCTATGGCGGCTCATGCCTACCAGTTTCCTGCTCAAGTCGGCTATGCTTCGCAAACGAACATTCCTGCCCAAAACAATGCCTTGCTCGCCTCTCAATGATAGTATTTCCTTGAAATGGTGACCTTTCGCTTCGTAGTAGGCCCTGCGCTGGTTGTCCATCACGGACATGTCGACGCTACCACCGAGCAAGGCGGTGTCGCAGTCGAACTGCGAGCAATAGAATTTTACTACAACGGGGATTTTTGCTCCCAGAGCCTGTTGCACCGAAGCCGATGAGAGGAGGCCGAGTGACACACTCTCCATGGTGGGCACGGCGGCAATGCGCAACGTCGTCTGTACATTCTTATTTGTTGTTGCCGTAGCTCCATCCCCCTCCTTCTTGCCATCTGTTTTTTCAGAGCACGAAAACAGGCTAAAGGCTATGGTGATGAATATAATTGTTCTGAGATTGAACATTTGCACAAGTGGAAAACGAAAAAACACCCTCCATCAAAATAGCTTTGCTCTATAGAACATTATGCCTTTTGACGGAGGGTTGATGGTGAAGATCGTATTAACCCTTAATGGCTGCAATGCCAGGCAGCACCTTTCCTTCGATGGCTTCGAGCAGTGCGCCGCCGCCAGTGGAAATGTAGCTAACCTTGTCGGCCATTCCAAACTTGTTGATGCAGGCCACGGAGTCACCGCCTCCTATGAGCGAGAAAGCACCATTGGCTGTAGCTTCAGCAATGGCATCGGCAATGGCCTTGGAGCCGCCTACGAAGTTGTCGAACTCGAATACGCCGGCAGGACCGTTCCAGAGAATGGTCTTGGCGCCCTTAATGGCGTTGGCAAAAAGCTCGCGAGTCTTAGGACCGGCATCGAGGCCTTCCCAACCTTCGGGAATATCGTTGGCAGGGCAAATCTGTGTGTTGCAATCGTTGCTGAAATCGTCGCCAGCCACGCAGTCAACTCCAAGAACGAGGTTCACTCCCTTTTCCCTGGCCTTGGCAATTACGTCGAGAGCTACATCGAGCTTGTCGTCCTCACAGATTGATTTGCCGATCTTTCCGCCGAGGGCTTTGGCAAAGGTGTAGGTCATGCCGCCGCAAAGAATCAAGTTGTCTACCTTGCCAAGCAGATTTTCAATGATGCCAATCTTTGTGCTGACCTTTGAGCCTCCCATGATGGCGGTGAAGGGGCGCTTGATGTCTGACAGTATGTTGTCGACGGCTTGCACTTCTTTCTCCATGAGGTAGCCAAGCATTTTGTGGTCGGCGTCGAAGTAGTCGGCAATCACTGCGGTCGAAGCGTGTTTGCGGTGAGCTGTTCCGAAAGCATCCATGATGTAGCAGTCGGCATACGAGGCCAATGTCTTGGCAAATTCTTTCTGGCGCTTCTTCATTTCGGCTTTAGCTTCGTCATAAGCAGGGTCGGTTTTCTCAATGCCCACGGGTTTGCCCTCTTCTTCGGCATAGAAGCGCAGGTTCTCGAGCAAGAGCACTTCGCCAACCTTCAGGGCAGCAGCCTGCTCGGAGGCCTTAGCGCAATCGGGGGCAAACTGAACAGGAACGCCAAGGGCGGCCGAAACGGCTTCGGTGATCTGTCCAAGAGAGTACTTGGGGTTTACTTTGCCTTTGGGCTTGCCCATGTGAGACATGATGATGAGCGAACCTCCGTCGGCCAGCACTTTCTTAAGTGTGGGCAGGGCTCCGCGGATGCGGGTGTCGTCGGTAATTTTTCCGTTTTCATCAAGGGGAACATTGAAGTCTACGCGTACAATGACCCTTTGGTTTTTGAAATTACAAGTGTCGATTGTCATAATGTTGATGTTTTTATGATAAAGTTTATAGTTTTCTGAATTATGCGTTGCCGCGAGTGCTGCATTGGCTCTATTCAGGCGAGCATTTCGGGCTTATGGCTTTGGAGTTGGCTCATGGCGAACTCGCGGGTGATGGTCAGTGTTTTCTTTTTGGTAGAAGGAATTTCGAACATGGGTTCTGTCATCACTGTTTCCACAATGCTGCGTAGTCCACGGGCCCCAAGCTTGTAGCGCACGGCTTCGTCGACTATATACTCAAGGGCTTCATCGCTGAAGGTGAGCTTCACTCCATCCATCTTAAAGAGGCTTATGTACTGTTTCACGATGGAGTTTTGCGGCTCGGTCAGTATTCTTCTAAGAGCTTCCTTGTCGAGCGGCATGAGATAGGTCAGCACAGGAAGGCGCCCAATTAGTTCGGGAATGAGTCCAAAGTGTTTCAAATCTTGCGGCTCCACGTATTTCATGAGGTCGTGGGAGTCTATTTTCATGGTGCGTCGCACATTGTTGTATCCCACGGTGTGTGTGTTGAGTCGCTGCGCAATTTTTGTTTCTATGCCGTCGAAGGCTCCTCCGCAAATGAAGAGAATGTTCTTCGTGTCAACTTTTACGTATTCCTGGTCGGGATGCTTTCGGCCGCCTTTGGGAGGCACGTTCACGATGCTGCCTTCAAGAAGCTTGAGCAAGCCCTGCTGCACGCCCTCTCCGCCCACATCGCGTGTGATGGAGGGATTGTCTTGTTTACGGGCCAATTTATCAATCTCGTCGATGAAGACAATGCCACGTTCGGCCCGCGACTTGTCGTAATCGCAAGCCTGAAGCAATCGAGAGAGTATGCTCTCCACGTCTTCGCCGACGTAGCCTGCCTCGGTGAATATCGTGGCGTCTACAATGGTGAATGGAACGTCGAGCAGCTTGGCTATGGTGCGCGCCAGGAGGGTTTTGCCGGTGCCTGTTGAACCAACCATGATGATGTTCGACTTTTCTATTTCCACCTCTTCGGCCTGTGCAATGTGCGAAAGGCGCTTGTAGTGATTGTAGACGGCCACCGACAATGTGCGCTTGGCAGCATCCTGCCCTATTACGTACTTGTCGAGAAATTCTTTAATCTCTTTTGGCTTTGGAACTTCCTTGAAATCAGTTTCTGTAGGCGCAGGCTTACTGGCTTTTAAGGTTTCCTGCACTATTTGGTGGGCATTTTCCACGCAGTCGGAGCAGATGAAGGCATCATATCCCGACAAGAGCAGAAGCCCGTGCTGTGCCGGACGACCACAAAAGGAGCATGTTTCGTTCTTCTTACTCATGGTCTCCTGCCGTCTATGCTCTCTTGGCCAGCACGAGGTCTATCATGCCGTATTCCTTGGCTTCATCGGCCGTCATCCAGTAGTCGCGGTCGCTGTCGGCCCACACTTTGTCGAAGTCTGTGTGAGAATGTGTGGCAATGATGCTGTAGAGTTCCTTTTTGAGCTTTTGAATCTCGCGTGCCGTGATTTCAATGTCGCTGGCCTGGCCTTGCGCACCGCCCATGGGCTGGTGTATCATGACACGGCTGTGGGGCAATGCCATGCGTTTGCCTTCCTCTCCGGCTACGAGCAGGACGGCAGCCATCGAGGCGGCCATGCCTGTGCAGATGGTTTGCACGTCGCAGCCTATGAACTGCATGGTGTCGTATATGCCAAGCCCGGCATAGACGCTTCCGCCAGGCGAGTTGATGTAGATGGATATGTCTTTACCCGGGTCGGCCGAGTCGAGATAGAGCAGCTGAGCCTGGAGCACGTTGGCCGTAGTGTCGTCGATGGGGGTGCCGAGGAAAATGATGCGGTCCATCATCAGTCGTGAGAAAACATCCATCTGTGTCACGTTCAACTGGCGCTCTTCCAAAATATAGGGGTTCAGATATTGATTCTGCAGGCTCACGACATCGTCAAGAGCCATGGAATTGATGCCCATTTTGCTTTGCGCAAATTTTTTGAAGTCGTTCATAATTCTAAAGTGCTTTATTTTATTGAGCACAAAGCGCGAAAGAATTTTATTCTCCCGCGCAATGTGAGTCGCTCACTATTTTGTTTCGAAAAGCTTGTTGAACTCTTCGAGGCTAACCTCTTTGTGTTGCAGTGTCACCACATTTTTCAGCACGGTAGCCAGTTTTGTGTCGATGGCACGCTCCACGAGCGCTCCTCTCTGCCTCTCATCCTTGAGCATATTCTCGGCATATTGCGACAGATAATCGTCGGGGATGTTGTTCATTCCATATTGTGCAAACTGGAAACGGGCTGCCTGAATGGCGGTCTGACGTAGTTCGTCGTTCTCGATTTTCACTTCGTTTTGTTGCAGGAGTTGTTCCTTGGCCAGGTGCCACTGCAGTTCTTCGATGCTCTTTTCGAAGTTTTCTTCCACAAATTCCGGGCCTTTGTCGGGATTGTTGGCCTGCATGAGTCGCTTCAGCAGTTTTTCGGGGAATTCCAGTTTGCCGAGCTTGCCCATTACGTGAGTGCGAACGTCGAGCAAGAATTTATAGTCGCTGTCGGCCACAAACTGATCTTGCATTTCGGTTTTGATGCGTGCGCGAAGTTCTTCCTCGCTCTTGATGTTGCCTTCGCCATAAATCCGGTCGAAGAACTCCTGATTGACTTCGGCAGGCACCATGCGCGAAATCTCGGCAATCCTGAAGGCAAAGTCGCCCTTATGTTCGCCCACCTCTTCCTTCTTGATGCGCAGGAGCGAGGAAATCTCGGTGTCGTTTCCACTATATGCCACACTGGGGTTGAAGGTCACGGTGCTGTCTTTCTTGGCTCCGTCGAAAAGGGTCTTCTGTGCGTCGTCATTGAAGTATTGGGGCAGAATGCTTGTTTTTTCTACCACAATGCCGCCTTCTTTGGGCTCACCATTCTCAAGTTCTACGAGCTCGCCGCGCATCACATCGCCCAGCGTGTATTCTTCTACGCTCTCGGCATGTCCGGCTTGTCGGCGCATGCCTTCGATTTGTTGATCGATTTTTTCGTCGTCGACCACAATGTCGTAGTAGGCCACCTTGTCGCGCTTAGTGAGCGACACCTTCATTTCGGGGGCCAGGGCTATGTCGACAATGAACTCGAAGTCGTCTTGGTTTTCGATGTCTATGGTTTGCTGACGCTCACTTTGCAGGGGCTGTCCCAGCATGTTGAGCTTCTCGGCGGTGATATAGCGTTGCAGTTCTTCCGAAAATTTTCTTTCTACGGCTTCAGCTTTAAGCTGACTGCCAACTCGCTTCACGATGATTGGCATGGGAACTTTTCCAGGGCGGAAACCTGGCATCTGTGCCTTGCGGGCATAGTCTTTCAGAGCTTTCTGAAGATCAGCCTCGTAGTCAGATTTAACAAGATTGATTACAATTTCGCCATTCACGGCGTCTAGTTTATTAAACTTAACTTCCATTACGTTTGATGTGTGATTATTTTTTTTCTTTTATGTATTACTTCGTTTTGTTGCTCATTTACGGATTTCTCTTGAAGGGAAAGTGAGCCCCTACTACGTAAGCGTGCGCAAAAATACGAAAAAAATAGCGAAAATATCGACATTCGACACAAATAAAATTGCGTACGTGCGTGTTATCTTCCTTTTTCAACTCATGAAGGACGGAAATTGTGCCTTAAGGGGCTTTGTGCTTTATCTTTCTTTCTAACTTCAAGAAGCGCCCTATCCTATTGAATAATTTCTTGGGCAGTTCGCACATACTACTAAGCCGATTGTTTAAACTATCACGGCGATCGTTTAAACTATCACGGCGATAGTTTAAAATATCTCGGAGATATTTTTAGCGGAGTCTGACATGTTATTTGCAACCTTATATCGCGTTGCAGAGCCCTTTGGCTTTATATTGAATAGCTAAGGCTCATGGCTAAAATAATAGGAAGTATTGCGCAAATATGTGGCAATACTTCCTATAAGTTGGTAGTTTCTTTTTCCACGGAAGCCTGGCCTCGCCTGCAAAAACGAATTCGAGGCTGACAATGATGCTATAAGCGCACTTTTGCTATGAGCTTGCGTAGTTTGCCGCTGCCTATGATTGGCGCATGCGCATCTTCGGGATATACCAGGCAGAATTCGCCTGGCCTTACTTCGAAGTAGGCTGAAGCAGGCTCTGCATAGGTGGCAAAATCGTTGGCTTCGTCAAAAGGCGCCATGCTTTCGCCAAGCGTCTCGATGGGACGCCAACCAATGGTTTCGACATCCGAGAGAGGGAAATGCACGTCAATGTATTGGCGGTGTACTTCGAGAATTTGCTCGTCGCGATTTTTCAGTGTGGCATCCGATACGTTGATAAACAAATCGGAACCCTGAATTTCGATGCGTCCGGCAGGCACCTTTGACAAGTCGTGGCCCTTCACGTAGTCAAAAAGTTTTTTGAATAGTGGGTGGAGCGACTCATAACGTGTGCTGTCTGTGGTTTTTGCGAGTATCATAATCGTTCTTGTTTGGTGTTTATCCGCGGTTGGCGAGCTCATCGAGAATTCTCCAGCAGTTGAAGAGTCCGCGTGGCACGTGGAAACAACCCTTCCATTTGCCTCCCTTGAGGGGCAGGAGCACTTCTCCCTGACGATTCAGGTATCCATACCATTCAGGGTGCTCGCTGTCGGCAAAGTGTGACCACGTATATTCGTGTATGCGCTCAAACCATTCCAGACATTTGGGATTTCCAGTGAGCTGATAGCCTTTGATAAAGGAAATGAGTGCCTCGAGGTGCACCCACCAAAGTTTTTGGTCGTACTCAAGTTCGTGGCGTGGCTTGCCGAGGCGATCCATGAAGTAGAAAATGCCGCCAAATTTCTCGTCCCAGCCATATTCTGCTTCTGCAATGGCGATTTCTACAGCCTTTTCAATAAGGTCTTGGCGCCCAAGGCGCTTGCCAAGGTCCATTATGAACCATGTGCTTTCAATGGCATGGCCGGGGTTCATTTTTCTGCCGTCGAAGCTGTCGACCAGCTCGCCGTTCTTTCCAAGAGCTTCCACGATGAGTCCGAGCTCAGGGCGATAGAAAACGTCGAGCACTTCATGCAGACAAGTGTCAATGGTTTTCTGCAAAAATTCCGGTTCAAGGAGTTGTTCAATTTCCAGGGCCACGTTACAAAGAATCATGGGCAGGTCGAACGTCTTCATGGCTCGGGCTCCGGGTGCTGCCTTGTTCCATTTTCCTTTCGGATTGTCAACTTTTGAAAGCACAATGTCGAAGGTTCGCTTGGCAATGTCGGCATACTCCTTGTTTCCGGTGGCGATGCTCAGTTGGCCAAAGGCAATCACGGCAAAGGTGTAGGAAAAAATATTGTAGGGCTCCACCAATGGATGTCCCTCGCGGTCAAGGGCAAAATACCAATTCAAATTGCCGTCGTGGCCGTATTTTTTAAGAAATTCGGCTCCTTGGATGGCACAGTCGAGCCATTCTTGTTTTTTCTCCACTTCGTTATAAAGTTTAGAGAACATCCACACTTCTCTTCCTTGCATCCACACGAATTTGTCGGTGTCGTAGACGTTGCCTTCGCGGTCAAGGCAGGTGAAATAGCCGCCAAACTCCTTGTCTTGCGACTTTTCGAGCCAGAATGGGATGACTTTGTCAAGAAGTTCGCTGCGATATTGCTGCGAGAGCTGTTTGAAATTTACCATGTGAGGTTTTTGTTTGTCGTTTATAGTTACAAATTAAAAATTACTACGTGTGAAATAAAGCTTTGTTACTCTTTTGGGCATGTTTCCCAGGTGAGTCCGGTTTGAGTGCCTTCTTGTTTCCACACAAACGAAAGTAGCAGTGCCACAACTACGCTCACGGCCATCGAAACGAAGCCAAAGAGCAGGAAGTTGACTTGTGTGTAAAAATTCATCCAAAATACCACCGCCGTTCCGCAAAGGAAGCCGATGAGCGCCGAGGTGGAATTAATTCTGGGGAAGAAAATACCCATAATAAAGAGTCCGCCAATTCCGCCGCTGAGCAGTCCGAGAATGGTGTTGAAGTAGTCGAGCAACGACTGTATGTCGACAGTAGCCATCAAAATGGCTATGAACATGCCGATGACGCCCGAAATCACACCTGCCCAGCGTGCCACGGAAAGTTGCTTCTTGTCGCTGATGTTCTTGAAGGCTTTCTTGTATATATCCACCGTGAAAGCTGTGCTCACCGAGTTGATGTTTGACGCGATGGTGCTCATTGTGGCTGCAAAAACGGCAGCAATGAGTAAGCCAGCAATGCCTGCAGGCAGTTGGCTCATCATGAAGAATGGGAAAATGGCGTCGCTCTTTTGCATTGTCATGTCCATGGCGGCCGGATGAGTCTTGAAGAATGTGTAAAGTCCGGTTCCAATGGTGAAAAAGGCTATGGTCACAAAGACACTCATCAGTCCGTTTGTCAAGATGCCGCGTGCAGCGCTCTTCTCGTCTTTTGTTGTGAGATAGCGCTGAATTACGGTTTGGTCGCTGGTGTAGGAGATGAGGTTGTTGGCTAAGCCGCCGAGAATAACAACCCAGAAGGTGGCATTTTTCCAGTCGAAACTCCAGTCGAAGAGGCGGAATTTGTTATCGGTCCATCCAATGTCAAAGAAATCGGTTGCTCCGTTTCCAGTGTTCACAATGAGGTATACAGCAGCGAGGATTGCGCCGCCCACAAGGATGATACCTTGGATTACGTCGCCCCACACCACAGCTTCGACACCGCCCATCGTGCAATATACGATGGTGATTACAGCCATCAGGATGATGCAAATGAAAATGTCAATGCCAGTTACGGCTGTCATGGCAAGGCTGGGGAGGAAGAGTACAAGTGCCATGCGTGCAATCATGAATACAATGAAGAGCAGACTGGCCATGAGTCGTGTCAGATAGTTGAAGCGGCGTTCAAGATACTCGTATGCCGTTGTGACATTGAGCCTTCTGAAGAAGGGAAGGTAATACTTTATGACAGGGAACGATACCAGCAAAATCATGATTTGCATGGGGTAGTATGTCCAGTCGGTAGCATAAGCTTTGGCGGGTATGCTCATATATGTTATGGCTGAAAGCATAGTGGCAAAGATGCTGATGCCGGCTGCCCACCAAGGAATGCGCCCACCGCCCTTAAAGAAGTCTTCTCCACCCTTTTGGCGACGCATGAAGTAGACACCAAGCATAATCATGGCCACGAGATAGAGTATTAGCACAAGCCAGTTGAGCCATCCAAAATGGGCAGTATAGGTCATCTCTACGTCGGTGACGCTCGACGAGCGCACTCCGGGTTTCACTTCACCATTGACAAGAACCCAATGTGTGTGTCCTCCCAAATTCTTAATGGGAACAACGGCAGCTCCAGCCCTGGCAAAATTGGCGTTGTCAAAGACTTCGGCCCACGAGTTCGTTACCGTTTGATACACCAGCAGGCTTTTGTTGAATTTATACCAGTCTGCGGGATGTGTCAGATAATCTTCGGTGGGCTCATTGATGGCCTTTTCAAAAATGTCTTTGTTCACTCCGCCAAAAAATAACACATGGCCGCAGCCACTGGGCACAGCAACAGCTCCTATGAGGGCGCGTTTTTCGTTTTGGCCGTAGGGTGTTATGTCGGCAAGGGGAGACCAAACGTTGGTCTTTGGATTGTAGGTCAGTCCGTTGGGGAGGGCTGCCTTTAGTTCTGGGTTATAACCGCCAAACAGGTAGAATTGTGGTCCCAAAGCGCCATTTTGAACTACTGCGGCAGGCTGCACTCTTCCTTCGTGCGACGTTGTAGCATAGTCGGGCAGTTTCTCCCAACCGGCTTCAGCTGCAGGATATTTCATACGGTAGGCGGCCAGCGACGGAGTGCCGTTTGATAATCCGCCAGCCACGTAAATGTATCCGTCTCCATATGCACCAGCCATTTGGTCAATTCCAATGGGGAGCGATGCAAGGCGCGTTGTAACTGCTTTGCCATCCTGAATTTTAATTAGGAAAACACCATTCTCAGAGTTCTCTCCGTCTGATGTCCCGCCCATGCAAATTATTCCGTCGGGCACACTTACGGCTACTCCATATGCCAGTGGTTTGGGGAGTTCTCCCACTTTTTCCCACTTACTGCCTTGCAGGGGATTCTTAAGGGCATATATGTCTGAATAGAATTGCTTTTCTCCTCCTTCAGCGGCTGGCTTTAAGGCGAAATTGCAGCCACCAGCCACAACTAAAAAGTCGCCACTCATGCCGGCAAAGGGGGCCGATACCCCTTCAGGGCCGCCCACAGACAGAGGAGCCAGGCTCTTGACATTAATGTCGTTGAATTTTGTTTCGCTCTGGCCCATACAAAGGGTTGTGACGCTGAGAGCCAGAAGCAGGATAATTCCTTTGACTTTGTTCATGGATGTAGAGATTATAAAAAACGGAAAACCAAGGATTTGGCATGCTATGAGTTAAGCAATTATCTCATATCCTTAGTTTTCCGTCATATGCTGTCGCTTATTTATTACACTTGTTGAAGAAGTCGATTGCTTCGAGTTCGGCCTTCATGCGTGCTTCTTCCTCGTCGGTCATGTTTTGGAATGGCGTGCGGTTAGGTCCGAGGTCGTATCCGATGAGTTTCATGATGCGTTTACCACCCACAATGTTGCCGCGGTAGTGACAAATCACGTCAATCACGTCTTGTGCATAATTTTGAAGCTCGCGTGCTTTCTCAAGGTCGCCGGCCTCCCAGGCTTCCTGAATGCCTACAAGACAGCGGCCGTTATAGTTCGTCGTGCCGCCTATGCCGCCCTGTGCGCCGCCCATGGCCAGACATGGCAATATGGTTTCGTCTTGACCATGAAGCATGTCGAACTTACCGTCCTTGTAGCGGCGGCAGCGGTTATACTCATAGAGACTCTCAAAAGTGTACTTAATGCCGGCGAAGTTGGGAATGCGACCATCCACTGCCTGCAGAAAGTCGAACATAGAAAGGAAAGCACCATTGAAAGCAGGGATGTGATAGAAATAGAAAGGCAAGCGAGGAGCGCCACAGGCAATTTCTTCGCAATACTTCACCAATTCCTCAATTCTATTCACCTTAGGGAAGGGAGGCGCCATTGCTCCAATGCCCCAAGCTCCAATCTTTTGGGCATGTTCAGCCAGTCGCTTGCTGCTGCGAACACAAGTGCTTCCAACGTGAACAATCACTTTGAAGTCGGCAGGAACTGCCTTCACCCAGGTTTCTGCCAGTTTCATGCGTTCCTCTTCGTCGAGCATGTAGCCCTCGCCCGACGAGCCGTTGATGAACACGCCCTTCAAACCATTACGAGCCAAAAGAGCAGCATATTCGGGGATAATGTCGTAGTTCACGTTTCCGTTTCCATCGAATGGCGTAAATGGCGCATCGATGAGTCCTTTAATTTTTTCCATATCAGATTTAATGATTATTAGTTAAGTCAATTTGTGATATTCCGTGCAAATTTATTGGTTTTCGACAGATAAAGTCAGTTTTTATTCCGTTTTTTTTCGTTCCACATGCATTTTCTGATAGGTTTTATCTAAATTTGCTCAAAATTACCAACGATAGATTATCAGCCATCAGAGCCAGTGGCGTTATCGTCTTCGTGCTGTTAAAACATATAATTCATCTTAACTATATGAACGTTCAATTTCTGATTCCGATTTCTAATAAACTTCCTGAAAATGAACAGAAAGCTCTCTCTGTTCTTGACAAAGGCTGCAAGTGGTTGCGCATTGCAAAAACCGAGGCGTCCGACGACGAAGTTCGTCCCGTAATTGAGCGTCTGCTCAAAGCTTGCAAAGCACACAAAGCCACACTTGTCATCGACGACCGCCCCAACCTGGCGAAGGTTGTGGAAGCCGATGGTGTGCACCTGTCAGACGGGAAAAGCATTGCCGAAACGCGCCAACTTATTGGCGAAGAACTCATCATCGGTGCCACGCTCTCCGAATTCGATGCCATTGTGCAGGCCAAGAGTCAAGGTGCCGACTATATAGATTGCGGCCCCTACCCTGGCATAGATGCGCTTGGCTTGAAAAACCTCATGGTGCGTCTCTACGAAGCCGACTGTGCCCTCCCGATCTCAGCCTATGGACGCATCGTTCCTAATGATGTTCCCGCCATTGCCCAGACAGGAGTGAGAGCCATCACAACCAGCGATGAAACATTCTTCGAGAAAGATATATTCACCATAATTCACAAGTTCAGTTAAGTAATCATGCACACCCGAGAGGAGAAAATCGAAGCTTTTGGCCGCTTGCTCGACGTCATGGACGAACTTCGGCAAAAGTGTCCCTGGGACAAGAAGCAAACCATCGACAGTTTGCGCCCCAACACCATAGAAGAAACCTATGAACTCTGCGATGCCATTATCAACCACAACTATCCCGAAATATGCAAGGAGCTTGGCGACGTCATCATGCACGTTGTATTCTATGCACTGATAGCCTCTGAAGAAGGCGAGTTTGATATTGCAGACGTCTGCCATAAGGTGTGCGACAAACTTGTTTTTCGTCATCCCCACGTATGGCCTCCCCAACAACATGATGAGGTGATGGACAAAGCTATGCAGGCTACGACGTCTGAACAGGTGCTCTCCGGCTGGGAACTTATCAAGCAGCGCGAGAAGGGCGGCAACAAATCCGTGCTAAGTGGTGTGCCTTTGGCTCTGCCTTCACTCATTAAGGCCTATCGTATACAGGACAAGGCTCGAAATGTAGGTTTCGATTGGGAGAAACCTGAGCAAGTGTGGGAAAAAGTGAAAGAGGAAATCCACGAATTTGAGCGCGAAGTGGAGCACATGGATACCGCTCGGGCTACTGCCGAGTTCGGCGATGTTATCTTTAGTATTGTTAATGCTGCCCGACTCTACCATATCAATCCCGACACTGCCCTCGAGCTCACAAACCGTAAGTTTATTAGGCGCTTCAACTATCTAGAGGCACATACTCTCAAGCAGGGCCGATCGCTCGCCGATATGTCTCTCAGCGAAATGGACGCCATTTGGAATGAAGCCAAGCGACACGACGAAGAGTCATAACACTTCGCCTCACCCATAAATACATACGCACATTACCGCCATGCTCACGACTCCTCCATCCAAAATCAACCTCGGATTGCACGTTGTGGCCCGTAGACCCGACGGATACCACGACCTTGAAACCATATTCTACCCTATTCCCCTTTGCGACACTCTCGAGGTGAAGCCTGTCCCCCACGAGTCCGTGCCCTATCGACTTCAGGTCGTTGGCGCTCCCGTTGAGGGCGATCCGTCCCAAAACCTCGTTGTCAAAGTCTACGAAAGTCTGCGCATCGAATTTAATTTGCCACCTATTGATATCTATCTATGCAAGCACATCCCCACGGGGGCCGGCCTCGGTGGTGGCAGCAGTGATGCGGCGAGCATGATGTTGATGCTCAACCAGGAGTTCCGTCTTGGCCTAAATTCTGACGAAATGCGCCGTCGTCTTGCCGCATTTGGTGCCGATTGCCCCTTCTTTGTAGATGCATCGCCGTCCTATGCTACCGGGATAGGCGACCAGCTGACTCCCTGTAATGTGTCGCTACGAGGGTGGATTCTTGTGCTTATCAAGCCACCCGTCCATGTTTCCACTCGCGATGCATATGCCGGCATAACGCCCCAGCATCCTGCAGACGACCTTCGCCGCATAGTGTCGCTCTCTCCCAGCGAGTGGCGTAGTCGATTGCGCAATGACTTCGAGGAAACCGTTTTCAAGCAGTATCCTTCCATAGCGGCAATCAAGGCCACCCTTTATGACATGGGTGCCGTCTATGCCTCGATGAGCGGAAGTGGAAGCGCCGTCTATGCGCTCTTTAAGCGCAGACAAGAGAACCTGAATAAAATCTTTCAAGATTGCTTTATCTTTCAAAGCAAATTGTACGAGTAGAAAGAACTGATAACGGAGCGCAAAAAAATATCTTGGAGTTAATTGAAAATATCTCCGAGATATTTTTTTCTACGTAGTCAATAGTAAAAACTATCGGCCCAGTTGTATTTTTTTTGGCGTATTGCGGACAGGCAGTCGTAAATTTCCTTTATGTAGCGTGGCTGTGTCGGTCAATAGCTGGAGTGATTCGATGTCGCGAAATCCATTCACCGTAAAGTATTTCTCGATTACGCCTGTTATAAGCACTTTCGATCTGAAAAAACCGGGATTGCTCAGCATATTGTATTGCTCTCGATATTTGCTTCCAGACACAAGTGCCACGGGAAAGCAATGATTCACATCTGTTTGCTCAATATTGTCTGCCAAAAGAAAGTTCTTGTTTTCGGAAGTCGGGAGTTTGAATAGGGCTTTTGACAAGGCGGAACCATCAATATAGCCAACTACGAATCCTACAACCGAAACCTTTTCGCCTGCTTTGCGGTTTTGCGCTTCCGCCACGCTGATGGCCGAGAGAGTATCGGCTGCTTCTTCGATTGTGGGTGCCGTCGTGGGGTCGGGCAAGTCAATTTTCGCGCATGCTGCAAACAAAAGGCAAAGCATGAGCTGAAATGCAAGAAATACATGCCTTGACGTTTTCATAACAAGTTTCGCAAAGCTGCAAGGAGTTTCGTGTTTTCTTGTGGTGTGCCTATAGATATTTGCAGGCACTGGGCACAAGGCGAACTGGCCGCAAAGGGCTGGCAAGGTATGCCGTGAGCTTGCAAGTGACGAGCCACGGTGTCGGCATTTGCAAAGCGAACGAGAAGGAAATTGGCATGGGATGGATAGACCTTCTCTACATAGGGTAACTGGCTGAGCGACTGCGCCACCTTGGCGCGCTCGTCGATGGTTTGACGCAGGCGACGATGTGCATCTTGCGGGCGCGACAATATTTGGTTGGCGCGGAGAAGGACAGGAACACCCACTGAAGGGGCTACAAAAGCACGGCCGAGAAGATCCACCAGCGATGGCGATGCATAGACTACGGCTAAACGCAGGCTGGGGTCTGCCCACGACTGAGAGAATGTACGCAGTACTACAAGACGTGGCTCGCTAGCTACTAATGGCACTAAGGAGGGCAGCGATGAATAATCGGCATGGGCTTCGTTGACAACAACGAGGCCGCCAAAGTCGGCTAACATTTGCTGCAGCTGTGCGCGATTGAGAGGATTGCCCGTAGGGATGTGGGGCGAGCAGAGGTAGGCTATTTTGGTGCGTCCGTTGGATGCGCAAAGCAAGGGCGCGGCTTCGAAATCGAAGTTCGGCGTGAGCGGTGCCGTGCGCAATTCGACATCGGCCAGCATGCACTGGTGTGCAATGTGGGGCGCAAGGGGAGACGGAGTAACTACGTTGTCAATGCGGGGCTGGCAAAAAAGGGTCAGCAACTGGCACAAGGACTGGGCAGTGCCCGTGGTAAAATGTATGCAGTCGGGCGAAACATTGCGAATAAGGGAGAGCTGTTTACATAGTGCGGCACGTGTTTCGGCTAGGTTTGCTTGCAGAGTATCTAAAGTGGAGACCTGTTTGTTATCAGGCTTCTCGGTGAGGAGTGCTACCACGTTTGGGCGGAGTAATGATTGAAAATTCATGAGGGTATGATGGGACAGGTGAGTATGCGTGGGCTTTGAAAACCTTTGTGTTAAGCGAGTCGGGCATGTGCTTTGTTGAGGATGGGCTGGAGGTGTGCCTGAAATTGGTTTTCGTGTTGGAATATGATTTGCCACACGTTGGCGCAGGGTTCATAGAGGCCGAGGGTGGCGAGCGTTTCTGCAAGTTGTTCGGCATCGGCCACCGCAAAAGTGGGGCTTTGTTCGATTTGTCGAATAATTTGTATGGCTTCTTGATGCATGTTGTTTTCTGCTGCGAGCTGGGCAAGCTGGGCCAGTGTGGGGATTACGGTTTGAGATGACTGCGCAGAGGCTATAGCAAGTAAAACGGCTTGGTCTACGTCGTTTTTCAAGAGGTGGGCTATTGCCAGGTTCCACAAAAGGCTGGGCCTACGAGGGTCGACCGGGGAGGTTTGGCGCAGGGCTTGCTGCAACAATGTTTGTGCGGCGACGGGCTTACCTGCCATGAGAGGGAGCTGGGCCGCTACTTCGAGCAGTTCGGGAGGTATGTTTTGGTCATTCTGTATGGCTGTGGCGCAGTTCTGGGCTTCGTCGGGGCGCAGTAACTGGCTGAGGGTTTGAATCTTGAGGCGTAGCGCATCTGGATTATTGGGGTTAATAGCCAGGGCGTAGTCGGCGCTTGCCAATGCCTCGTTGTGGCGCTGGAGTGCGACATAGAGTGTAGCTAAGTCAGTCCAGAGGTGTTCGTCGTAGGGGTTCGCATCAATAGCATTATTGAGACAGCTAATGGCTGCAGGCAGATTTGAAAGCTGCGAGTAGGCATTTGCCATGAGCTGTAGACTTTGGAGGCGCTGTGGCGAAGTAGGGCTGACACGTCGAAGCCATTTAAGGGCAGGCGTTGGCAGGTTGTAGTCGAGGTAGAATTGGGCTACTTCAACGGAGAATTGATCGGCATCTTGGTCGGTGGCCAAACGGGCTTTTTCAAAGAATTTTTCAGCTTCGTTGATCTTGCCTTGCAGTAGATTGCTCTCTGCCCAAAAGAGGCTCACTTCTGGATGGTCTTTCTGGGGAATGGCATCGATGACTGCTATTGCTTGAATGGGTTGGCCTTGGTCGAGCAGAAAGTTGGCGTATGTGACGAGTACGTAGATGTTGTCTGGGTGGAGCCTGAGTGCATGGTGTAGGCATGCGGCTGCGTTGAGTGGCTGAGAGTGGGAATGATAGTAGTCGTAGATGTCGAGAAGAGTGAGGCTATCAAAGAATTGAAGAGTGCCCTGCTGGAGGGCACTCTCGTATTGTGCTACGACATGTTGAAGCTCGCTTTCGTTCATTTTTTGAAACTGTCTTTCAGTCCGACGGTGCGGTTGAAGACAAGGTGTTGTGGAGTGGAACTTGTGTCGAAGGTGAAATATCCTATTCGTTGGAATTGCAAATATTTAGCTTCGTGACATTCGAGTAGGTGTTTTTCTACGTAGCATTTTGGCAACACTTCGAGAGAATTAGGGTTAAGCATCTGATGCATGGCGGAAAGTGTGTCGCACTGTTGCTCTTCGCGAATCCGGGAGAGTTCGTCGCGCGGGTTTTCTACCTTCCAAAGTCGTTCATAGAGTCGCACTTCAGCTTCGAGGCAATGAGCCTGGCTGAGCCAGTGGATGGTGCCTTTTACTTTGCGGTTTGCCCCCGGCATTCCGCTACGGCTTTCGGGGTCGTAAGTACAAAGTATTTCTGCGACATTGCCCTCACTATCTTTCACGCACCCTTCGCACTTTATGATGTATGCGTTTTTGAGACGTACTTCTTGCCCGGGAGTGAGACGGAAATACTTTTTGGGAGCGTCTTCCATGAAGTCGTCTTGTTCTATCCAGAGATGACGGCTAAATTCAATGGGGTGTGTTCCTTGCTCAGGGTGTTCAGGATTGTTGACTGCCTCCATCACTTCAACCTTGTCTTCGGGATAGTTGGTAATAGTGAGTTTTACGGGTCGTAGCACTGCCGATACTCTGAGCGCGCGGTCGTTGAGGTCTTCGCGCACGGCGCTCTCAAGGAGTGCAAAATCGTTGAGTGCATCGAAGGTGGTGTAGCCAATTTTGTCGACAAAGCGGCGTATGCCTTCTGGGGAATATCCACGACGTCTGAACCCACAAAGCGTAGGCATGCGTGGGTCGTCCCAGCCATCGACAAGCCCTTCGTTGACCATGAGCAGAAGGTTGCGTTTGCTGAGGAGTACGTAGTTAAGATTAAGTTTATTGAACTCGTATTGACGTGGTCGGTGGTCGCCGAGATCTTGATTTTCTTTTAGCCAGTCAATGAAGAGGTCGTAGAGCGGTCGATGGGGTACAAATTCAAGTGTGCAGAGCGAGTGAGTGACACCTTCGAAAAAGTCGCTCTGCCCATGGGCGAAGTCATACATGGGGTATGCCTTCCATTTGGTACCAGTGCGTGGATGTGGATGGTTGATTACGCGATATATTATGGGGTCGCGAAAGTGCATGTTGGGGTTTGCCATGTCGATTTTGGCACGCAGCACCATTTTGCCTTCCTCTATTTCTCCGCTATTCATTTGCTCGAATAGTTTCAAGCTTTCTTCTATCGGGCGATTCCGATAGGGGCTTTCGGTACCTGGCTGCGTGGGTGTGCCTTTTTGTTGGGCGATATCCTCTGAAGACTGCTCGTCAACGTATGCCCTACCCTCTTTAATTAAGCGTACGGCGAATTCCCATAGCTGGGGAAAATAGTCTGAGGCATAGTATTCGTTGGCCCACTGAAAACCGAGCCACTGAATGTCTTGTTTGATGGAGTCCATATACTCCATATCTTCTTTTAGGGGATTGGTGTCGTCGAAGCGAAGATTGCATGTACCGCCATATTGGGATGCAATGCCGAAATCCATGCAAATCGCCTTCGCATGGCCTATGTGTAGATAGCCGTTGGGCTCTGGCGGGAAGCGTGTCTGTAACCGTCCGTCATTCTTGCCTTCGGCCAAGTCTTTTTCTACAATTTGTTCAATGAAATTCATCTTCGAAAGTTTTATAATATATATATAGTATGAGTGTATGGGCTTAATTTGCCATCTCGGAAATAAACTTAATGCGAATGAGTCGGATTTCTTCTTCCGAATATTCCTCGTCTAGTTCTGCGTAGGCAGCTTCCAAGTCGTCAGTCTCTGACTCTTTGAAGTACTGATAGATGTCTTCGACGTGGTCTTCGTCCATTACTTCGTTTATGAAGTAGTCGATGTTTATTTTTGTCCCGCTATATACGATGGCCTCGATTTCGTCGAGCAACTCTCCGAATTCAATTCCCTTGGCCACAGCAATGTCGTCGAGTGCTACTTTTCTGTCGATGCTTTGGATGATGCTTACCTTGATTTTCGATTTGTTTGCCACCGTGCGTATGCGAAGGTCCTCGGGGCGTTCAATTTCATTCTCTTCGCAATGACGGCGAATGAGGTCGCAAAAGTCTTCTCCATATCGTTTGGCCTTACCAGCTCCCACGCCGGGAATGTTTTGCAGTTCCTCCACATTCTGAGGATAAACGGTTGCCATTGCTTCGAGCGATGCATCTTGGAATATCACGTAGGGTGGAACGTCCATTTCCTTTGACATGCGTTTCCTCAAGTCGACAAGCATTTGATAGAGTGTCGGGTCGATGGAAAAAGAGCCTGCCTCTTGTATCGGCATGTCGTCGTCATCATTATACTCGCGGTCTTCCACTATCTTGAACGAGACGGGATGTTTTATGAACTTGCGCCCGTCGTCCGTAAGCTTCAGAACTCCGTAATTATCTACCTCTTTGAGGAGATAGCCACCAATGAGTGCCTGGCGAATGACGGCATTCCAAATTTTTTCGCTTATGTTTTCACCTTGACCAAATTCAGGTAGGTTTTCGTGGCCGTGAGCCAAAATATCTTCTGACTCATTGCCCATAATAAAATCTTTTATATAATCGTCTTTGAAGCGCTCCTTCGTAGCTTGTACGGCATGGAGTACACACAATAATTCGTCTTTAGCCTCCACTTGTGTCCTTGGATTTAAACAATTGTCGCAATTTTCGCAATTATCTTTGCTGTATTCTTCGCCAAAGTAGTGCAAAAGTAATTTTCTTCTGCAAACGCTTGATTCAGCATAGGCTGCAGTTTCTTTGAGTAGCTGACGCCCGATGTCCTGTTCGGCTACGGGTTTTCCTTCCATAAATTTCTCAAGTTTCTGCAA
Source organism: uncultured Bacteroidales bacterium (assembly GCA_902796835.1). Taxonomy (GTDB): domain Bacteria; phylum Bacteroidota; class Bacteroidia; order Bacteroidales; family Bacteroidaceae; genus Alloprevotella. The sequence goes on from CADBQP010000007.1 coordinate 29,649, forward strand.
GTCTTTGTGGGAATAGAATGCCAGGCAGATGCCTTCCCCTCCATCGCGCCCAGCGCGTCCTGTTTCTTGGTAGTATCCTTCCAGGCTTTTGGGAATGTCGTAGTGAATTACGAATCTTACGTCGGGTTTGTCAATTCCCATGCCAAAGGCGATGGTGGCTACAATGATATCAATACGCTCCATCAAAAAGTCATCCTGTGTCTCCGTGCGTGTCACACTGTCCATTCCGGCGTGGTAGGCTGCAGCCTTAATTTCATTTGTGCGGAGCACTTCGGCCAGTTCTTCCACTTTTTTGCGGCTCAGACAATAAATGATGCCGCTCTTTCCTTCGTGTTGGCGAATGAATCGGATGATGTCGCGGTCTATTTCTTTGCTCTTGGGTCTTACTTCGTAATAGAGGTTCGGTCGGTTAAACGAACTTTTATATTCCACCGCGTCGAGTATACCCAGACTTTTCTTTATGTCGGTGCGCACTTTGTCCGTGGCGGTAGCAGTGAGTGCAATGATGGGTGCTTCGCCTATTTCCGACACAATTGGCCTGATCTTTCTGTATTCAGGTCTGAAGTCGTGGCCCCATTCTGAAATGCAGTGGGCCTCATCGATAGCATAGAAGGAGATTTTTACACCTTTAAGAAAGCTTACGTTTTCTTCTTTTGTAAGGCTCTCGGGTGCAACATAAAGAAGTTTTGTTTTCCCTTCCACAATATCTTGCCGCACTTGGTCTATCTGAGCACGCGTAAGAGAGGAATTCAAAAAGTGGGCCACGCTGTCGTTCTCGCTGTTGTGGCGTATGGCGTCTACCTGGTTCTTCATTAAGGCAATGAGCGGGCTGACAACTATGGCAGTGCCTTCCATCAGAAGTGATGGAAGTTGGTAACACATTGACTTGCCGCCCCCTGTTGGCATCAATACGAACACATTTTTTCCTGCCAGGAGGCTACGAATAATGGCCTCCTGGTTTTCCTTGAAACGGTCAAAGCCGAAGTAATGCTGCAGGGCTGTCTGCAAATTGTCTTTCTTCGTCTGTCTCATAAAACTCGTTTTTGTGGAATATCTATGCTTGTTGTAATGCCAGAGTGTGGAAAATGCAAGTATTCTTTGCTTTTTAATGAACTGTAAATCAAATTCTTTTAAGCTTTGATACTTTCTTATGCCATATTTTGCCTACAAAGATATATTAATTTTTGTAAAAACAAAGGCAGAGAAACTTTTTTTTGTTCCTCTGCCTATAATTATGGAAGTTGAATGTTCTTCTGAATTTAGAAAATTGTACTTCAGGACAGCGTGTTTGGATGCGGGCTTAATGTGGGTTGTTATCCTTTTAATGATGCGCCATTTGTGGGTTTATAAATTCCTTTAGAGCTTGGCTTGCTGTGTCTTCTATGTCTTTCATTGAGCCTTCCCAATCATTTTTTCCATGTCTTAAGAAAAGAATGTGTTCACCAATGGTGTGCACAGAGTTCATATCGTGGGTATTGATGATAGTTGTGGTGCCAAGTTCGTGTGTCAAGTCGCTGATGAGCTCGTCTATGACGGCACTTGTTTTAGGGTCGAGGCCTGAATTTGGTTCGTCGCAAAATAGAAACCGTGGTTTCAAGGCAATGGCCCTTGCTATGGCTACGCGCTTTTGCATGCCACCAGAGATTTCACCGGGAAATTTTTGGGTGGCATTGCTTAGTCCAACCCTGTCCAGGCAATAGAGTGCACGCTCGGCTCTGCGATGTGCCGATTCGCTTGAAAACATGTCGAGCGGGAACATTACGTTCTGCATCACGGTCATTGAGTCGAACAGTGCGGCAGATTGGAATATCATTCCCATTTCACGCCTGAGCAACGTGCGTTCACGTTTAGTCATCGTCACCAGATTTCTGTCGTCATAAAGCACTTGACCCTGTTCGGGAGTGAGCAGCCCGACGATACACTTCATCAACACAGTTTTTCCGCTTCCGCTCTGTCCGATAATCAGATTAGTGAGCCCGGGCTGGAACATGCTACTTACGTCTTGAAGCACCACTTTGTCTTCAAAGCTTTTCACTATATTTTTGAGTGTAATCATAAAATGGATCTTCTTTATATAAATATTGAGTGCCGAATAATGCGTTTCGCCTTAGCTCAGCAGCTTTGTCAAAAACAGGTCGGAGAACAATATCAGCATTGAGCTCGAAACTACCGCATTGGTGCTGGCTCTTCCCACTTCGACCGACCCACCCTGAACGGTGTAACCAAAGAAGGCTGATACGCTCGAAATAATGAAGGCGAAGAATAGCGACTTGATGACGCCCATCCAGAAGAACCAAGCCGTGAAGTCGTGTTGCAGGCCGGCAGTAAGGTCGCTCGGAGTGATGATGCCGCCAATATAGGCAGTGGCATAGGCACCGATGATGCCGCTTGCGGTGCTGAAGACCACGAGAAGTGGAATCATGGTTACCAGCCCTGCCACTTTTGGCAGAATTAGGTATGCAGCAGAGTTTACGCCCATTATTTCGAGCGCATCAATCTGCTGGGTGGTGCGCATGGTGCCAAGTTCGCTGGCTATGTTGCTGCCCACTTTGCCGGAGAGTATCAAACACATAATGCTGCTTGAAAATTCGAGCAGCATTATTTCGCGGGTCACATAGCCGCTCACCCACAATGGCATCCATGCGCTTTGAATGTTCAGCTTAATCTGAATGCATATCACGGCTCCGATAAAAAAGCTGATAAGCAGCACGATGCCTATAGAGTCAACTCCCAAGGCTGCCATCTCTGTGACGTATTGGCGACCATAGACGCGCCAGCGCTCTGGCTTGCTCAAAGCTCGCCCCATCAGTTGCAGATAGCGGCCAAGCGAAACCAAGAATGTGTGAATAAACATATTGCGTTTTTAATTTTTGTTTCGAGTTTTATTCCTTAATCGCAGGCAAAAGTAATAAACTATTGCAAAAAATAAGGAATAAGTGATGCATAAATCGCTTTGTTCTGTAAACAACAGACCGTGATTTGCCAAACCTGTTGGCTCGATAATTTAAACTATCGAGCCATCTCTTTTTCATGTCAAGCCAACTGTCGTGTTTGTGTTGCCACTACAACTTGCGACCTTTGGCACACTTCTTGCTGCAAACGAGGTCGAACCAAAAGAATTAGTTGTAAGATAAATGATGTTTGAACTACCTTCCAGCACCACCCATATGTTACTTCTCAGTCGCGAAGAAGCCGAGCGTCAGCACTCGGCTGTAGTAGCAACTCCCCACTTGTTGATGGGCATACTCCGTCAACAGGGAAGAGCTGCCATGGTCTTGAAAGACCTTTCCGTAGATGCTGAATGGGTGGCGCAACAGATGACTCACGAGTCCCACAATAGCATAGGCAATGTGAATTCTAATACGAATGCAACCGTTAACGAACAATTGCAATTAAACGACGATTGCATGAGAGTGATGCGCCTGTCTTTTCTTGAGGCACGTGCTTTTGGCGCGTCGCGCCCGCTCAGCGAACACGTGTTGCTGGCCTTGCTACGCGACACTAATAATGAGGCACAAAAATGGCTGTCGTCGGCCGGGGTCACCTATGAGGCCGTGGCACATCGCCTCGGGAAGCCATTTATGACCACCGATGCCGCACGAGGCAGTTTTGCCGACTCGCCTGCCAGCGACAACGATGACGATGATGGCTTCCGTTCTTCTGCAGAATACTCTGAGACTCAAGCTGCTGCGCCAGCTAGCAATGGAAGCGATACTCCCTTTATAGACAAATTTGGCACAGACCTCACGCGGCTTGCTCGCGAAGGGAAGCTTGACCCCGTTGTGGGACGTGAGCGCGAAACGGCACGCATGGCTCAAATTCTTTGTAGACGCAAAAAGAATAATCCTATCATCATCGGCGAACCAGGAGTTGGAAAAAGTGCACTCGTAGAAGGCCTCGCCTTGCTAATTTCCTCGGGACGCGTAGCACGTCAGCTTCGCGACCATCGAATTGTGTCTCTCGACATGGCTGCCCTTGTGGCTGGCACACAATATAGGGGCCAGTTCGAGGAACGACTTCGTAAGCTCATAGAAGAATTGCGCAACCACCCGGAGATTATTCTCTTCATAGACGAGATACATACAATGATAGGGGCTGGTGGCGCCCAAGGAAGCCTTGATGCTGCCGGCATGCTTAAACCTGCGCTGGCGCGTGGTGAAGTGCAATGCATTGGGGCCACAACCCTCGACGAATTCAGAAAGTCCATCGAAAAAGACGGAGCCTTGGAGCGACGTTTTCAGAAAATAGTGTTGCAACCTGCCACACCAGACGAAACACTCACCATCCTTCGCAATCTGCGTGGGCGCTACGAAGAACATCATGGCGTGTCGTATACAGACGAAGCTCTGCAAGCCTGTGTAAGCCTCACAGCGCGCTACGTTAGTGACCGTTGTCTGCCAGACAAGGCCATCGATGCTATGGACGAAGCCGGAAGCCGAGCCCGTCTTGAGGGTATCGAAGTTCCAGCTGAGATAACCGAGATGGAAGATCGAATCAACCACATGCAGCGCGAGAAGATTAAGGCTGCAAGTGAGCAAGATTTTGAGCGCGCCATCGCCCTTAGAGACGAAATGGTGGAGCTGCAGCAAAAACTAAAAGAGCTTCAAGCTTCATGGCAGCTCGAGTTGCAAAAAAACAGTCCCACAATAACCGAAGCCGATATCGCAGCTGTCGTCGAGATGATGAGCGGAGTGCCGGCAAGTCAGATGGCTGAGGCAGAAAGTATTAGGCTAAGAGGAATGGCAGCTGCATTGAAAAAACGTATCATTGGTCAGGACGAAGCCATAGACAAGGTGGCACGCTACATTACGCGAAACCGCCTTGGTCTCAAGGACCCAAACAAACCAATAGGCACCTTCATGCTGGTGGGCCCCACGGGCGTAGGTAAGACTTATATGGTGCAACAACTGGCAGAGTTTATGTTTGGCAGCAAAGACGCTCTCATTCGCATCGACATGAGCGAATATGGTGAAAAGTTCAGTACAAGCAGACTCGTAGGTGCTCCTCCTGGATACGTTGGCTACGATGAAGGCGGTCAGCTCACCGAGCGTGTGAGGCGCAGGCCATATAGCATCGTACTGCTCGACGAGATAGAGAAAGCACATCCCGATGTTTGGAACACGCTCCTTCAGGTAATGGACGAAGGTCGCATGACAGACAGCAATGGTGTGACGGTTGATTTTAGAAATACCGTAATCATCATGACCTCGAACAGCGGTACGCGCCAACTTCGCGAATTTGGAGGCGGCATAGGCTTTAAGAGCAATTCCGGAAACGCCGAACAGGCTGAGCATATCGTTCGCAAAGCCTTGCAAAAGCAATTTGCTCCAGAGTTTCTCAACCGAGTGGACGATGTCATCATGTTCCGTCCTCTCAATGATGAAGATGCGCGAAAGATTGCTGCTCTCGAGCTCGGTAAACTAAGCGAGCGCATGAACAACATCGGTCTCACACTCAATCTCACCGACGAGGCCATGAATTTCCTCGTAGAACGTGGGTTCGACAAAATTTATGGTGCTCGTTCGCTGCGCAGAGCGCTTCAAACCTATGTGGAAGATGTAATAGCGGACGCACTTATGGAAGAAACGAGTCTGAGTCAGACGGAATTCGTGCTCGATGTAGCAAGCGACAAGCAAAGTCTTGTAATCAGAAAGACCGAATCGTAGTCTACTCTCCCAACTACAGAATATAGAAGCAGGTTGAAAACGAAAAGCGACCGGCAATGGTAAAACATCAAGCCGTGTTCACTTTTTGTTTTCAACCTGCTTTAGTATTGCAGGATATTTCTTATTTTTGCATCGCCAAATAGAAAAACGAAGCTAAGTGTTTTCGTTTTTCGAAAGTACCGAACAGGATATCATCAGTCAATGAAGCATATACGCAACTTCTGCATCATAGCTCACATCGACCATGGAAAGAGCACACTTGCCGACCGTCTGCTTGAGCATACCAATACGCTCAAAGTCACTGAGGGCCAAATGCTTGACGACATGGATCTTGAAAAAGAGCGTGGCATTACTATTAAAAGTCATGCCATTCAAATGAACTTCATTCACGAAGGACTAAACTATACACTCAATCTTATCGACACCCCTGGGCATGTTGACTTTTCTTATGAAGTGTCGAGAAGCATTGCAGCATGCGAGGGCTGTCTACTTGTGGTAGACGCCACACAGGGTGTGCAGGCTCAAACTATTTCAAACCTTTACATGGCCATTGAGCACGATTTGGAAATCATACCGGTGCTCAACAAGTGCGACATGGTAAACGCCATGCCCGATGAAGTGGAAGACGAAATCATAGAACTACTTGGTTGCTCTCGCACAGACATACTTCGTTGTTCAGCCCGAACGGGTGAAGGCGTAGCCGAAATACTTGATGCCATCGTGGAGCGCATACCTGCGCCCAAGGGTGAGCCAGATGCTCCCTTGCAGGCCTTGATTTTCGATAGTGTATTCAATCCTTTTCGCGGAATCATAGCATACTTCAAAATTGTGAACGGAAGCATTAAAACTGGAGAAGAGGTTCTTTTTGTGAACACCAAAACGCGCTATCACGCCGACGAAATAGGAGTGCTAAAGATGGATCTAAACCCAAGGAAGGAGCTTCTGACGGGTGATGTAGGCTACATAGTTAGCGGTATAAAGACAGCCACTGAAGTGAAAGTGGGCGACACCATAACGTCGGCCGCAAATCCTTGCAGCGAGGCCATAGCCGGCTTTGAAGAAGTGAAACCCATGGTTTTTGCCGGAGTATATCCTATAGAGACCGAGGATTTTGAGCAGCTCAGAGCCAGTCTTGAAAAACTTCAACTCAACGATGCTTCGCTCACTTTCCAGCCCGAATCCTCTGTAGCTTTGGGTTTTGGTTTCCGATGTGGCTTTTTGGGATTGCTCCATATGGAGATTATTCAGGAACGCCTTGACCGCGAATTCAATATGAACGTCATAACAACCGTGCCGAACGTTAGCTATCACATTTTCGACAAGCATGGTGAAATGTTAGAGGTTCATAATCCTGCCGGAATGCCCGATCCGACAGAGATTGAGCACATTGAGGAACCCTACATCCGAGCCTCTGTAATCACACGCACCGAATATATTGGTGCCATCATGAAGCTTTGCCTCACAAAGCGCGGTGAGCTTGTTAAACAGGAATACGTCAGTGGCGATCGAGTGGAACTGCACTATGACATGCCGCTTGCTGAAATCGTAATTGACTTTTACGACAAGTTGAAAAGCATTTCCAAAGGTTATGCCTCTTTCGATTATCACTCCATTGGTTTTCGTCCCTCTAAGCTTGTAAAGCTTGATATCTTGCTCAACGGAGAGCCCGTTGATGCGCTTTCTACACTTACGCATGTTGACAATTCCGTGTTTTTTGGACGTCGCATGTGTGAACGACTCAAAGAATTGCTTCCTCGTCAGCAGTTCGATATTGCCATTCAGGCAGCAATTGGCGCTAAAATCATAGCTCGCGAAACTGTGAAGCAAGTTAGGAAAGACGTTACAGCAAAATGCTATGGCGGAGACATCAGTCGCAAACGCAAACTCCTCGAAAAGCAAAAGCGTGGAAAAAAGCGCATGAAAGAAATAGGAAATGTGCAAGTTCCCCAAAAAGCTTTCCTTGCCGTGCTCAAGCTTGATGGATAATTTGTTTGAATTCATTTAAGCTACTGCGCCCTCGATTCTCCCTGTCCTGACTTTCATTATTCCTCAACCCACATACACATCAAATATGATCATCGAACTTTCAGACGTCCGCATAAGCGTTGATGACAATGTCATTCTCGATCATGTTGACTTCAAACTTGACGAGGGCCAATTTGCTTATATCACTGGGCCCGTCGGTTCTGGAAAAACATCGCTTTTCAGAACATTATATGGTGAGCGCCCTCTCGAGTGTGGCAAAGCCGTTGTGATGGATTTTGACCTGTCTAAACTTCGTCGTCGTCACATTCCCATGCTGCGCAAGCAGATGGGCATTGTGTTTCAAGACTTTCAGTTGCTCACCGACCGCACAATTTATAACAATCTTGACTTTGTGTTGAAAGCTACGGGATGGAAACGAAAAGCTGAGCGTTCCGAAAGAATAGAGGAAGTGCTAAATGCCGTTGAATTGCCCGACAAAAAAAACAAATTTCCCCATGAGTTGTCGGGAGGCGAACAGCAGCGCATTGCCATTGCCCGTGCCCTGCTCAACAAGCCCAAACTCATTCTTGCCGATGAGCCAACTGGAAATCTTGACGGAGATAGTGTAAATGCAATCATGCAAATTCTGAAGTCAGCTTGCGATGACGGGGCTGCCGTGCTCATGGTTACGCATAATCTCAGCGTTGTTCAGGATTTTCCAGGCACCGTATTCCGTTGCGAAGAGGGGCGTCTTTCTGACGTGACCTCACAATTCAACAATCCTATAGCCATTGAGGAAATTTGAGCAGGCGAATATTTTCTTTCTGCCACATCATATATTTTATTATCTACCCTTTTCTTACATTCTAAACCTTTCTCTACAAAATGAAAGTCTTAAAGTTCGGAGGCACTTCCGTAGGTACGCCTGTTCGCATGAAAGCAGTTGCGAAACTCATTTGCGACGGCAATCAAAAAATCGTAGTTTTGTCGGCCATGTCGGGCACAACCAACACACTTGTCGAAGTAGCTGGTTATTTTCAGAAATGTAACACAGAGTCGGCCAACAACACAATCAATCATCTTCGCCAAAAGTATGTCCACCACGTCAAAGAGCTATTCAGCAATAAGGATTATGCCTCAGAGGCTACGGCTAAGCTTGACGAGATCTTCAACTTTTTGCACAGTTTCTCGAATGTGGACTATACGGAGTCGGTTGAAAAGGCCATTCTGGCTCAGGGCGAACTTATGAGTACCAACATGCTGGTGCTTTATCTCAAGGAGCTAGGTGTGAAAGCACAGCTCATTCCGGCCCTCGACTATATGAAGATAGATGAAAACGGAGAACCTCTCATGCTTCCTATCAGAAAATTTTGGGAGTCGCTTCTAAAGAACGATGCCGGGCAAACTGAAATTTTCCTGACTCAGGGATTTATTTGTCGTAGCGCGGCAGGAGAAATCGACAACTTGCAGCGCGGAGGCTCTGACTATACAGCCTGCCTCATCGGCGGGTCGCTCCACACAGAAGAAATTCAAATTTGGACGGACATTGACGGGATGCACAACAACGACCCTCGATTTGTAGACGGAACGCAGCCTGTGAGACAGCTTAACTTTGAAGAGGCTGCCGAATTGGCTTATTTCGGAGCCAAGATACTTCACCCCACTTGCATACAGCCAGCGCGCTACTCACGTGTGCCAGTACGTTTGCTCAACACGATGCAACCCGACGCTCCAGGCACGATTATCAACAATGAAATCCAGAAAGGCTGCATTAAGGCCGTAGCCGCCAAAGACAACATTACGGCCATAAAAGTGGTGTCGAGCCGCATGCTTCTTGCCACGGGTTTCCTTCGCAACATCTTTGAGGTGTTTGAGCGCTTCAAAACGAGCATTGACATGGTGGCCACCAGCGAAGTGGGCGTGTCGTTGAGTATTGATAACGACAGCCGTCTGGCTCCTATCGTTGAGGAGCTCAAGAAGTGTGGAACCGTGGTTGTAGACCGCAATATGTGCATCATCTGTGTTGTGGGCGACCTTGAGAGTCAGAACCTTGGTTTTGAGTCGAAAGTAACCAATGCCTTGCGCCATGTGCCCATTCGAATGATATCTTATGGCGGGAGCAATCACAATATTTCCTTTCTTATAGATGAGGCCGACAAGGAAGCTGCTCTCAAAGCCCTCAGTAAAGAACTTTTCTCCGACAATCAAGAATGACACCCCATTTTTCGCGTAACATTCCCCACTCTTCTCTGAACGAACTGCCCGATACTCCGTTCTACTACTACGACACTCATTTGCTGCAACGCACACTTGAGAACATTAAGTCGTGCATTGCACAGCATGACGACTATGTGGTGCACTATGCCATTAAGGCAAACACGACTCCTACAGTGCTATCGGCCATTTCCTCAAAAGGCTTTGGGGCCGACTGCGTGAGTGGCGGAGAAATTAAGGTGGCCATTAATGCTGGCTTTGACCCAGGCAAAATAGTCTTTGCGGGTGTGGGAAAGACCGACAAGGAGATTGCCTATGCGCTTGAGGTTGGTATTTTTTGTTTCAATGTTGAGAGTTTGCCCGAGATTGATGCGATAAACGAGATTGCCGTTCGGAAAAATCTTAAGGCCAGGCTGGCTATAAGGGTCAACCCTAACGTGGACGCCCATTCACATCCCAAAATTACTACGGGGTTGAATGAGAATAAATTCGGCATTGACATCCCGCATTTACTTCCGGCTATCAGACGCATCCAAAGTCTTGAGGGCGTGGAGCTTATCGGCCTGCACTTCCACATAGGCAGTCAGATTACCGACCTTCGCGTTTTTGAGACGCTCTGCGAAAGAATCAACGAGCTGCAAACTGAACTCGAACTCCACAATGTTCATTTGCAGCATGTTAACGTTGGTGGTGGCTTGGGCATAAACTACAAAGAGCCGCACCTCGAAAAGATTGCTCCCTTCTGCGAGTATTTCGAAGTGTTCGGCAAAAAACTCTTCTTGCGCCCCGGTCAGACACTCCACTTTGAGCTTGGTCGCTCCGTGGTGGCGCAATGTGGCACACTTCTCTCGCGCGTAGTGTATGTGAAACAGGGCTCTCATCGCAAGTTCGTCATTCTTGATGCCGGTTTTTCCGACTTGGCGCGTGTGGCCATGTATGGTGCCTATCATTACATTGAGAATCTTGGCAGCAGCGACATGTCTGCGCGTCCTTTGGAGTATTGCGACATTGTGGGGCCCATTTGCGAGAGTAGCGATGTGTTTGCGCAAGGACGCCTCGTCAACCAATGTCGTCGCGGCGACGTGGTTGCAATTCGCTCGGCCGGGGCTTATGGCATTACCATGGCAAGTACATATAATTGTCGCCCGTTGCCGGCCTCATTCTCCGACTTGGATTTTACATTCGATGGGGGAAAACTACGCTAAACAGTTGTTAGCAGAACATACTGGTTCGGTGCAAATAATTATCTCCGAGCTCGTAAAAATTATCTCGGATATATTTTTAACTGTTGGCTCATCTCTGAAAAGAGTTAAGCCAACAGTTTTTTTTGATGACTGCATGTGGATTTCAACCTACGAAAAAAATATGTCTTGAAGCACTTGTGCGCCCACCTTTTCGTTGATGAGTTTCACATAGTGGCTCTTGCGCATGGCAAGCTCGGATCTCATCACCGCAGAGCGTACTTTTACGTACAACACTCCGCCTCGCAGCGACAATACCTCGCTGCTTCTCGCCACGACTGGCTCAACCACATCAGCCCATGCTTGTTCTGCGCGAAATTCGTTCAGAGGCGTTTCGATGCCCTCCTCGCGTAGGTAGGCTCTCAGAAGATCTTCTAATTTAGTGGCTTGGCGGCGTTCCATGAAGTTCAAAGTTGATTGTGAGAGAAAAGAAGATTGTATCTTTATTCGCAGCCATTCAGTATTCCGTCGGCCACGTTGAAAAGGCGATAACCTTGGGCCGAAGCTGCAAGAATGGTGTCAAGATGTCCGCGATTGGTGTCGGTGATAAATATCTGGCCAAATTCCGATTGAGTGACAAGCCTGATAATTCGCTCCACGCGACCCGCATCGAGTTTGTCGAAGATGTCGTCGAGCAAGAGTATGGGTATGCGTCCTGCTATAGTACGCTTCAGAAACAGAAACTGTGATAGTTTCATCGATACGAAGAAGGTTTTAATCTGTCCCTGAGAACCTTCGCGCTTTATGGCATACCCATCAAGAGTGAGAAGCAAGTCGTCGCGATGCGGACCGTAGAGCGTGTGCCCCACAATCCGTTCTCGTTCGCGCATGGTGCGCAGTTTTTCACGCAAGTCGGACGGCTGTGTCTGAATGGAGTATTCTACCTGTGCCAACTCTGCATCTCGCCCGCTGATTTGCGAATATAATTCTCTAAAAATCGGAGCAAAACCTTCTGCGTAGGCCCGACGTGCATCGCAGATTACTTGCGCATCAGCCGACATCATATCCTCCAGCACGTCCATTATGGCTTCATCGGGCTCGCTGGACTCGCGCAGCAAAGTATTGCGCTGCTTGAGCGCACGTTCATAACGCATTGCCGAAGCAAGATAGGCGGCGTCGTACTGGGAAATCACACTGTTCATGAAACGTCGTCGTGCATCGCCACCTTCTGATACTAAGTCGGCGTCGGCTGGTGAAATCATAACCAAAGGTACGGCCCCGATGTGTTCGGACAGTTTATTATAAAATTTAGCGCCGCGCTTCACTCTTTTGCGCCCGCCACGCTTTAGGCTGCACAATATATGTTCGGACATGTTGCCTTTTTCTGTCGACACATATTCGCCTTGTATGGCAAAAAAATCGGCATCGTGGCGAATAACATAGGCATCGGGAGCCCCAGACTGGCTCTTGCAGAACGACAGATAGTAGATGGCATCGAGCACATTGGTCTTGCCCATTCCATTCTCGCCGACAAAGGCATTGATACCCTCGCTCAGTTCTATCTGTGCTTCAGCAATATTGCGAAAATTGGTGATGCTAAGATTTTTTAACCACATAGTAGTAACGAAGCGGCTTTGAAGAACTATCCTGGCGTCCAGACTAAGCCTACACGGCCAGTCAAGCGTGCCTGTTAGCCGCTCAAAGGGCAAAATTAAGCCAAAAATCCAAAAAAAGCGAAAAAAACCTTGGCTTTGTAGTATGGAAAGATTAACTTTGCTCGCGTTTTTTAAGAAAGAGCTCCCGGGTAGCGTCCACTTTCAGCGTCCGCGGCCCGACAAGCACTGAGATGCTCGCAAATATAGCTTAGCAAAAAGACTTAATAAAGGAATACAATAAAAAAATCAATATGGCAAACCAAAAAAACAACACACAACAAACAGAGGAACAGCTGCTGACACAGTCTGAAGCCTTCGTAACAAAGTATAAAAAGCAAATCATCATTGCCTTGGTGGCTATCGCTGCTATAGTAGGTGGCTGCTTTGCATTCTACTACGGATTTTTGAAGCCTCGCGAAGAGAAAGCACAGGCTTTCATCGCGCAAGGACAAATCTACGCCATTCAGGGCGACTATGACAAGGCGCTGCAAGGAGACGGCCGCTTTCCCGGTTTTGTGAAAGTGGCAAAAGAATACTCCTTCACCGATGCTGCTAATTTTGCTAAAGCATGGGCTGGCATTTGCTATGCTCATCAAGAAAAATGGGCAGAAGCCGTGAAATACCTGGAAGACTTCTCGCCTGCCGGCGACAATTCTCTATCGCCTGCTGCCATGGCTGCATTGGCAAACTGCTATGCTGCAACCAATAAGGTTGACAAAGCCATCGACAAGTTCAAGGATGCCGCCAAGAAGGCCGACAACCCTGTTTTGAGTGCCCAATATCTCCTGCAGGCAGGCCAATTGCTCGAAAGCCAAGGCAAAGCTGACGAAGCACTCAAGGTATATCAACAAATCAAGAATGATTACCCCACCAGCCAGCTCTGCACTTCGCAGCCTGCTAACGGAGGAGTGATGGTTACTCCCGAAATTGACCGCTACATAGAGCGCGCTCAGAAATAACTTAGGCAGCTCGCCTATCACATAATAAGGCAGAAGGGCGAAAAGTTGCGTACTTTTCGCCCTTTGTCTTTGTAAAACTAAAAAGTTTCTGCACCATATTTAATAATTTTCCACAGATGTCGTCATTCAAGTTCAATACAGAAAGTACACGTCCCCTACCCGACGCAACGCAGATGCGCATAGCCATCGTTACCACTGAGTGGAATTGCGAAATAACCGACCGTCTCGTTGAGAGTGCCGTAAGGACGCTTAGAGATAATGGTGTTGACGCTTCGAATATCACCATAGAATATGTGCCAGGCAGTTTTGAACTGATTTTCGGAGCAGCTCAGCTTGTGAGTGCCAAGCGTCATGATGCAGTCATAGCCATCGGTTGCGTAATTCGAGGAGAAACGCCTCACTTCGACTACATTTGTCAGGGAACAACTCAAGGTCTGGCAAGTCTCAATGCACAAGCCGAAATTCCGGTTGTCTATGGTGTTCTCACAGTCAACAACATAGAGCAAGCCCTTGACCGCCTCGGCGGCAAAGCTGGCGATAAAGGAGCCGAATTTGCACTTACAGCAATAAAAATGGTGGCATATTCTTGCCAATTCAAAAAGAAATTATAATTTTGCATCGGTTTAAGGGCAAATACCAGAGTGGCCAAATGGGGCAGACTGTAAATCTGCTGGCTTACGCCTTCGGTGGTTCGAATCCATCTTTGCCCACTAAACTGCAAACTAGACATTGTAGAGACACTGCCAAGGAATGACGCGGTGTCTCTTTTCTTTTTTTCTCACTATGAAAACAAATCTAATCATACTCCCCTTTATTTGCATTTCCCTGTTGCCTTATTCCTGCAAGAAACATGCTGGCAGTAAAGCAGGCGAACCTCATTCCTATGCGGCAGCCTTAGCATCAGATGTGCAAAACCTTGAAAAAGAGAAAGAAAAGCAGAAAAGAAATAGCAAAGGTTCCATTTCTCCGCTTCGAATAGAGTTCACCCGAACTAATTCAAAACAAAAAGAAATAAAATTCTCGCGTACGGGTTATGAAGTCTCTTATAATCCAGACTGGCGCATACCTAATTGGGTGGCCTACGAGCTTACCGACTACGAGGCATCGGCTCAGGGAAAACGGGGCGAAGGCTTTGAGAGTGATCCCGATGTTAAAGGGAAGAAGGCACAGCCTGCCGATTATAGCGGCTCCGGCTATGACCGCGGCCACATGGCTCCGGCTGGCGATATGAAGTGGAGTGGAAAAGCCATGCGTGAGAGTTTCTACCTTTCAAACATCTGCCCGCAGCATCACGACCTGAACACTGGACTCTGGAACGATCTTGAAGTAGCCCTGCGCGAACGAGCAAAAAAATGGGGCAAAGTTTACATTGTATGTGGCCCTATTGTAGGTAAAAATCCGCGTACCGTGGGGAAAAATAAAGTGGTAGTTCCCGATTCGTTCTTCAAAGTAGTATGTTGGAGGTACAAGGACAAATATGAGGGGAAGGCTTTTGTTTTTAAGAACGCACCTGCAAAAGGGAGGTTCCACGACTACTCGTGTACCATCGACGAAGTTGAGTCGATTACCGGTCATGATTTTTTCTTTCTCATTCCCGACTCACAAGAAAACATCATGGAAGCAACCGACGTCCCAGGCCGCTGGTATTAACCCCGCAAGAATAGGAAGGAAGGAGTATGTCAGATAAAAATCTCATCATATACGAAGCATCAGCTGGTTCGGGAAAAACTTTCTCGCTCACAGCCGAATACATAGGTTTACTCCTTAGAAGCAGCGACTCGGCTTTTCGTCATATATTGGCAGTAACTTTCACCAACAAAGCCACAGCCGAAATGAAAGAGCGCATTTTGCAGCATCTCTATGATGTGGGCTATGGCATTGAGAAGGCCGATGGTAATTTTTTCGGAAAACTTGTGGAGAAGAACCCTGGACTCGAAGAAACCCAGATTCGCGAACGGGCAAGAGAAGCCCTTTCGGCAATCGTCCATGATTTCGACTACTTCAGAGTGGAAACCATAGACTCTTTTCTGCAAGGCATATTGTCGAACCTTGCCCACGAATTGGGGCTTTCTGCATCTTTCAGAGTGGACCTTCGCGATGCCGACATTATAAGTAATGCCGTAGACCAAATGCTAAGCGAAGCCGACAGCAACAAGCAAGTGCTCGATTGGATAGTTAGCTACATATCGGGAAGAATAGAAGAAAAGAAGAATTGGAATGTTTCTGCCGATTTAAAGGAATTTGCAGAGAATTTGAAAAAAGATTCCTTCCTACGTAACGGCGAAAAATTGGGCCAACTGCTCACGAACGAGTATGTTGATAATTATAAAAAGTGCCTTTGTGCCTTGAGGCAGCAGCATGAGGAAGAAATGAAAGACCTCGCGTCTTCAATATGCAAATGTGTGGGCGACGACTTCAAGAGGTTTAACCGCGGCGGCAATGTGCAAACGTTTCTCCTTGCAACGGCTCAGGGCGAGCTGCCCAATCTTTCCATGACGGTGGAAAACTATGCGAACGATGCAGCCGCATGGCTCAAAAAAGCCGACACCCACAATACTGAATTGAGAAGCATTGCCGTGGAGATGCAACCTAAATTATTGCAGATTTTGAAAAATAGGATATACATCCTTAGCTGCAGTGTCTCCATGCAATATTTGCCACAGTTGCGCCTGCTCAATGAAATTAATAAGCACGTTGAGCAGCTCAATCGCGACAACAATAGAGTGCTTCTGGCCCGCACTCCTTATCTGTTCAACGACCTAATCACGGAAGGAGATGCTCCTTTTATCTTCGAGAAGTCTGGTGCTTTGTTCAAGCACATTATGATTGATGAGTTTCAAGATACATCTACCATGCAATGGGATTATTTTCAAAGTCTGCTGCTCGATAAGTTGGCAGAAGGAGAAGATTGCATGCTTGTGGGCGATGTGAAGCAGAGCATATACAGATGGCGCGGTGGCGACTGGAGCATTTTGGCTAATATACACAACGAACCGCGCTATGCGGGAAGGATAATTTCTAATCCGCTCAAAACAAATCGCAGAAGCGCATATAATATTATTGACTTCAATAATCGTCTTTTCAGCAACCTTAGAAACGAGTTAAGCGAGGCGCTCAATAAGATTAACGGGCGACAGATAGAAGACATTTACAGAACTGTGGTACAAGATATTCCCGATGATGCTGTCTCGGGCTACGTGTCGCTCAAAATTTTCGAAAAGAAAACTAATACAGAAGAGTCAGAGGGGAACACTCGAGCTGATGGAGAACGCGATGAAAGCCTGGATGCCATGGCACAACAAATGGAAAATCTGCACGCTGCAGGACTTTCTTTCGAAAAAATGGCCATCATCGTTCGTTATAACCGAGAAGCTCCCGTTATTCTCAACTATTTTGCCAAATTCTACCCCAGCATTAAAATGGTGTCGAGCGAGGCTTTTTTACTCTCTTCTTCATCTGCTGTCCAGATGGTCATACACGCACTCCGCTATCTGATTAACAATAAAGATACTGCTGCCCTGGCTTTTCTCGTGCAGACCCATGCACAGCATATGGGATGCGAAGAACTCAGCGCCACCATGCTGCAGCAATTGTCGAGCATCGAAATTCCTGAGTGGATCACCTCGCCAAGCCAAAACATACTTGAAATGCCTCTTTATGAGCTTTGCGAGCTAATTATCAAAGATTTTCAGCTCAACACATACGAAGGACAGGAGGTATACCTCTTCTCATTTCTTGACGAAGTAATTGCTTTTGTCGAGGACTACCGCTCCGACATTGCTAAGTTTATTGAGCACTGGGACGAACAGCTTGCCGCAAAAGCCATCTCTTCTCCAGACATTGACGGTGTGCAAATCATATCCATCCACAAGTCGAAAGGCTTGGCCTTCCACACCGTATTCCTGCCATATTGCACGTGGTCGATGACCAATTCAACTTCTCACACAAATTGGTTGTGGTGCAAGCCCAGCCTTCCGCCGTTCAACAAAATTCCCTTGCTTCCAGTCAAAGCCTCGTCGAAGTTAAACGAAACCATCTACCGCCAAGACTATCACTACGAACTTTTCCAAGAGTATGTAGACAATTTGAATCTCCTCTATGTGGCTCTGACTCGTGCTCGATACAATCTTTGCATTTACGCAACCTACAAAATAGCGAAGACTGAGAAGAAAGATTTCAACAGCTCTTCTGTGGCCAGTATGCTCTATGATCTTTTCTGTAAAAACAAGGAGACACTTCCTTTTTTCTACCAATCTGGAGAGCCCTATACGTCGAATGGCTCCCATAAGGACGAAATATCTGGACACGTCAATCCGCTCGTTTTTCACCCAGAGCCGGAAAGTGTAAGTATGCCGCTTTTCGAGCAAAAACATACGTTCAGACAAAGCAATCGCTCCCGAGATTTCATTCGCGAACTTAGCGGCGACGAAACTCCTTCTGCGAACATTTCTTTCATTGAGCGCGGAAAATTGCTCCACGAGATTTTTGCGAATATCCGCTCTATCGAAGATGTAAGGAAAGTTGTAGATAGTTTTGTTAATCAGGGTGTTATTGACAGCAAGGCTTTTGGCGATGATATTGTGAGTGACATGGAGTGCTGGCTTGCCGATGCTGCACCATATGGGTGGTTTGACGGAAGCTGGAAGCTTTATCTGGAAAAGAATATCATTTTCCGCCACAGCGATGGTTCCTACCAAGAAATGCGTCCCGACCGTGTCATGGTGTCTGATGACATGGCTGTCGTTGTCGACTATAAATTTGGAACTCCCCATGTCGAGCAGCACAAAAAACAGGTATGTAGCTATGCCGACAAACTCCTTGATATGGGCTACAAGAACGTGAGTGCGTACGTTTGGTATGTTCCTCTTCGTAAAATTGTCAAATACAGATAAAAATGGAAACCTTCCTCCAGTTAGTGGCCAACGACCTTCGAAACCGTTTCCAGGGAGACCTGTCACAAGTCATCCTGGTGTTTCCCAATAAGCGCGCAGCCCTGTTCTTCAACGACTATTGGCTGACCGACGACAAGCCCTCGTGGGCTCCGCAATATACCAGCATTAGCGAGCTCTTCGAGATGCTTGCCCCCGTGAAGCAAGCCGATAGCATTGAAACCGTATGTCGCATTTTTGAAATCTACAAGCGTTGCACCGGCAATGCCGATGAGACACTCGACAGTTTTTATGGTTGGGGCGAACGGCTGCTCAGCGATTTTCAAGATATAGACAAGGCAATGGCACCCGCCCAAAGTTTGCTTGCCAATCTGAGAGACATCAAAAAGATTGAGTCGACCGATGTGCTCACCGAGCGGCAAGTGGAAGTCATAAAGCGTTTCTTTGCCAACTTCAACGAATTCGAGAAGTCCACCATTCGTCAAAGATTTTTGCAGATGTGGAACGAAATGTACAACGTCTATAGCCTTCTCAACCAAGAACTCGCTTCCGAAGGTTATGCCTACGAGGGCGCACTGCAGCGACTTACCATCGAAAAACTTGAAGCCGGCGAGTTGTCGCTGCCCCCCGCCTACTCGCGCTACGTATTTATTGGCTTCAACGTGCTGCAGGAGGTAGAGAAAAGGCTCTTCAAATTCCTATATCCCCAGCATGCCCTCTTCTATTGGGACTACGACACGTTCTACGTCGAAAACATTCCCAACCATGAAGCTGGCTACTTCATGCGTCAAAATCTGGCACTTTTCCCCAACGCCCTGCCAGCCCAGAAGTTCAGCAATCTGCTTGTCGATAAAGACATAGAGTTCGTGTCTTCCACCTCCGACAATGCCGCTGCGCGGTCGGCAAGCAACTGGTTGAGCCAGCACACCTCTGCCGACGAGCGTCGCACAGCCATTGTACTTTGCAACGAAACCCTGCTGCAGCCCCTTCTTCACAGCCTTCCCGACGACACACAAAACGTCAATATCACCAAAGGATTTCCACTTCACCACACCAGCGCTTTCTCCGATGTCGAGAAATTCTTCAGTCGCCATGCCGCATCTGCAAAGGCTCCGCTCGCGTTGCTCCACGGGTTGTCGCTCATCGTTCAAGAAAAGGCCCTGCTCGCCACGCGCCGTCCGGCAGAGTCTTCATCGAGCCACGAGCCCATGCACCAGCTTGCTATTGAGGCATATTTTACGGTTTACACCATAATCAATAGGCTTCGTCTGCTCATCGAAACACGCCACCTCGAGCTTTCGACCAGCACGCTTCATCGCCTCATGCGCCAGATATTGCGCTCCCAAACCATCCCCTTCCATGGCGAGCCGGCGCAAGGCCTGCAAATCATGGGCCTGCTCGAAACCCGAGGCCTCGATTTCGACAATGTGCTCATTCTTTCAGCCAGCGAGGGCATCTTGCCTGCAAGGCAAAGCCACAAGTCATTCATACCCCACGACCTTCGCTCCGAATTCGGCCTTTCCGTCGCCCGCCACCGCGTAGCCGTATATTCCTACAACTTCTACCGGCTGCTGCAACGTGCCCGCCACATTCGCATTGTGTATAATAATTCAACCCAAGGCGCGCAGTCGGGCGAAATGTCGCGATTCATGACATCGCTGCTCGTCGATGCGCCCACGCTGCGCGTGCGCCATCTTTTTCTCGACAGCCACGCCGCCGTGGGCCAGTCCGTGCCCGCTCCTATTCCCAAGCCGTCCCGCCTCTTCGAGCGTGTGGTTTCGCTCTCGCCCTCGGCCATCAATACCTATTTCGAGTGTCCCCGTCGATTCTATTTGGAGCATATCGAAAAAATCAGGAAACCCGACGCCGAGACCACCCTCATCGAAAACAACACCTTCGGCACCCTCTTTCACCGCGCCGCCGAGCTTGCCTACCTCTACCTAAGCCGCCAACACACCGAAGACGTGACGCCCGCCAAGATTGAACACCTGCTTTCAGCAAAGAGCGCGCACACCATAGGCAGCTTTGTGAGCCAGGCATTTTCCGACACTGAAGTACCGCTTCACGCCGTGGTGGCCCGAGTCATCGAAATCTATTTGCGAAACCTCCTTCGCGTAGACCAGCAGATGGGCACCTTCCGCGTCGTAGGGCTTGAGCAGAAAGCCTACTGCCGCATGCCCCTCACCATTTGCGGCCAGCAGCATGAGCTAAAGATTGGTGGCGTCATCGACCGCCTCGACATGGCGACCATCGACGGGCAAAGCGTGCTTCGCGTGGTCGACTACAAAACGGGACGCGAAAAAGGCAGCATGAAAGGCATAGCCCATCTCTTCTCCACCGAGCCCGACCGCCCGTCACACGTGTTTCAAACGTTTCTCTACAGCCTCGTCGTCCTGCGCCGCACCGACGTCTATCCCTTCGCCCAGTCTATGCCCGTCATGCCCGCGCTTTTCTATGTGGGCGCAGCCGCCGATAGCGACTATCGTCCCTCCATCGCCGACCTCTCCGCCGGCGGCCCGGTCGTCGACTTCAAGCCCTATGCCGACGAGTTCCAGCAGCGTCTGAACACGACTCTCAGCGAGATTTTCGATGAGTCGCAACCCTTCGTGCCTCGCCCCGATGCCACGCGATGCCGCTATTGCGATCTCCGCACCCTTTGTTTTCAGCAATAAGAAAGTTTAGATAGTGTAACACAACCGCCACATCATTATGCACACCCCAATCCGAATACACGTAGAGCACGCCATTGCCGCACTTTGTCCACGCTTGGCCGTGCGCACAGTGGAGAGCCTTGTAGCCAACGGTCCCACACCTTCAGCACTTTGGGACGAAATAGCAAACCTTTCTGCGCAGCTGCGCCAAAGCTTCACTGTCGAAACGCTGAAGCAACGCAGCGGCATAGCAGCCACGCGCCGAGCCTACAAAGCGTGCGGCAAAGATCCCAGTCGATATCGTCCCTCATGCGAACAGCTGGCACGACGCGTGCTTCAGGGCAAGGAGCTCTATTCAATCAACACTCTTGTCGACCTCGGCAATCTGCTCTCCCTCAGTAGCGGCTACAGTGTGGGTGTGCTCGATGCCGACAAAATTTCAGGCCGCGAACTCACTTTGGGCATAGGCCGCGTCGATGAGCCCTACGAAGCCATAGGTCGCGGCCCGCTCAACATAGAGGGTATGCCCGTCTATCGCGATGCCCTTGGCGCCGTAGCCACGCCCACCAGCGACAGCGTGCGCACGCAAATCGACGAACACACTAAGCACGTGCTCATCATCATCAATGGATATGATGGAGATGGCGAAAACCTCGACAATGCCGTTAGAATGGCCAAGAGGCTCGTGGAAGAGTATGGGGGAGGATAGTCTAAAAATTATCTCTGAGATATTTTAATCTACCTACGAGATATTTTAAATTTGCTCCGAGATATTTTAAAATACCTCAGACCTTATTTAAGGAGTTGTTCTACCATTAGAAATTAAAACCAGTCCATGATGCATATCCCCCAACTTAAAGACATTGTGCTGCGCGACACCCCATTCACCGACCTGATGAACAAGCGCATCTACAACATATTGCTCATCGCGACCAAGTATGATGCCTTCATGCTGGAAGATGACGGGCGCGTAGACGAACAGATTTTCAACGAATATACCAATCTGGGATTACGCTATCCGCCCCGCTTCACACAAGTCACTACCAAGGAAGAAGCTCTCGAGAAGTTGAACGAACTGAACTTTGAGCTCATAATCGTGATGCCCAACATGGACAATCGTGACATCTTTGCCGACGCCAAGGAAATAAAGCAAAATTTTCCGCTCATACCGATTGTGGTGCTTACTCCCTTTTCAAAAGAAGTTAGCAAGCGTGTGGCCCACGAAGACCTGTCTTCCATCGATTACGTGTTTTCATGGCTGGGCGACCCCGAGCTTCTTGTGGCCATTGTGAAACTTATCGAAGACAAGTGGAACGCTCCCACGGATTGCGACTCCGTGGGTGTGCAGGTCATTCTCCTGGTTGAAGACTCCATTCGCTTCTATTCATCGGCCCTCACCCACCTTTTCAAATTTGTGCTCGAACAGAGTCTCGTCTTTGCCCAAGAGGCTCTCAACGACCACCTTCGCACGCTGCGTATGCGCGGCCGCCCAAAAGTGATGTTAGCTCGAAGCTATGAGGAAGCCGTGATGCTTTTCCATCAATATCAGGACCATATTCTCGGTATTGTGAGTGATATGAGTTTTCCAAAAGACGGAAAAAAAGATGCCTTGGCAGGCTATAAACTGGGCCAGTATGTACGTTCAATAGACCGCCACATACCGCTCATTTATGAGTCGAGCGAAAGCAATAATGCGCAGTATGCGCAGTCGCTTGAGGCAGCCTTTATCAACAAGACTTCGAAAGCCTATCCACAAGAGCTCCGACGCGAAGTCATGGCAGGATTTGGTTTTGGTGATTTCGTCATTGTCAATCCAAAGAACGGCAATGAAATAATGCGCATACGCACCCTGAAAGATTTACAGAACAACATTTTCGCCATACCCGACGACAGTATGCGCTACCACCTTGCCCGCAACCACTTCTCGCGCTTCTTCTTCTCGCGGGCCATGTTCCCGCCGGCTGTCATACTCAAGGGTGTTGAAGTAACCGAATATACCGACATGATGCAGGCACGTCAACTCATTTTCGACCTCATCATGAGCTATCGTCGCCTTAAAAACGAAGGTGTGGTGGCCATTTATCGACGCGACATGTTCGACCAATACAGTCACTTTGCGCGAATAGGCAGAGGTTCGCTGGGCGGCAAGGGGCGCGGCCTTGCCTTTATGGGAAGCATTGCCAAGCGCCATCCCTCGCTCAGCCAGCCAAATTTTGCAGTAGGCATTCCAACAACCGTCGTTGTGTGTACCGATATCTTCGACGAGTTTATGGAGAATAATAATCTCTATCCCGTGGCTCTCAGCAATGCCACCGATGAAGAAATACTAAAGGCATTTCTAAATGCGAGCCTGCCTCGAGAAATTCTTGACGACCTTAGTTCATTCCTCAAGGTTGTGCACGGCCCCATTGCCGTGCGCTCATCATCTATTCTTGAAGACAGCCATTATCAACCCTTTGCTGGTGTGTATGCCACCTACATGGTTCCTTTGGCCGCAAACGAAGAAGATACACTCAATGCTCTGAGAAATGCCATCAAGGCAGTCTATGCCAGCGTGTTCTATCACGACAGCAAAACCTACCTTACCGCTACGCAAAACCTCATTGACCAGGAAAAGATGGCCGTGGTTCTGCAAGAGGTTGTGGGCTCACCTCACAACGGACGATATTATCCCCTACTCTCGGGTGTGGCGCGTTCTCTCAATTTCTATCCTATTGAAAGCCAGCGCACCGAAGATGGAATTGCTTCCGTAGCTTTGGGATTAGGAAAGTATATTGTGGATGGCGGCAAAACGCTCCGGTTTTCGCCTGCTCAGCCCCGCCACATTCTTCAGTTGAGCAATCCCGCCACGGCATTGCGAGAAACGCAGCAACAATTCTATGCGCTCGACCTAAAGACGCTTGAGCAAAGTTCGTTCCGCACTAACGAAGATTTCAACCTGCTCACTCTTCCGATTTCAGAAGCCGAAACAGATGGTATGTTGCCACTCGTCGCCTCTACCTACGATGTTCAGAACGACAGATTATTACCAGGCACGAACGAGAGTGGACGAAGAGTTTTAACCTTTGCCGGCATTTTGGAATACGAAGGCTTACCGCTTGCCAAAACGCTGTCGCAAATTCTGCACATCGGGGCACAGGAAATGGGAAGACCGATAGAGATAGAGTTCGCTCTCAACAAAAATCCTCAAAATCAAATCTACACGTTCTATCTGCTGCAGATTCGTCCCATTGTGGCAGCTAAAGAGCGAGTGGACGAGGATTTGACTAAAATAGATGCCTCCGACACGATTCTACAGTCATCGCAGGTCTTAGGAAACGGCATTATGAACGACATCTTCGACGTTGTTTACGTGAAAACTGCCGGCTACGACGCAGCAGACAATAAGCTTATTGCTGCTGAAGTGGCCGAGATTAACGAAAAGTTGCTTCATGAAGACCGGGGCTACATACTTGTGGGTCCCGGGCGCTGGGGCAGCAGCGATCCCTGGCTTGGAATTCCTGTGAAGTGGGCACACATTAGCGGAGCTCGGGTCATTGCGGAGTGTTCGCTCGACAACTACAGAATCGATCCCAGTCAAGGCTCTCACTTCTTTCAGAATCTAACTTCGTTTGGCGCCGGGTATTTCACAGTAAACCCCTTCGCTGGCGAAAGTTTGTTCGACGAAGACTATCTGAATGCCCACCCTGCCATTCACGAAACGGACCATGTGCGCCACGTGCGCTTTGAAAAGCCTCTTGTGGTGAAAATCGACGGAAGGCGCGCCGTGGGTGTGGTGTTGAAGTGAGTTATTTTATAGCACAAGTGCTCTCATTATTCTGACCTCGCAGATGCTAAAAACAGCCCAAGCCAACAAATTTCACTGTTGGCTCAACTGTTTGTCTTTTTCAGGCTGTGGTTTCTGAGGAACGGCGCACCCCAATTCTACTTAGCCTCCCCTCCCTCTTCCTTTGCACGTTTATTTTTGAAATTAGGCTTTCTCTTTTTTCCTGCCTTGGATTTTCCACCACGGGCGGCGCTGCTGGCGGACTGACTCTCGCGGGCGGCATGGTGGCCGCGGCGTGCAAAGGTCTTTTTGCGTGGGGCAGGCGATGACGCGCCCCGTTTTTGCGGTTTGAAATGGGGCGACTCGAAACCTTCGGGCAGGCTGCCTCGCGGAATGGGCTCGCCCAGCAGTCGCTCAATGGCGCGAAGGGCGGGCAAGTCGCGCTCCGAAACAAATGTAATGGCGCTGCCGCTACGGCCGGCACGTGCTGTTCGCCCTATGCGATGCACATAGTCTTCGGCATCGCGGGGGGCATCGAAATTAACGACTTGCTCGATATCATCAACGTCTATGCCGCGACTAACGATGTCGGTGGCTACGAGCACGGCTACGCGGCCTGCCTTGAATTGCTGCATGGTTTGCTCGCGCTCGGGCTGGCTGAGGTCGGAGTGCATGGCCAGGGCATCGAGCCCCTGCTGACGCAGCTGGATGTGGAGCTCCTTGACCTTGGCTTTGGAGGAGGCAAAGACGATGACACGACGCGGGGCGTGAACTCGGAAGTGGTTGGCAAGCAGGCGCGACTTGTCGGCCTCGCGACACTCGTAGATGAGCTGTTGTATGTTCTCGGCGGGCTTGGCTACTGCCAGCTTCACACTGACAGGGGCGTGCATGATGGTGCGGGCCAAGTGCTCAATCTGGGGCGGAAGGGTGGCTGAAAAAAGAATAGTCTGCCGCCCCTTTTGCGGCGTTCGCTGGACTATGCGCATGATGTCGTCGGCAAAACCCATGTCGAGCATGCGGTCGGCCTCGTCGAGCACGAGGTGGGTGGTTTGACTAAGGTCGAGCGTGCCGATGTCGAGGTGGGTGAGCAGTCGGCCCGGGGTGGCCACCACGATGTCGGCTCCGGCGCGCAGGCTTCGACGCTCCTGCTCGTAGCGCTGGCCGTCGTTGCCGCCATAGATGGCGAGGCTGCTGACCGACGAATAGTAGGCAAAGCCCTGAAGCGCCTGGTCGATTTGGCTGGCGAGCTCGCGTGTGGGAGCCATGATGAGGCAGTTGACGGCTTCGGCCGGATGGGGTTGCGTTTCGAGCAGCGTGAGGAGCGGAAGCAGGTAGGCAGCCGTTTTGCCTGTGCCGGTTTGGGCTATGCCTATCACATCGCGGCCGGCGAGGATGTGGGGAATGCATTGTTCTTGTATGGGGGTGCATTGCTCGAAGTGCATGTCGTAGAGCGCATCGAGCACATTGTCGGAAAGGGGAAGGTCTTCGAAATACATGGGTGTGCTTATGGTTTTGTCGTGGCTAAAACGTGGGCCGACGCATCGAGGAACGATGTGCAGTGAATGGTGGGGTGAGGATTCAGGGCGGCGTCTGCTTATAGACGGCCACGGCTATGAGGGCAAAGATGATGTTGGGCGTCCAGGCTGCCAGCATGGGAGGGAAGCCGGCGTTGACGGCAAGCGAGGAGGACACGGTTTGGAAAAGTATGTATGAAAAACTGAGGGCGAGGCCAATGCCTATGCTGGTTCCCATGCCGCCGCCCTTGCGTTTTTGGCAGGAGAGCGATGCGCCGATGATGGTCAGGATGAAGGCTGCGAAGGTGGTGGCAAATCGCTTGTGGTATTCTACCTCGAAGATGCTGAGGTTTGAGGCACCTCGCATGCGCTGCTTTTCGATGTATTCGCGCAGCTCGGGCGATGTCATGGTTTCTTGTCGGCCCTCGGTATAGACGAAGTCGGAGGGTTCGAGGCGTATCACGCTATCGAGTTTGGCTCCGCTGGTGATTTGTTCGCGCATGCCTTTGAGGGTGCGCAGCTGATATTGGTGGAGCGTCCAGTGGTAGCGATGGTCGGAAAGGGTGTCGTAGGTGATGACCTGCGCCGTGAGTCGCGACACGACTTTCTTGTTTTGAAACTTGTCGAGCGAAAAGCCCGTGCCGGTTTTGCGGGCATTGTCGAAGTGGCGTATGTAGGCCACCACGCCGGTGTCGACTTGGAGCAGCACGTTTTCGACTACCGAGATGGGTTTTTTCTTGAAATAGGTGTTTTCGAAATTTACTTTTGCCACGTTTCCTTTGGGTATGACGTAGGCACCGAGCAGAAGGGTGAGCAGGGCGATTATGGCGGCCGAGAACATATAGGGACGCAGCAATCTTTTGTAGCTGAGCCCCGCTGCCTTCATGGCGATGATTTCGCTATGGTCGGCAAGGTTGGACGTGAAGAAAATTACGGCTATGAAAACAAAGAGGGGACAAAAGAGATTGGTTAGGAAAGGGACGAAATTAAGATAGTAGTCGAAGATGATGCGACGTGCCGACACGTTGGCAGCCGTGAGCTTGTCGATATGCTCATTGAAGTCGAAAATAATGGTGATTAGCACAATGATGACAATCAAGAAGAAGTATGTGCTCATAAACTTCTTGATGATGTATCGGTCGAGACGCTTTATGTAGAAAAGGTCTCGCAGCAGGGTAATTAAGGCGGCAAATCTGTTCATTTCGACATTTTCGTTAGCTTTAGAGTCTCTGCCCGAGCAGGGGCATCATTTCGGCCTTCCACTCTGCAAAGTCGCCATTGATGATATGGCTGCGGGCACGGCGCACAAGTTCGAGGTAGAAGGCGAGGTTGTGAATGCTGGCTATTTGCATGGCAAGCAGCTCTTTTGCCTTAAAAAGGTGGTGAAGATAGGCCCTTGTGTAGGTGGTGTCGACATAGCTTGTGCCTTCTTCGTCGAGAAGTTCGAAGGCAGTCCGCCACTTGGCGTTTCGCATGTTGAGAATGCCTTTCATCGTGAAAATCATGGCATTGCGGCCGTTGCGGGTGGGCATGACGCAATCGAACATGTCGACACCGCGCGAAATGGCTTCGAGCAGATTTTGCGGAGTGCCTACCCCCATCAGGTAGCGTGGCTTGTTGGTGGGAAGGATGTTGTTGACGACGTCTATCATTTCATACATGGTTTCGGTGGGCTCGCCCACGGCAAGTCCGCCTATCGCATAGCCGTCGGCAGGGAAACTCGACACGAAGCGCGCACTCTGCTGACGCAAGTCCTTATATACGCATCCCTGCACAATGGGGAAGAGCGACTGGGTGTGGCCATAAAGAGGCTTAGTATCGTCGAAGCGCCTGAAGCAACGCTCGAGCCAACTATGTGTAAGCGCCAGACTCTTAGCGGCATAGGAATAGTCGGCAGTTCCAGGAGGACACTCATCGAAAGCCATCATAATATCGGCGCCAATAGCTCGTTCAATGTCCATCACTCTTTCGGGCGAGAAAAAGTGTTTGCTCCCGTCGATGTGCGACCGAAATTCGCAGCCATCATTGCTGAGTTTGCGTATTCCAGTGAGCGAAAACACCTGAAATCCGCCGCTGTCGGTAAGGATGGGCTTGTTCCAGCCAATAAACTTATGCAGACCGCCAGCTTCTTGCAGGATGTCGATGCCAGGACGCAGATATAAGTGGTATGTGTTGCCCAAAATGATTTGGGCGCGGATGTCGTCGCTCAACTCGTGTTGGTGGACCGCTTTCACCGTCCCTTCGGTGCCTACGGGCATGAAGATGGGCGTTTCTATGGTTCCATGGTCGGTCGACAGTAATCCGGCGCGAGCAGCTGTTTTTGTGTCAGTGTGGAGCAGATTAAACTTCATGGCACTTCTCGTTGTCGCATTGGGGAACTACTTCGATGGCATTGTCCACTTTTTCTTGGAGCAGGGCAAAATCGAAGACTTCGGCTACGTTTTCTACATAATGGAAGGTGAGTCCTTTTAAGTAGGATGCTTTTATTTCTTCAATGTCCTTGCGATTTTCTTCGCTCATGACGATGTCGGTGATGCCTGCACGCTTGGCTGCAAGAATTTTCTCCTTGATGCCTCCCACTGGAAGCACTTTACCGCGCAGTGTCAGTTCGCCCGTCATTGCAATGTTGGGGCGCACTTTTCGCTGAGTGATGGCGCTCACTATGCTTGTGGCTATTGTGATGCCTGCCGACGGACCGTCTTTTGGCGTGGCACCCTCCGGCACATGCACATGAAGGTTCCAGCCTTCGAAAATGCGTGAGTCAATTCCCAGATTGTCGGCATGGGCTTTAACATATTCAAGAGCTATCATCGCCGATTCCTTCATCACATCGCCAAGGTTGCCAGTTAGTGTGAGTCGTGGCTGACGCGATTTGTTAAGGCTGGTTTCGATGAAGAGTATCTCGCCTCCAACCGACGTCCATGCCAAGCCTACGACCACGCCAGCGTAGCGATTGCCGCTATATTTCTCGCGAGTAAATATGGGCTTGCCGAGTATTTCTTCTATGTCGGCCGGCAGAAGTTTTTCATACGTCAAACTCTCGTCCATAGCGCAACGATAGGCTAATTTTCTAAAGAGCTTCTGAATTTGTTTCTCAAGTTGGCGCACACCGCTCTCGCGAGTATATTTTTCGATGATGAATTCAATCGTCTTTTTGGGGAACTTCACTTTTCTTATAGCCTCATTGCCATATGTTGACTGCTCATCGGGAATTAAATGACGGCGAGCTATTTCGCATTTTTCTTCCGTCAGGTATCCCTCAACCTCAATGAGCTCCATGCGGTCGAGCAGCGGACGCGGAATGGAGTTTAAGCTATTGGCCGTGGCTATGAAGAATACTTTAGAAAGGTCGATGTCTAAGTCAAGGTAGTTGTCGTGAAAGGCATTGTTCTGCTCGGGGTCGAGCACTTCGAGCAAGGCTGATTGCGGGTCGCCGTTATAGTTGTTCTCGCATATCTTGTCGATTTCATCGAGCACAAAAACAGGGTTTTCTGTATTGGCTTTTATGAGGCTCTTGACTATGCGCCCAGGCATTGAAGCCACATAGGTGCGACGATGTCCGCGAATTTCGGCTTCATCGTGCACACCACCAAGCGAAATCCTCACGTAAGACCTGCCAAGCGACTTGGCAATGCTTTTGCCCAGCGAGGTTTTACCTACACCCGGAGGGCCATATAAGCACAAGATTGGGGAACGGGTTTCCACTCGGAAGTGCAAATCAGCCAGATGCTCCAATATGCGTTCCTTAACGCGCTCCAGGCCATAATGGTCTTGGTCAAGTATCTTCTTGGCTCGGTGTATGTCGAGATTATCATCGGTTTCAACTCCCCAGGGCAGGCTTACAATCGTGTCAAGATAGTTCATTTGCACATTGTAGTCGGGACTCTGTGGGTGAATGTGGCTCAGCCTTTCCACCTCATGGTCGAATTGCTGGCGCACCGCTGCGGGCATCTTCTTTGCATTGGCTTTCTCAATGAGCGAAGCTACATCGTCGTTTTCGCCATTGCCAAGCTCGTTTTGAATATTCTTAATCTGTTGCTGAAGAAAGTATTCTTTTTGCTGCTTGTCTATTTCTTCGCGAGTCTGACTCTCGATGGATTCTTTTAGCTGGGCAAACTGACATTCGCGATTCAAGATGGCGATAAGACTATATGCGCGATGCTTCACATCACGGTCATCGATGAGCATACTCTTTTCGCTCAGGGGAATGGGCAAGTTGCTGCAGATAAAATTGACGAGGAATACCGGATGTGCAATGTTTTTAATGGCAAAAGTGGCTTCGTCGTGCATTTGACTGTTAAGCTTTATGTAGCGCACAGTCAAGTCGCGGCAAGCATCAGCCAGGGCAAAGAATTCCTTGTCATCGTCGCCCGGAATTATTTCGTCGAGCTGAGAAACGTAAGCACGCATAAATGGTTGCCTGCTGGTGACCTTCTCTATGGTGAAAGCGCCGCCAGCCTGCACTATTACAGTCATGGTGCCATCGGGCATGGTGAGAGTGCGTACAATCTTTGCGATTACACCCACAGGGAAAAGATCCGACAAGCCAGGTGTCTCAATGTTGGCATCGCGCTGCGCCATAATGCCCATGAACCCATCGTTGCTCTTTACGTGCTCAATGAGTTTGAGCGAAGATGCGCGGCCCACGGAAATAGGCGACACGACTCCGGGAAAGAGCATCATGTTGCGAAGTGGCAGAATGGGGATGGAGCCTTCTATCTTATGGTCGAAAAGTTCGCGGATGTCGCCTTCGAAATCTGCTATGAGCGAAAATCCGCTTTGAGGTCGTTCGTCTGCACTATGTTGCATCGTATTTTTATTCTTATATGGTCAATGATTTAATAAGCTACGCCGCTAAGCTGCTCCCAGTGCGGCAAGCAACATATAACTCTCTGGGGGCGGAGGGCGGTGGAGCGACAAAATTTCTGCAAATTTACACCTAAATCGTCGATAATGCTTAGTTTTGTATCGAAAAAAAACTGTAGTTCGCATGTTCGACTTCAAACTCTTCCGCATTGACGATTCTGCGTGCGCCCAAAAGGTGGGCACTGACAGCGTGTTGCTGGGCGCGTGGGCCAACATGGACACTGCCAAATCTATCTTGGACTTGGGATGTGGTAGTGGCTTGCTGTCGCTGATGGCTGCCCAGCGGACGAATGCAAACATTGTAGGCATTGATATTGACGACCAGGCCCTCTGTCAGGCATCGCACAATGCAAGAATGTCACCCTTTCGCGAAAGAATCAGTTTTGAGCGCTTCGATGCCAGAGACTTTCTAAATCTTCCTAGTGGCGAACTCACGCAATATGATGCCGTAATCAGTAATCCACCTTACTTTTCGGAGAGGATATTCTCCCCATCGGCCGAAAGGCACACGGCACGCAATCAGGAAAACCTCTCTTTCTCTGACTTGGCCCAAGTGTGTGCGCGCATTCTCGCTCCCGACGGATTGCTACACCTCGTTTTGCCTACCGATAAGGTGAAGCTTTTCATTGCACAGGCTTCTCTTCAACATCTCTATTTGTCACGAAGGTGCAACGTAGTCACTTCTGCCGGCAAACCTCCCAGGCTTTCGCTACTTGAGTTTCAGCGTCGCAATATGGGGGCGGCCGAGTGGGTTGAGCTCACACTCTTCGACCAGAACGGTAGGCGCACACCGCTACACCACCAACTCACCAAAGATTTCTACCTTTGGTGAACAAGCTACAGCCTCCTCGCTACCAAGTTTCAGAGGTTGTACGACATTAACCAGGACAAGCAGAATATAGCTCTATCCTGATCCGTTTTCTTATTTTTCCGCTATCTCGTAGTCGCCTGCCTCGTCAAGAATTATTTGCTGCAATTTGACCAGAGGTATGGGCTCGCCACTAAATGTTACGTCGGCTTCGCCCGTCTCGAGCACCACATTGACGTGATCCACACCCTCTATGGATGCGAGTGCATGCTCCACATGTTTGCGGCAGTTTTGGCACATCATGCCTTTCACTACATAAGTTTTTTTTGTCATGGTTCTAATTTCTTTTATTGGCTCAAGTGTTACTGTTGTCTGCGAAGTGCTGGCATTCCATAGCTTCGCCCTGCGTAGCCTGAGGCTATTTGTTACCACGCTCACCGAGCTCAACGCCATGCAAATGCTCCCCACCATGGGACTCACCAGCCCGAAAGCTGCTACGGGCACAGCCACCAAATTGTAGGCAAAGGCCCAGAAAAGGTTTTGGCGAATGGTGTTCACTGTGTGGCGCGAGAGGTCTATGAGCTGCGGAATTTTTGTGAGTTCGCCGCTCATGATTGTCACCATTGCAGCTTGCATGGCCACATCAGTGCCCTGGCCCATAGCCACACTCAGGTCGGCTGCTGCCAAGGCCGCACTGTCGTTAATGCCATCGCCTACCATAGCCACTTTGTGACCGTTGCTTTGGAGTTGGCGCACGCTTTCGATTTTCTGCTCGGGCAGGGCTTCGGCTACGAACGAGGTGACGCCAGCCGCTCTGGCCACTCTCTCGGCGCGCTCTGCCTTATCGCCCGTGAGCATAAGGGTTGCAATGCCGCGACGGCTAAGTTCCGCAACGGCATCGGGCGAAGTGGGCTTCATGCGGTCGGTCTTCGTGTCGTGGTCAAAGCGTCCGTCGAAGCCTCCCTCTGTGAGAGTTCCAGTTTTGTCGAATACAACAGTGTCTATATAGCAGGCTGTTTCGAGCGCCTCGGCACCTTTAATGAGTATGCCGTGACGCACACCTTGGCCGATGGCTACCATCAGTGCCGTAGGCGTGGCAAGTCCCAGTGCACAGGGGCAGGCTATTACTAGCACACTCAGCGCTGCCAGCAATCCGCGCTGCAGATTGTCTGTTCCCCCGACAAGAAGCCATGCAACGAGGGTGAGCAGACTCACGCCCACCATGGCGGGCACAAAGACCGCTGCCACCTTGTCCACCATGCGTTGCACGTGCGGACGGCTGCCCTCAGCCTCGCGCATCATGGCCACAATGCGTTCCAGCGCAGTGTCGGCACCAGTGCGCTCCACTTTGTATTCAAGCGCAGTGGCACCGTTTCTCGTGCCAGCAAACACTTTATCTCCATCGTGCTTGACAACCATCTCCGGCTCGCCCGTCAGCATGCTTTCGTCAACTTTTGCACCTTCATGTGTGGCCACACCGTCGGCAGCCAGACGTTCGCCGGCTGCAGCCAGCAGCACGTCGCCAACGGCCACAGCGCTCAGCTGTCGCGTCTCGTAGCGCCCCTCAGCATTTTTAACGCTTACCACGCTTGGACGCAGTCCCATAAGGCTGCGAATGGCAGCTTGTGTGCCTCGCTTGGCACGCTCTTCAAGCATGCGGCCCAACATAATAAAGGCTACAATGCCTGCCGCTGATTCAAAATAAAGGTGGGGCGACACAATTTTTGGAAAAAACAAATCAATCGTCGACATTCCCCATGCCACCGATGTAGATAGCGCCACTAACGTGTCCATATTCGACGTTCCTCGAAGCAGCTGGCGCACTGCATTGACGATAAATTGTCTTCCAAACACAAAAACAGCCACTGCAGCAAACAACATTTGCACTAAGCCCGTAAGGAGAGAGTGCTCCATCGACATACTCACAATCATGATGGCTGCCCAACAAAAAAAAGCGCCCATCGTGCTCCATTTCAGCCGTACGAAAGATCTTTGGCGAATAGTGTCGGCCATAGTGTGGTCGGATTCGAGCAGCAGGTCGTATCCCGCCTGTTGCACCGCACGTCTTAGTGAGGCTGGCGAGCATTGGCTGGGATTAAACACCACGTGTGCAGTTCCGTCTGCAAAGTTCACGGTAGCATGCTCCACACCTTGTGAACGCTTCAACGCTTTCTCCACATGAAGTGCGCAGGCAGCACACGACATGCCCAACACCGGAAAAACTTCTTTTGTCATAATTGTGTGCAAAGATACACATTTTGATGAAACAATCGGAAATTGGCGAAAGTCAAAGCCCAGTGCTTAAAAAATAATCAGCACATCTCTGGCCAACTCCTCTTGTCTGACGAATTAAATGAAGTAGAATTTTTCATGACGACTATTTATAATAAATATTTGGCGATTCCCTTATCATACATTACCGCCAACTAGCCAGACACTGCGGTGTGGAAACGCCTGGGACAGACGAATTATTTCTTCATGCCTATATTAATCATTCGAGAAGCCACATATAACAAACGAAATCAGACATGGTCAAATTTTCACCGCGGTGGGAACGTTTTCTCACCACGGTGAAAAAGTTTTCCCACCGCGGTGAGAAAACTTTTTCATCAGGGTGAGAATAGATTTATGTCGGACACTGTATTTCATTGGGTCCGTGAAATCCGTTTTAGAAAGCAGAAAGAAAAACTCATTACCTGCCCGTTATTTCGCAAGTCCGATATGTCAAAGTGCAGCACGCCGGCTAAAAAGCACGGAGTTTGGTGCAGTTTTTTTTAGAAAGCCTCTTTTTTTAAGCTTTTTTAGTTATTTTTGCGCTGGAAACGCATTTTCTCCTCATATTTGAGGATGAAGACGTACAAACCTAAACAATAATATAAAATCTTATACAAACATTTTAATTCTTAAATCCTATGTGGTTATTAAACTCATCAATCGGACGAAAAGTCGTAATGTCTGTTAGCGGCCTTGCGCTTGTTTTGTTCCTTACGTTCCACGCCGCAATGAATGTAGTGGCTATTTTCTCTGCAGAAGGCTACAACATGATTTGCGAGTTTCTGGGCGCAAATTGGTATGCCTTAGTTGGAACCATTGCCTTGGGAGCCCTTGTGCTCATCCACTTTGTGTTCGCAATTCTGCTTACCCTGCAAAACCGCAAAGCACGCGGTGCAAGCAGATACGCCGTGACCGCAAAACCGGAAAAAGTGGAATGGGCCAGCCAAAACATGTTTGTGCTTGGCATCATTGTAGTGTTAGGTCTTTGCCTGCACCTGTTCAATTTTTGGTTCAACATGCAGTTTGCTGAGCTCACTAACGGTGGCATGGCATACGCAACTAACGTCAGTGCAGCCGATGGAGCTGGCATGATTGCCTACGCCTTCCACGGTGCTGGCTGGCTGTCAAAAGTTTATGTGGTGCTCTATCTGGTTTGGCTCTGCGCCCTCTGGTTTCATCTCTGCCATGGAATTTGGAGTGCCATGCAGACGCTTGGCGCCAACGGCAAGATTTGGTTCAGCCGCCTGAAGTGTATCAGCCAAATCTACTCCACGATAGTCATTCTTTGCTTCGTGGCCGTGGTGCTCTTCTATGCATTTGGCTGCGGCGCAGCATGCTAAGCGAATATCTCAAATAATCTTTAACGAAATAGACTAAAAAAGATTTATGGCAACTCTTAATTCAAGAATACCAGAAGGTCCCGTTTCTGAAAAGTGGACCAACTATAAGGCTCACCAGAAATTGGTGAACCCCAAGAACAAGCGTAAACTCGACGTTATCATCGTGGGAACAGGACTGGCCGGCGCCTCCGCAGCTGCCAGCCTTGGCGAAATGGGATTCAGGGTGAAGAATTTCTGCATCCAGGATTCTCCGCGCCGCGCCCACTCTATTGCTGCACAGGGCGGCATCAATGCGGCTAAAAACTATCAGAACGACGGTGACTCCGTATATCGTCTCTTCTACGACACAGTGAAAGGCGGTGACTATCGTGCCCGCGAAGCCAATGTCTATCGTCTGGCTGAGGTAAGTGCCAATATTATTGACCAATGCGTGGCTCAGGGTGTGCCTTTTGCCCGTGAATATGGCGGAATGCTGGCAAACCGCTCTTTTGGCGGTGCCCAGGTGAGCCGCACCTTCTATGCTAAGGGCCAGACGGGCCAGCAGCTTTTGCTCGGTGCCTATAGTTCACTCATGTGTCAGGTCAACAAAGGAACAGTAGAGCTTTATACTCGCTACGAAATGCTGGACCTTGTTATTATCGACGGTCGTGCTCGCGGCATCATTGCCCGCAATCTGGTCACCGGTAAGCTGGAGCGTTTCGCAGCCCACGCCGTAGTGATTGCCACGGGCGGATATGGCAACACCTACTTCCTTTCGACCAACGCAATGGGATGTAACTGCTCGGCTGCCATCGCTACCTATCGCAAAGGTGCTCTCTTTGCCAATCCTTCCTACGTTCAGATTCACCCCACTTGCATTCCCGTTCACGGCGACAAGCAGTCGAAGCTGACCCTCATGTCAGAGTCGCTCCGTAACGACGGCCGCATTTGGGTTCCCAAAAAGTTGGAAGACGCGAAGCGCCTGCAGGCTGGCGAAATACAAGGCAAGGATATTCCCGAGGAAGATCGCGACTATTATCTGGAGCGCCGCTATCCCGCCTTTGGAAATCTGGTGCCTCGCGACGTAGCAAGCCGCGCTGCCAAGGAACGTTGCGACAAAGGATACGGAGTGAACAACACCGGTTTGGCTGTGTTCCTCGACTTCTCTCAGGCTATCAAAGACTTTGGCCGTGACGAGATTGAAGCTCGCTACGGAAACCTCTTCGATATGTATGAGGAAATCACAGACGAAAGCCCGTACGAAACTCCCATGCAGATTTTCCCCGCCGTGCACTACACGATGGGTGGCATTTGGGTTGACTATGAACTCATGACCACCATAAACGGTCTTTTTGCTATCGGCGAATGCAACTTCTCCGACCACGGTGCCAACCGCCTTGGAGCCAGTGCGCTCATGCAGGGCCTGGCTGATGGTTACTTCGTGCTACCCTACACCATCCAGAACTATCTTAGCGACCAAATTACCGTACCTCGTTTCTCCACCGATACTCCCGAGTTCGACGAGGCCGAAAAGGCCGTGCAGAATCGCATCGACCGCTTGTTTGCCATCAAGGGCAATCGTTCTGTTGACAGCATTCATAAAGAGCTTGGCCACATCATGTGGGAATATGTGGGAATGGGTCGTACCAAGGAAGGACTTGAAAAGGGCCTGCAGCTCATTGGCGAACTCCGCAAGGAATTCTATGCCAACCTTCGTGTGCCTGGAACTCAGGAAGGCGTAAACGTAGAGTTGGAGAAGGCACTTCGTCTTGAAGACTTCCTGCTCATGGGTCAGCTCGTGGCCAACGATGCACTCCACCGCGAGGAAAGCTGCGGCGGACACTTCCGCGAAGAGCATCAGACCGAGGAGGGCGAAGCCAAGCGCGACGACGAGAACTTCTTCTACGTAGGTTGCTGGGAATATCAAGGCAGCGACGATGCCAAGCCCACACTTTCGAAGGAGCCTCTCAAATATGAAATCATCAAGGTACAAACGCGTAACTATAAGAACTAATATCATGGCTAAGAATATATCTTTTACAGTAAAGTATTGGAAGCAAAACGGTCCTAAGGACGCGGGCCATTTCGAGCAAAAGGAAATGCGCAATATCCCTGATGACACCAGCTTCCTCGAAATGCTCGACATTCTCAACGAAGAGCTCATCAACGAAGGCAAGGAGCCTTTCACTTTCGACCACGACTGCCGCGAAGGAATTTGTGGCATGTGTTCACTCTACATCAACGGTACACCTCACGGAAAGACCGAACGTGGTGCTACTACCTGTCAGCTCTACATGCGTCGCTTCAAGGATGGCGATGTTATCACCGTAGAGCCCTGGCGTTCGGCGGCCTTCCCCGTGATAAAGGACTGCATGGTTGATCGCTCAGCCTTTGATAAAATTCAGGCAGCCGGCGGATACACCACAATCCGCACTGGTCAGGCGCAAGATGCCAACGCGATTCTCATTCCTAAGGACAATGCAGATGAAGCTATGGACTGCGCCACCTGCATAGGATGCGGTGCTTGCGTAGCAGCCTGCAAGAACGGCTCTGCCATGCTCTTTGTAAGCTCTAAGGTAAGCCAGTTTGCACTGCTGCCACAGGGACGTCCCGAAGCTGCAAAGCGTGCTAAGGCCATGGTCGCAAAGATGGACGAACTTGGATTTGGAAACTGCACCAACACTCGCGCATGCGAGGCAGTTTGCCCCAAGAATGAAACCATTGCCAACATTGCCAGACTGAACAGAGAGTTCCTGAAGGCAAAGATGGCCGACTAAGCGAATCTAGCCAACGATACCGCCCCGATGTTCGCGCTGATGCGAATTGTCGGGGCGGTTTTTAATTGCGGAGCATCCACAATCGGACATGTTCCGACTGAGCTTGGTAAAGATGTAGCAACATTTGCTGTAACTATTGAGCCAATAGTTTAAACTATCCAGCCAATAGTTTAAACCATCCAGCCAATAGTTTAAACCATCCAGCCATTAGTTTATACGACCGCGGGAGCCGTATCTGTGAATTTAAGCATTGGCTTGTGAGAATTGGAGTTGAGGAATTTGAATGGGCCGACGCAAAAAGAATAACTTATAACACAAAGCGAGGCGTTTCGCAACGTCTCGCTTTGTGTTTATTCAAAAGTTATTAGATTAAGGTAAAAAGATTGGTTATAGCTTATTGACATGCAAAAGAAGTATAAAAAACTATGGCGGCCAAATTTTTTAGTTACTTTTTGCAAGGTTTAGTTTGCAAAGTCGCATTTTCTGTGTTTTAGCAGCACTTTCACAATGGATAACGTAACAAACAATCTCTCGTTCGACCAGCTGCCCAAGGCAGTCGGCGAACTCCTGACCAAGGTGGACTATGTGATTAGCCGCCTTGATGAGAAAAA
>CADBQP010000008.1 GCA_902796835.1 uncultured Bacteroidales bacterium
GGTCACACTCAGTCATCATCAGGAATCTGTCCGGCATGTGCCTTTTCTTTAGAACCTTGGCAACGGCAAAGATACGCACGCGCGATATGCGCTGTCAACTTTTCGCGACTTTTAGCTCGGCAAAAACACTTCGCCAGACTGAGAAGCCAGTGACGAAGTGAATTTTTTTGAAAAAATAAAATTTAACAGTTCGCGAGTGCGTTTCAACGGCATTTCGCAAGCAATTTGTTCAGTTTTCGGGGCAGCGCGTGGCGGTTCAGGAAAATGTAGGTGGTGTTGAGCGCCATGTAGTCGCGCGACATATACCACGTTCCTTTGTAATCGCTACTCCTTCCCCATGAGTTTTTCACCATGTAGTAGGGCTTTCCTTGCTCGTCGGTGGCCTTTCCGTAGATGAGCATCACGTGGTCGTAGGTGAACTGCCAGTTGTCGAATTGCTCTTGACGCATGTCTTGCGTGGGCACTATGCCATCGGGGAGCGAAGCCCGGCCGGCGCGATCGAAGTCGCCGGTCACGTCGCCGCCCCAGGCCACGGTGTAGCCCGCATCGAGGGCGCGGTCGAGCAGGCTCATGAGTTGGTCTATGGGAATGTTGTAGCTGGGCTTGAGCCGCCACTTGTAGGGAGCCTCAATCATGAACCATTCGCCAAAAGGATGGTGAGTGAAACTCGTTAGGCTCACGTAGTCGTCGAAGTTCAGCCCCAGGCTCTCTGTAAAAGATTTTGGGGTATATGTTTTGCCCTCATGTTGGAAGGAGGCAGGGCAGGGGCCCAGGTATTTGTCGATGACAGCCTGCACGCTGTCTTGCCAATGGGCCATGGGGGACTCGGCATCTTCTTTCACCGCGCTCCTGACGGTTTCTTGCAGCTCACAGAAAAATGTGGCGAAGTTGGCCAGCGAATCGCCCAGGAGCGAGCCGTGAGCGGGCATGACATTTTCAGGGCATATGCCGTAGCGGCGCATTACATCGAGCACGTCGTCGCACGACCCGCCTTGCGAAATCTGGCTGAAGCCGTGCATGCGAACGTAGTGGGTGGCACAGTCTATGTAGTCCTTGTTCACTACGAACATTTCACTCAGGTCGTAGGTCTTTCCCGTCTTGCGAAGTATCTCGCTCTCGAAGAAAGCCAGTGTGGCAAACGACCAGCATGTGCCGCTGCGATATTGGTTTTTTATCGAAGTGATGGGGATTTCCTTTTGGATGGTGAATTTCTTGGGCGGCTGGGCCGTTATGGGCAAGACTGCCGTGGCAGCTGCGAGAAGAATGAGGGTGGCGAATCTAATCATGGTCTAATTATTGTTTATTAACGGCTTTAGGTGTCCAATTATTGAAAAAGCGCAACACTTTTTCTTTGTCATATCCTTTGCCTTCTTCCAGAAAGCTGGAGTCTTGAATGTGAATGACTTGCCCATCCTGCCCGAGGACCACAAATACGGGAAAACCAAACCGCGCAGGGTTTCCCAGCCGCTCCATCAGGGTGGCGCTGTGCTGCAATTGCGGCGCTTCTTTCGCTTTGCGCGGGTTGTAATTGACGTGGATGAGTTCAAAGTTTTCGTCTATCACCTTGCTAACGGCGGTGTCGCGCTCTGCAAAATCGGCAAAGCGCAGGCACCACTGACACCAGTTGCCTCCCACCTGACACACCACAAACTTGCCCTCTGCAGCGGCCTTGACCAGTGCATGGTCTATTTGGGACATGGGGTCGATGTTTTCGTCGTAAACCCTTTTCAGGCCCGTCTGGCTACTGGCCGGGAGCGCTCCGAGGGCGAGCATCAAAGAAATGGCTATGAGGATGTTTTTCATGGTCGCAGTGTTTTTTGTTTTGAGGGTTCTTAATTGTGTTCGAAGCAAAGATACGAAAAAAACCGATACTCAATCTTTTTCGAGTTGAGTATCGGTTTCTAAAAGTTCTTTTCTCAGGATGCTGTCTTACTTTTCAACTTCCTTGTAGAAAGCTTCCTGTGCTCCAAGGAGCATGCCGAGAGCGCGGGGGATGAATTCGCCCCATTCCGGTGTGCTGTCAACGAGCACCTCGTAGCAAAGCCATATTTTGCCTTCGTTATTAACGGCTTTCACCACCTTCTTGGTGTTGTTGATGGTATTGCAGGCAATGAGCGATGCAGCCAAATTGTCTTCGGTTACGTCGAAGATGCCGGGCATGCACAGTTGGAAGAACTGATCGTCGTTGTCGTCCTTCAGCACGGTGAAGTTGCGCATCTGATACTTAAAGTCAATACCCCAGTTTTGTGCTGTGGGCTGCAGTCCTTGGCTCTGCAAATACTGCATTACTTGGTCGATTAATGCCATAATTGTAAATTGTTTAGAGGTTTGTAATGTGAGTTGTGTGGATTTCAGAGTGGTTTCATACGAAGCCTACGCGTCGGCGTTCGCTGTCGTTCTGGCGGCTGATGCCTTCGAGTCGTGAGCGCAGGTTTTCGTATTCGTTGATGGTGCTTTGTGTGAGCGACGAGCGGGTGGCTCCCACGGCATCGACAAGGCGTTGCATGGTGACGGGCTCGCCCAGGAAGGCCGCCGTCATGGCTGCGTCGTTCACAATGTAGGCTATGTCGCTCGAAATGTATTTGTCGGTGAGGTCGGCCAGCCGGTCGTAGTCAATGTCTTCGCTGGCAGGGCGCCCCTTCATGT
This sequence comes from uncultured Bacteroidales bacterium, assembly GCA_902796835.1. Classification (GTDB taxonomy): domain Bacteria; phylum Bacteroidota; class Bacteroidia; order Bacteroidales; family Bacteroidaceae; genus Alloprevotella. Next base: position 2,647 of record CADBQP010000008.1, read on the forward strand.
GGAGCTTAAACATTTCGCGTCGGGCGGCGTGGTCGGGCAGTGGCACATACACCAGCTTGTCGATGCGGCCAGTGCGCAACACGGCGGGGTCTATTTTGTCGGGGCGGTTCGAGGTGGCCACTACAAAAATCTGTCGCTTGCCGCAATTGTTGAGTTGCGACAAGAATTCGTTTACTTCGCCCGACACGCTCGTGTTCGATATGTCGCTGCGGTTGGGCACCAAGGCGTCGAATTCGTCGAAGCATATCACGATGGGGGCGCTTTGCTCGGCTTTTTTAAAGAGGTCGGCAATGATTTTCTGCGAACCGTGAACAAAGGTGCTGCCCAGGTCGGATGCTTTTACTAAAACGAAGTTGAATCCCGTTTCTTCGGCAAACTTTTCGGCAAAAAATGTCTTGCCGCATCCCGGAGGGCCATAGAGCAGCATGCCGTTGGGGGGAATGAGCTTGTAGCGCTCGGCCCGCTCGCGGTCGGTGAGCACGAAAATCACCTTCTGCTGCAGCATGGTTTTGAGTTCTTCCATGCCGGCAATGTCCTTAAATCCGTTGCCACCGCCTCGCTTGATTTCGGCCAAGAAAACAGGGTCTCCTTCGTTGGTCTGGGGCGGAGCGGCTTGGGGCGGGGTGCCCTGCTGAAACAGCGTGCCCTGCTCGGAGCCTTCATCCTTGTGGGGTGCCGGAATGTCTATTTCGCCTTGAAGGGCTTTTTCAAAGTCGTCAATGTCGAACCGCTCGTCGTTTGGCGTCTTCAGTGCGGCCAGGATGGTGGACTTTATGGAGTTGAATGAGTTTTCCTCGATGGCGCTCATGTCGGGGTCTTTCATCTGGCGCATTTTGAGCTTCATCATGATGGCGCTACGCTCCATTCCTGCGGTATCGAAGCTCCAGGGGGCGTTGCCGGTGAGCATACTGTAGAGCACGGCGGCCGCAGCATAGACGTCGGACTTGTTGTTAAAGCGTCCGTTGAGTGTTTCGGAAGCGCGGAAAAACGGGTCGAGGTCGCTAGTGGGAAAGGGAGGTGCCGAGTCGCAGAATTGTGCGGTGTGGGCCATGTCGATGAGCTTCACCACCGTGGTTTTCGTATTGGCCTCGCCCACTTCTTGCAGCATAATGTTTCGTGGTGTCACGTCGTTGTGGGCCAAGCCGTTGGCATGGAGAACTCTCAGGCCGCAAACGAGGCCTTTGGTGTAGTCCATGGCTTCGCTCAGGGGAAGCTTGCCCAGGCGGTTCAGGCGGTCGGCCAGCAACTCTCCGGCAAAGTAGTCAGTGATGAGATAGGGATATTGCTTGCCGCTGTGCTCAAAGGTGCCGTCGGCACGATAGGAAATAATGTTCTCGTGCTTAATGCGGCGGCATGTCAGTATTTCGGCCACCATCCCGTCGCTTTTAGGGCAACTGGGATTTTCGGGGTCGAAAACTTTCATGAAAAATGACGTTCCTTCCTCGTTCTCCACCCTGTAGGTGTCGTTATACAGGCCTTCCTTAATGCGATAGAGCACGGTGAAGCCGTCGAACGATTGTTTTTCTTCCAGTGTGAATGGTATCATTAACTTACTCCTCCTTTTTGCGTGTTGTAAATGTAAATCTTTTTGCCACAATAATAATGTGATAAGAGGCAATTCCCCCTCGGCGGCAAATATAATAATAAAAAAATTCCCCTCTATAAATTCTATTATTTTTTTTGAGAATTTATGGATTGTCCTCCGAAACTTATCGCCCTGGTAATGAAAAGAAAAGTTGCTTTCCTTTTGTGCTTCACCCGTTTATTCGTACTTTTGCGGCTACCATAACTTATTATTAAATCAGAATAAGACGAAAGCAATGAACATCGGTAAACTCTCGCCTGCTATCTGGATGGCAGTGCTTATGCTCATATTTGTGTCGTGTCGCGACACGTTGGACCATCAAGATGACTATCCGCAGCCCCCTCTGCCCAATGGGGCCACTGCGAAGCAGGTGCCCGTCAGCCGTGGCGGCGAACAGGGAGGGACGGTCAGCCTGGTGTTCTTCGACGACCTGCCTGGCGTGGCCTATATCTCGGCAGCCGAATTCCAGAAGATGATGCTGCCCGGAAGCAAGATGAGTGTGGAACAGAAGGCCGAAGGCATCTACCTGTTGGATAACGGCAAAGCAACGGCTACGGTAGACACGAAAAACGAGACCTTTAGCAGCGCCGACTTTATGGCCTTCACCAATCTGATGGACCTGCTGTCGCCCGGCATGGCCAATGTCTACTACGACGGAGCGCCCTACCTGCGATTCGACCACATGCAGCTCGACCCCGCAACGACTACTGTCAGTTTCGACTTTAAGAAGTACGGCATCGACCTGCGCGGCAACGGACAGGACGTCTACATGCCCTTTGCCACGCTCTCCGACCTCTACAGCGACCTCTACTATCACGTGGCTGCCTTTAATGGCGAGCGCATCTTCATCATTACCGACAACAACAATAGCAGCATAGCCGATGTTGACCCCGACTTTGTGCTGCAGATTTTTGAAAACAAGACTCGCACGCCGCAGCAGGCTGCCTATAGCTACGGAGAGCTTTGTTTCGTCATCGACAATTTCTACGGCATGCCCGGACGTGCACCATTGGAAAACGGCATACAGACCGTCGGGCTCGACGCCGCGCTCGATGCCATTAAGGACGGCCCGATGCTGAAACGCCTGCTGAAGTCGACCGACCTGGGCGAAGTGATGCTGGGCATGAGCGGACTGCAGGCATGGATGGACGATGGCGGACACACCCTGATTGGTTCGCCCATCTTGATGGAATTCAGTGATAATGAGAATATCTCCGCTGGTGTGAAACAGCTGATGTCTTCTGCCAAAACGGCCTATCCGGCAGTAACCGAGCTCATGGTGGACTTCATTGACAAAGAACGCGATAAAGGCGATGTTTCCACGAATATCGAAAGCCAGCGCATGATGGCGTTGCCCGAGGGCGACGATTTTTATCGCAAAAAGGGCAAGACGGCCATTTGTCTCTACGACCAGTTTGCTCCCATTGACATAACAGGCTGGACCGACTACTATGCCGGACGCACCGGGTTGCCTGCCGTCAACATGCAGAACAAGGGCGACATCGTGGTGGTGGTAGATGCCTTGAGGCGTGCCGTGGCCGACCCGGAAGTGAAGAACCTGGTGATCGACCTTACCTGCAACAGCGGAGGCTCGCTCGATGCAGTGATGGCCATTACGTCGCTCATTGGCAACCAGGCTATGTTCTACAGCGACAATACGCTAACCCACCAGCACCAGCAGATTTTCTACGCGATGGACCGCAATTTCGACGGACAAATAGATGCCCGCGACGCCGAAGTGAACTACGATTTGCGTGTGGCCTTGCTCACCAGCAGCCAGGCTTTCTCGTGTGGCAATCTGCTGCCCTCCCTCATGAAGGACATGGGATATCTCATCATAGGCGAGCGAACGGGTGGTGGCAGCTGTGCAGTGCAGAACTTTTGTACGCCCGACGGAATGCAATATCAGATTTCGTCGTATCGCGGACGGCTCACCAACAAGCAGTTGCAGAACATCGACGGTGGCGTGGAACCCAACGTGACCATACCTGTGGGTACGTCGGAAACCGGCGGGCCGGATTATTCGCAATTCTATAATCTCGACCGTCTGACCAGTATTATCGACAACTGGTATGACTCGAAACAGCCATAGAGAACTCTTCATGAACCCAGGTTGAATGCCTGTCGTTTAATTTCGCCTGGGTTTTGTTCTTGTGATGGGTTTTCCCAAAAAAATGGAGAACCTATGAATTATTGTCCGTAATCATTTGATACACATTGGTTTGTCGCTGCTCAAATCCCATGCTGCGATACAGTTGGTTGGCCGCTGAGCGCGAAGGTCGCGAGGTGAGCAGCACTTTCTTGACCCCTATGCTTTTGGCTTCGGCTATGGCATGGGCCACGAGTTGTCGGGCATAGCCTCTTCCGCGTGCCTTGCTATCTACCACGAGGTCTTCGATCCAGGCTTTCTCGCCGCTGAGGCAGGGGTAGAGAGCCAGGGTGATGGTGCCGCAGATAGTGTCGGTTTCGTCGCGTATTATGTAGAGCGCTGACTGGGGGCTTTCGATGACGCGCCCGAGGCGTTCGAGCTCGAAAGGCGAAGAACTGAGCTGGGGCATGAGTTGCGCCAGGGCTGCCGCAACATCTTCGGTGAAATGGGTAATTTTTTCGATTTTGAATTGTGTGTTGAGCATAGTGAGCAGTTCAAGGATGGTATGTGATTGGTTTGGCAGTTTGTGGTTTGGGCAAATGTCGCAAAGCGGTTGAAGCACAAAGCGGCGCAAGTGAGCCCTTGGATGGGGCAGGATGAGGGTGGGGGTGTCGATGATGCGTTGTCCCTGGTCTATGATGTCGATGTCGATGGTGCGGTCGTAGTGGATGCCTGCTTTGCTCTTTTGCCGGCGGCCAAGCTGCGTCTCAATGTGTTGTGTGAGGCTCAGCACTTGGTGTGGTTCGAGATTTGTGCGGAACAGGGCGGCTGCGTTCAGAAATTCGTTGTCGGAACTGAAGTCGATGGGGCTGGTTTTATAGTTTTCAGATACCTTTATAAGTTCCATCCCATGGGCTTGGCGCAGCATGTCGACGGCGCTTTTTATGTTTTCTTCGCGCTGCCCCAGGTTTGAGCCCAGAGCAAGGAGCAGGGTTTCGGTTTTTGTGTTCATCATGTTGCAAATTTATGGATTGTGCATGGATTTGTGCGATGAAACCGTCGTTTTTTTTGTTTGATAGGTATGTAAACAACAATAAGAGAGGGATGGTGCGTGTGTGCTATCCCTCTCTTATGTGAATATATGAAAGAATGTGTTTTTATTCTACCACGAGCATGGCATCGCCGTAGGGGCCGAATTTATAGCCTTCTTTGACTGCCACTTCGTAGGCGTGCATCACGTTGTCGTATCCTCCGTAAGCGGTGACGAGCATGAGCTGCGAGGTGAGTGGCAGGTAGAAGTTGCATACCATTGATTCGCAAACGTTGAAGGTGTAGGGTGGGTAGATGAATTTATTGGTCCATCCTTCGTAGGGCCGCACGGTGCCCTCGGTGCCCACTACTGCTGTTTCGATGGCTCGCATGACGCTGGTTCCGATGGCACATACTTTGTGGCCTTCGCGGCGTGTCTTGTTGATGGCGTCGCAACATTCGGCTCCGATGACCATGTCTTCCGAGTCGGTTTTGTTTTTTGAAAGGTCTTCGACGTCGGCGCTCTGGAAGTGGCCAAGTCCGCAATGGAAGGTGCAGAAGGCAGAGTCGATGCCGCGTATTTCCATGCGTTTGAGGAATTGTCTTGAAAAGTGGAGTCCAGCGGCTGGTACGGTGATGGCGCCTTCGTTTCGGGCGAATATGGTTTGGTATCGTTCCAGGTCTTCGGGTTCGGTTTCGCGTCCCAGGTAGCGTGGAATGGGTGCTTCGCCCAGGGCGTAGAGCGAGCGTTTGAATTCTTCGTGGTCGCCTTCGTAGAGGAATCGCAGGGTGCGTCCGCGGTTTGTGGTGTTGTCTATGACTTCGGCCACTACCGATTCGTCTTCGCCGAAGAAGAGCTTGTTGCCGATGCGGATTTTGCGGGCGGGGTCAACGATGACGTCCCACAGGAAGAATTCCTCGTTGAGTTCGCGCAGCAGGAACACTTCGATGCGCGCGCCGGTTTTTTCCTTGTTGGCATAGAGTCTGGCGGGAAACACGCGTGTGTCGTTGAACACGAAGAGGTCGTGCTCATCGTATCGTGCGAGCAGGTCGATGAACTGCTTGTGCTCTATGTCGCCTGTTTTGCTGTGGAGCACCATGAGGCGACACCCGTCGCGGTTGGGGTCGGGATATTGCGCAATGTTTTCTTGGGGAAGGTTGTACTTGAATTGCGAAAGTTTCATATAGTATCTGTGGTGTATTGGTTTCTTGCTTTGTTTTCTTAGTCGTCGAGTTCGGTTTCGATGGTTTGCTGTGCGAGCCATTTTTCGAAGCTCTCTGTGCTGAAGCAGTTTTCCACGCGGTAGTCGCCCACTCTGGTACGTCGCAGCGAGAGCAGGTGGGCTCCGCTCTGCAGGGCTTGTCCTATGTCGCGTGCCAGGGCTCGTATGTAGGTGCCTTTTCCGCATACGACGCGCAGGCGGAGGTAGTCGGGCCTGAATTCTTGCAGTTCTATCTCGTCAATGCGTACGGGTTTGGGTTGTAGTCGCACGTCGCTGCCTTTGCGAGCCAGCTTGTAGGCCCGGTGGCCGTCAATGTTGCAGGCCGAAAAGAGTGGCGGTTCTTGCATGATGGGGCCTTCGAAGGTGTGGAGCACTTGGCGCACCATTTCTTCGGTGATGTGTTCGGTGGCGAAGGTGGCGTCGACGGGGTGTTCCAGGTCGTAGCTTGGCGTGGTGGCTCCCAGCCTGAGTTCGGCCACGTATTCCTTTGTGTGTTGCTGCAGTTCTTCTATGCGCTTTGTGGCGCGTCCGGTGCAGATGATTTCTACGCCTGTGGCCAGTGGGTCGAGTGTGCCGGCATGTCCCACCTTGAGGCGCTTGATGCCCATGCGGCGGGTGAGTAGCCAGCGCACGTGTTTCACCAGCTGAAACGACGTCATGCGATAGGGTTTGTCGAAGACAAGTATTTGTCCGGCGAGAAAATTCATGGGCGAGTCGGGGCGAGGATTACGACAGGGCGAGGGTGAGCAGCCCGGCTGCCAGGCAGTAGATGGCGAAGTAGATGAGCTTGCCGCGGCGCACGATGGCTATCATCCACTTGCAGGCCACGATTCCCGAGAAGAAAGCGGCCAAGAACCCGGCGCACAAGGGCAGGGTTTCAATGCCCGAGAAGGCTGCCGAAACGCCTTCGTTCATGGCTTTGATGCAATCGAGCAGGGCTTCGCCGAGTATGGGCGGAATGACCATGAGGAAGGAGAATTGTGCCATGTTGCTCTTTTTGTTCCCCAGCAGCAGGCCTGTGGCAATGGTCGATCCGCTGCGGCTGAGGCCGGGCAGCACGGCGCAGGCTTGGGCCAGTCCTATGACGAAGGCATCGCGCAGGGAGATTTCTTCCTTTTGGCGCGGCCGGGCGTAGTAGGAGAAGGCGAGCAGCGTGGCTGTGACAATGAGGCAGATGCCCACGATGAGCAGTCCGGAGCCGAAGATTTCTTCGACGGTGTCTTTGAAAAACACGCCCACGATGCCGATGGGTATCATCGACACCACGATGGCGAGCAGATAGCGCTGCTCGCTGTTGAGGCGGGCTATGCCCCGGCCAGCTTGCAGGGGCTTAATGCCGCCCTTGAGGAGGGTCCATATTTCGTGCCATAAAACGACCAGGGTGCTCATGACGGTGGCCACGTGTACGGCCACGGTGAACATGAGGTTTTGGTCTACGTCAACGCCAAGCAGCGCCGAGCCTATGGCCAGGTGTCCGCTGCTGCTGACGGGCAGGTATTCGGTGAGTCCCTGCACAATGCCTAGAATGAGTGCTTCGAGTGTGTTCATTGGGGCGTGCTATTCTTTGGGCAGGGTGGTGGTTTAGTCTTTTTTGTGGTAGAGAATGGCCACGATCATGAACAGGTATCCAAAAAGGCATACGAGCGGAGCCACCTTGATGCGGCGGGCGCTGAAAATGTCGGGGTTGAACTCGGTGGCCGTGGAGCTTGGGCCCGACATGAGTACCATGCCTATGACGACGATAACCATGCCGATGGTGAGCAGGATGAAGTTGATTTTGGAGAATGCAAATTCGTGTTTCATATTGTATGGAAATATGTGTGTTTATGTGAGGCTTTGTGGTTCCTTGTGTAAAGGTTTGCTATTTTGTATATACGCTGTGGCCTTTCATTCTGAGGTGTTTGTTCACCGAGAAAAAGGCGCAGCCCAGTGTGAGCAGCAGTCCGCACCCCATGACAACGCCCAGTATGAGCCATTCGTAGAGGGCGGGCAGCAGTTGGCTGAGGTATACGTCTTGCTGTCGGAAGAGTTCCATGCCCAGATAGAGCAGTCCGCAGGCAATGAGCGAGGCAATGAGCCCCACCCAGAAGGCCCTGGCCAGGAAGGGGCGGCGTATGTAGCCCCAGCGGGCGCCCACAAGCTTCATGGTGTGTATGGTGAATCGTTTGGAGTGGACGCTCATGCGGATGGTGTTGTTGATCAGGGCAAAGCTGACGAAGGAGAGCAGCGCGGCTATGATGAGCAGTATGAGGCCAATGAGCGGCAGGTAGTAGTTGACCACTTCCATAGCGTCGCGCGGATAGGTGACGTCGGTCACTCCCTGTCGCGACGAAACGTAGGGCAGGAATTTTGCCAGGCTGTCTTTATGGGCATAGTCGGCTTCGAGATATACTTCGAATTCGGCGGGGATGGGGCTGCTGCCCAAAAACTCGGTGGGGCTGCCTTTCAGGGCTTCGGCCATTTCTTGTGTGCCTCGTTCCTTGGATACGTAGTTCGTATAGCGCACCCAGGGCAGCGCCCTGAGTTCTTGCTGCAGTGTGTAGGCCTCTTTTTTCGTGATGCTGTCGCTCAGAATCACTTCTACGGCAAAGTTTTCGCGCAGCGTGCGGCCAAAGTTGTGGGCCACGGCCACGAAAAAGAAATCGATGCCCAGCAGGATGAGCACCAAGGTAGTGCTGATGCCCGAGGTGATGGAGCTGAACCAGCCCACGTTGCGCCTTCTTCGTTGCTTCATGATGTGTTTTGTTGTGTGTGGTGTTTGCCTGGCGGAGGGGTCCGCGGCTATGGGATTGTCTTGGGGCGGTTTCGAACCGTCAGCGCATAGTCATGCTAAATTTAGCGCAAAATTACAAGAATAATTTCGTTTTGAGGGTTTTCTGAATGTTTTTTCTTCGAAAAAAGCGAATAATCCTCCTCCATCTTTGTCGGCGCGGGCCGAAAACGCGGCGGCCGTTTCTATTTTAGTCATGGCCGCTGATGAAAAGAGTTGGCTCAACAGTTTTTCGAGTTGGCTCAACAGTTTTCAGAGTTGAGCCGATGGTTTTGTGTGCTGAGGGCGGGGCGGAGTCAGTTGTCGTGGGCCATGTTTCGGGCCGTTTCAATGATGGTGTCGATGCTGCGGCTGTAGTCGTGGCTGCTGATGTCTACGTGCACGTGGGGCTCTATTCCGAACTCTGTGTGCTCGCCCTTGGCGTTGAGCATGGGACAGGCCGAGAAGCGAATGCCCCATCCGTTGGGCAGCTCTGAGGAAAATGGCATGCCGGCTCCGCCTCCGGTGCGGTCGCCCACGATGGTGACGGCGGGCAACTGGCTCATATACATCACGAAGGAGTTGGCCGCGCTGTAGGTGCGTCGGTTGGTGAGCACGAACACGGGCTTCTGCCAGCGCAGGCCGTCGAAGGGAGTTACTTCGATTTTGCGTGGCGCTGAAAAGTCGTTGTGGCCGGGCCCGGTCTTGTGTTGTATGTAGCCCACGGTGGTGGTTTGGTTCACGAAGATGGTGGTCAGCTTTTCGGCGCTCGAGAGCATGCCGCCGCCGTTGTTTCTCACATCGACGATCAGTGCGTTGCAGCCGCCCAGGTAGCGCACCATTTCTTGCAGGTTGCCGTCGCCGAATTCTACGTCGAACGAGGGCACGCGCAGGTAGCCCACATTGTCGGACAATATGCGGTAGCGAAGGCCTGAGGCGGCGCGATATTCGCTGGCCCGGCCCAGGTATTTTCGCTCGAGCGAGTCGGAGAAGTTCATGGGGTAGTTGTCGAACCATTCGCCATATCGAGCCACGTTGTGGGCGGCCGTGAGGTTCACGTGTCCGTCGCGCAGCTCGGCCGTCATGTCGGAGAGCACTTCGAAGAGCTGCACGTTGGTCATGCCCTCGCTGATGGCGGGCTCGTAGCGCTGGCGCACTTCGTCCCAGTCGAGCCCGTAGGCCTGCTGTTTGTAGTCGAAGAAGCAGTAGTGTTCGTCAATGATTTTCCAGAGCGTCATGAAGTTTCCGGCGCGTGTCGGGGTGGCCACGTCTTCGGTGATGCACGATGTGTGGAGCAGCATGGCGAGGGCAAGCAGCGTGAGGAGTGTTTTTTTCATCGGCTGAGGGTTTTGATGGTGCGCGATATGCCCACCACGAATTGGTGCATCCAGTGGTGGCTCTTTAGATGGTTCACGTGGCTTTGCCTGATGTCGGCTCTGTATCCGGCCACGATGTTGAGTTTTCGGGTCAGTGGAACCTGTATGGTGGCCATGAGCCGCAGGCTCGGCGCGTTGAAGGGCGTGGTGAGGCGCAGGTTGCGGTCGGTGTGTCCGAGGCCGAGCAGTTCGTAGTAGGATTGTCCGAAGTTGGGCGAAAACATGAGGCCTATCACTGGCGCGTCGGCCTGAAGACGGGCTGTCCACTTGCGGCGCAGCCAAACGAAGTCGAATTCGCCCAGGGCGGTCAGTCCCAGTGTAGCGCTCAGCCTGGCCTGCACGGGATTGTTTCCATTGCGTGTGTTGAAGGTGGCGCCGCCGCAGGCTTCGCCCATGGGGCCTATGGCCAAGCGCCATTGGGGGGCGGGCCGCCAGCCGCGCACAAAGGCCACTGAGCTTGCGACGTTGCCGTCGAAGGCATCGACATTCTTGGCTGGCGAGTGGAGTATGCTGCCGTCGAAGCCCATGGTGATGAGCAGATACCAGTTTGTGAGCCAGTTTGCGAGCCGTTGGGGCATGCGACGTTCCGTCATCTGCATCTGGCTTGTCGATACTCCGGTGTATTCGAGTGGCGAGAGATAGGTTTCGAGCACGTTTTGGCTTCCTGCTCCAAAGAGCAAGGTGCGCGTTCTCACTCCGGCCGTATCGGGCAGTGTGGCACTGGCCGGGGCTGGCGCCATGCACATGGCAGCCAGCAGGCACAGTGCCTGCAGCATGCGGAGAAGCGAAGTGCTGGGTGTGGCTACTTTTTTGACCATCCTTTATAGATAATATAGGCCAGTGCCAGCGCTGCTAAGGCCAAGATGGCATAGCCAATTTCGTGACTGTATTTCGTGGCGAGGTCCGACACGTCGGCCGTGGTTTTCAAAGGGGTCCATTGATAGATGCCAAATCCGATGGCAGCCAGAATGCTGTTCCAGAACCCAGCGCCCAGTGTGGTGTAGAGCAAGAAAGGGCCCAGCTTCATTCCGGCCAGTCCGGCAGGAATAGAAATGAGCTGTCTGACGGCGGGAATCAGTCGGCCGAAAAATGTGCTTGCAGCTCCGTGCTGCAAAAAGTATTGCTCGGCATGCTCCACCTTCTGGGCGTCGATAAGACACATGTGGCCCAGTCTGCTGTTGGCAAACTTATACACGATGGGGCGCCCAAGCCAGCGGGCCAGAAAGTAGTTTACAAGTGCGCCAATGTCGGCACCCAGCGTGGCCGCCACTACCACCAGAAAAATGTTCATCGAGTCGCCGGCCATGGCCAGCCATGCGGCCGGAGGCACCACCACCTCAGAGGGAAAGGGGATGAACGAACTCTCAATGGCCATGAAGAGGGTGACAACCCAGTAGTTCAGGTTTTCGAGCACCCATTGAATGATTTGCGAAGTCATAAGAATGAATGAGAATAAAGGGAAAAGGCAAGAGAGGGAGCATAGAGGCCATGCTTGCTGCGTCCTTTTTTTTGCTTTTATGGCCGCAAAGGTAGAAAAATATGCGCAATAAAAAGTAAAACTCCCCGCAAAAGCGCCCCTCAGCCTGCCCGGCAAGCTCCGTTTTTGGCATAAGACATAAATATTTTAACTTTTTTTGTGTTTTTGTTGTCAGTTGAAAGCAAAATACTTATATTTGCCACCTACATTAGGCATTAGGTTTGTCCGAAAGCTTAGAACGAATTTTGATCACTCCTAAACATTTTATTGATATGAAAAGATTTTCTATTCTCGCGCTGGCGGCAGGTATGCTGCTTTCGCTGCCTATGCAGGCTCAAAATGAAGACAAAAACCTGTTCAATCATCTCTCGGTAGGTCTTACCGTGGGCTCCACGGGCTGGGGACTCGATGTGGCAGCCCCCATCGGAGACTATGTGCAGACACGTGTCGGATTCACCTTGCTGCCCAACTTCAAGTATAAAACTAACGTACACGTATCGGGCCTCGTGCCTGCCGAGGTTATTAATCAATATGGGCAAACCTACAACATACCTACCGACAAGGTGAAGGTGGAAGGAAAGACCAACGTGGGCGACTTCAAGTTCCTCATCGACGTTTATCCTTTCAAGCGCTCCTCGTTCCACCTGACAACTGGTTTCTACATCGGTTCGTCGAAGGTAGTCAAGGCCTACAACAAGGAAGACGGAGTACTCCTCGGAGTGAACCAGGCAAACAGAGACATCGCCCTCTATAATGCTGATTTGGCAGCAGGAGTGCTTCCGGCAGGGGCTCCCGGTCCCTTCGACCCCATCGGCCTGAAAATGGGCGACTATATCTTCACCCCCAATTCGCAGGGCAATGTGAATGCCTATATCAAGACGGCAGGCTTTAAGCCTTATTTGGGACTCGGTTTCGGAAGGGCCGTACCTAAGAAGCGCGTCAGCGTAATGTTCGACGCCGGTGTGCAGTTCTGGGGCACGCCGAAGGTATACCTGAGCAACGACGATGGCGACCGCCGGCTCGAAAAGAAGCACGTGGAAGGCAACGACGGAGGTTTCTTCAAAACCATGTCGAAAATTACGGTCTATCCGGTGCTAAGTCTGAGAATTTGCGGTCGAATCTTCTAAGAGTTGCAATCCTGTTTCGCAATTTAGGCAAAAAAGGGGGGCTGCGCAACACTGCGCAGCCCCCTTTTCCCTTTTGGTCACCGTTGAATCCCAAATCCGGTGTCAGTCGCTGCATGCCTCGTCGGCACAATGGGCAGACGTGGTTTCAAACTCAAGCGTGCTGTGTCCTATTCCCATCTGGCGCAGAGCCTGCTTAAGGTCTTTTTTAGTAGCCTCCATAGCTTCGATGCTGTCCACAACCACGTGGGCTGTGAGAGCATTGTCGGTGGTGCTGATGGCCCATATGTGAACATGGTGCACGTCTACCACATTCTCGTGATTACGCAGCAGGTCAGTAGCCTGCTCGAGCGAGATGCCTTCGGGCATGCCGTCGAGCGAAAGGCGCAGGCTGTCGGAGAGCAGGCGCCAGGTTGAAACAAGAATAACGACGGCGATGACGAGGCTCACAATGGGGTCGACTACATACCAACCTGTCAGCGAAATGACGAGACCGCTCACCACCACACCCACACTCACCAGCGTGTCGGCTACCATGTGGAGATAGGCGCCTCTCACGTTGAGGTCGGTCTTTTGGCTGCGCATGAGCATCACGGCAGTGAGCCCGTTGATGATGATGCCAATGCCGGCCGTCCACGAAATGGTGGCGCCGTCCACACTCGTGGGGTTTTGAAACTTATAGATGCTTTCCACCACAATGAGCACAACGGCAACGAGCAAAATGATGGCATTGAGCAGCGAAATGAGCACGGTCGACTTTTTGTAGCCAAACGTGTAGTTTGCATTAGGATGAATCTTTGCCAGGCGGAAGGCAATGAGCACAAGCAGGAGGCTGAACACGTCGCTCAGGTTGTGGCCCGCATCGCTCAGCAGCGAGAGCGAATTGGCAAAGAAGCCAATACCGGCTTCAATAACTACAAAGAGCAGGTTTACGGCAATGCAGACCACGAAAATCGTGTTCAGCGACTGCAGTTTCTCCATGTGATGATGATGGTGGTGTTCGTGAGAATGATGGTGATGTCCCATGAGTGTGTGTATGTTTTTTGCAGTTTTATAGGTGTATTTAGCGCATTTTCATGAGTTTTTCGGTGAGTGTAGCCACTCCTTTTGAGGCAGGTTGCTGAATAACGTCGACCTTCATGCCGTAGGGCACCTGTACTTCCTTGGGGTCGATGAGGAAGCAGGGTGTGCCGGGCTGGGTGTATCCAATAAGGCCGGCGGCCGGATAGACGGCCAGCGATGAGCCTATGATGACGAATATGTCGGCCTGGCTTGTTTCGGCTGCAGCAGCTTCAATGTTGGGCACGGGTTCTCCAAACCACACAATCCATGGCCTGAGGGCCGACCCATCGCCGGCCAGCGCGCCATGGGGCACTTCGGTTTCGTCGGGACCGAGAGTGCGGATGTAGCGCGGGTCGTTGGGGTTGCGCGAGGAGCAAACCTTTGTGAGCTCGCCATGCAGATGGATAACCTTTGACGAGCCGGCCCGTTCGTGAAGGTCGTCCACGTTTTGCGTAATCACCGTGACGTCGAACCATTGCTCGAGGGCAGCCACGTCGTAGTGGCCCTGATTGGGGCGGGCTTCGGCCAGTCCGCGGCGCAGCGAGTTATAGAAGTCGGTTACTAAGTGGGGATTGGCCTCCCAACCCTCGGGTGTGGCCACCTCTTCCACGGAGTGTTCCTCCCATAGGCCGCCTTTGTCGCGAAAGGTGGAAAAACCGCTTTCGGCACTCATGCCGGCGCCTGTTAAAATTACCAACTTTTTCATTTCAAAACTTAAAACTTGATGTGTCGCAGCAAAGTTACTGAAAAATGTTGTAATTTTGCTGCCCGATAGGTTTTGTATTATTTTTGCAGTAATTAAAAAATATACTTATAAACAATGAATAAACTCAGTTATGCCCTCGGTATGCTCATTGGTGGACAGTTTGCCGAGATGGGGATTAAAGATTTTCAGCCCACCGACTTTGCCCAGGCCGTTTCAGATGTGCTTGGCGGCAAGCAGCCTGCCATGACCGGCGCCGAGGCTCAGGCCATTATCACCAAATTTCAGAACGAGCAGCAGGCCGCAGCCGCCGAGGCTGGCAAGGCTGTGCGCATTGCCGGCGAGGAATTTCTGGCCAAGAATGCCAAGGTGGAAGGCGTGAAGGTGACAGACAGTGGATTGCAATATACTGTGCTCGAAACGGGCCTGGGACGCCATCCGAAGGCTACCGACCGTGTGCGCTGCCACTATGAAGGCCGCCTCATCGACGGCACCGTGTTCGACTCAAGCTATCGCCGTGGCGAGCCTGCCGTGTTCCCCCTCAATGGAGTTATCCAGGGTTGGACCGAAGGCCTTCAGCTCATGGGCGAGGGTTCGAAGTTCCGTTTCTTCATACCTTTCAACCTGGCCTATGGCGAGCGCGGCGCGGGAGCCAGCATCCCGCCATTTGCAGCCCTCATCTTCGATGTGGAACTGCTTGAGGTGCTCTAATTTTTTTGAAAAAAGATAATTCAAATAAAAATCAAAAAATTAATCGTTAATGAAAAAAATCATTCTCATGTCGGCCATTGCCGCCTCGACATTGCTGACATCATGCAACAATGGTGCGCCTAAGGCTAACCTGCGCACCCAAGTCGACACCTTGAGCTATCTCATTGGTATGGCCATGTCGCCTGCCGATCAGCTCAGTGCCTATCTCACTCAAATCGGTAGCGACAGCGCCTATCAGGAAGAATTCCTCAAGGGAATGCGCGATGGCATGCTGGCCGGCGACGACAAGAAGAAAATGGCCTATTTCAATGGTGTGCAGGCCGGTTTGCAAACCAAGATGCAGACATTTGCCGGCATTCAGCGCCAAATCTTTGGCGAAGACTCCACCAAGGAGCTCAGCGTGAAGAACTTCCTCTCGGGTTTCGCTGCCCTCATGCACAACAAGACGGCTCTGAAGATCGACACCGTGCTCGTAGACCAGGAAAAGGCTCGCGAGCTGGCTTCACAAATGATTGAAAAGCTCTCCGACGAGGTCTATGCCAAGCAATATGCCAACCTCCAAGTGGCCAGCGATTCGTTCATGACCGAAATCGGAAAGCGCAGCGACGTGAAGCCCGCCGGCGAGGGTGTATACTACAAAGTGATTAAGGAAGGCAACGGCGACCTGCCCACACCCACCTCAACCGTCACCGTGAAGTATGAAGGCCGGCTCATGGACGGCACCGTGTTCGACTCAAGCGGCGACACCACCCGCGACTTCAACCTGCAGAGCATCATCAAGGGATGGAGCACGGCCCTGGTGAAGATGCCCGTAGGCTCGCAGTGGGAAATCTACATCCCCTACAACATGGGCTACGGCATAAAGGGCAACGGACAGATTCCCCCCTATTCAGCCCTCGTATTCACCGTAGAACTCGTAGCCCTCAAGTAAGTTCGTTATGCGACATACCCTCATCATTGCAGCCTTGGCCATGCTTCTTGCCTCATGTGGCAAGAGTGTGCCCAAGGCTCATCTTTCTTCCGACATCGATACGCTCAGCTACATCATGGGCATCACCTTCTCTACCGACTCTGCCCAAATGAGCGAATTCCTGAAGAGCCAGGGGCTCGACGACAGTCAGAAAGAAAAGTTCCTCGAAGGCGTTTGGGCAGGCATCGAAAAGGGGCACAAGGCCCATCTCAACGAAGCGGCCAACCCCGAAGATCAGGCTTTCAACATGGGAGTAAACGTGGGCGACCAAGCCCAGCAGCGTAGCCTCTATCGCGTGGAGCAAATGCTCGAATTTGGCGAGAATGAGCACCTGAGCAGCGAAAACTTCATGGCCGGATTTGCCGACTACGGGCGCGGCACAGTGTGCATAAACCATCAGGGAAAACCCGTAGACCAGGCTATGGCCTTCAGCCTGGCCGACAGTCTGATCCACATCATAGCCGAGCGCACCTTTGCCGTGAAATATGCGGCCGAGCGCAAGGCTGCCGACGACTTTATGGCGGCCATCGCCAAGAAGGACAGCGTAGCAGCCCTGCCAGGCGGCATCTATTACAAAGAGCTGAAGGCCGGCACGGGCGAGGTGCCCAACCCTGTGGCCACAGTGAGAGTCCACTACGAAGGCCGTCTCACGAACGGCACCATCTTCGACTCAAGCTATCAGCGCCAGAAAGAAGCCACCTTTGCACTGCCCAACGTCATTAAAGGCTGGCAAAACAGCATTTCGAAAATGCCCGTAGGCTCGCAGTGGGAAATCTACATCCCCTGGCAGCAAGGCTACGGCGCGTTGGGACAGATGCCCGACATTCCGCCCTATGCCACCCTCATTTTTAAGATAGAGCTCTTGGGCATAGAAAAATAGCAACCCGAGGAAAATACACCTTAATATAATATTTAAAGAAACTTCATTACACACTATGCAACTCAAAACATGCCTCATTATAGCCTTGGCCGCCTGCGTTTCGACCGGCGCCATGGCTCAGAAGAAAAAAGCCGCGAAGGCAGCCAAGACCACTCCGGCCATGAAAGTGCAACCCGTAGCCGTCAATGTGACGCCCGTACCGGCCGACTCGTTTAGCTATGCCATCGGTGTGGCCCAGAGCGAAAGCCTGCGCGAATACATCGTAAGCCAAGGCGTAGACACCGCCTATATGGCCGAATTCCTGCGCGGACTGAACGAACCCTACAACGAAGTGAACATCAAGCGCCAAAAAGCCTATGCCATGGGGCTCGAAATTGCTGAGCAAAACCGCACGCGAGTGGTGCCCGCCCTCAACAAACAGGCCTCGGGCAAGGAAGACAGCGGCTATCTCGACGAGAAAACCTATGTGCAAGCCCTCACGGCAGCCATGCAGCGTCAGGCCACCATGTCGGCCGATAAAGCCCGTGAGCTGGCCGACCGCCAAATGAAGTATCGCCAAGAAGTGATGCGCTCAGAAAACATGCTCTGGCTCTCGCGCAACAAGGCAGAGAACCCCGACGTGAAGGTGATGCCCAGCGGATTGCAATATCGCATAATCCGTCAGGGAGCAGGCCGAGTGGCTGCCGACAGCAACAAAGTCGAGGTGAACTACGAAGGCCGCCTCATCGACGGCACCGTGTTCGACTCCAGCTATAAGCGCGGCAAACCCGCCTCTTTCTCGCCCAAGCAAGTAATCAAGGGATGGACCGAAGCCCTCACCATGATGCCCGAAGGCTCGGAGTGGGAACTCTACATACCCTACAACCTGGCCTACGGCGAACGCGGCAATCAAAACATTCCGCCCTTCGCCACCCTGATTTTCAAAGTCGAAGTGCTCAAGGTGCAAGACTAACTCCTCCTTTCCTTTTCTTAGCAGCACACCGTTCCGAAAGAATTGGAAGAAAAAAAGAGTTGGCTCGACAGACGAAACTGTCGAGCCAACTCTTTAAACTATCGAGCCGATAGTTTCTGCGCCTGCTTTATAAAAAACACTTCGCCAGCCTGAGAAGCCACTGGCGAAGTGAATTTTTTTGGAAAAATAAAATTTAACAGTTCTTCAGTGCGTTTCCCAACCTTTTCAGGATGCTTTTTTCTGACGTTTCACGATGGCTACGTAGGTGAGTAGCACCACGTTCATCATCAGGGCATAGATGATGGCTGGTATGGCAATGATTTCGTTGTTGAACACAAGCGGACTGCAGGCCACGGTGATGGCTTGTGCGGCATTTTGCATGCCCACTTCGATGATGATGGTGCGTTGCTCGTTGTGGCGCAACTTGAAGAGCCACGAGAGGCCGGCGCCGCCAGCCATGGAGAGGCAAAGGAGCACGGTGGTGGAGAGCCCGAGAGTGGGAAATTCGCGCACAATGGTTTCGCGGTGTTGCACAAAAAAAACGGTGGCCAGCAGAATGAGGGCTGGAAAGGCGGCGCGCTTGAGTATGGCATGTATTTTGGCTGCCATCTGCGGCCGGCTTGCGGCGAGCCATAACCCCAGCGCAATGGGCAGTGCCATGAGCACCAGGTTTTGCATGAGCAGATTGCCCACGGGCAGGTTTACCTCGGTGCCGGTGCCAAGGCTGGTGGTGACCCATGCCATGACCGCGGGTACGGTGAAAAGTGTGATGAGACTGCTGCAGGCCGTGAGGGTGACCGAGAGGGCCACATCGCCACCGGCGAGCATGGAAAACACGTTGCTCGAGCTGCCGCCGGGGCTGCAGGCTATGAGCATCATTCCCACGAAAAAGAGTGGAGCCAGGTGGAACCCGCGGGCCACGAGCCAGGCCACGATGGGGAGCACGATGATTTGTCCGATGAGTCCGGCTGCTACGGGCAGTGGCCGCTGGGCTATGAGTTTGAAGTCGGAGGGGCGCAGGGCCAGTCCGAGGTCGAACATGAGCAGGGTGAGTATGGGGAGTACGATGAATATGGTGTTCATGCTGATGGGTGCGTATGGTTTTGGTTAGAAGGCAAACTGAAATTGCGTGATCCATTCGCGCGAATCGGGCCCCACGTCGCGATGCCCATAGACGAACTGCGTGGCCACGCGGCATTGTCGCCATATCCAGAATTGGGCGCCAATGGTGTAGTTGTGGCTAATAGTGTGTGTGGGCAATGCCTGGCGTTCGTCCTTGCCGAGGCCAGTGTGGCGGTTCAGGTGGTCGTAGTTTGCCACGATGTCGAGCTTTGGCAGGAGGGTGTACCATGCTTCGGCATAGAAGGCGCGGCTCTTGACGTTGGCGTTCCATCCCAGGGTGTATTCGCTGCGCAGGTAGAGCCTTTTGTCTTTCCACTCTCCGCCCATGCTCCAGCGATGGCGCCGATAGTTTTGGCCTGCTGCCACGTCGCCATAGGGCGAGGAGCTGAGTGCGTGTCCCCGGCCCAGGATGAAAGACGTTGTGAGTTGTAAACCTTTGATGGGAAAGACTTGCACCATGCCGATCACGTCTTTAGCCCTGTTGTTGTCGCGCTGGTTGAGTCCGGCTCCGTTGAATATTCCCAGGCTATAGGCCAGCAGTCGGCGTCCGTCTTTTTGTGGCAGGGCTTCGCCGGTGAGCATCAGGCCCAGGTCGCGCCCCACCATGCCGGTCTGAAGCGGGTCGCCATAGATGCCGGCCATGTAGCGTGTGCCTTCGGTCATGTTGAGTGCTCCGAGGATGGTGGGTATGTAGATGTTTTCGAGCATAAAGGGCTGTTTATATTGCCCTATGCGCAGCTTCAGCTCGTCGCAGAAGTTCCACTGCATGAAGTATTCGTGCAGTCGGCGGTCGGCTCTTGATGCGGCCACGTCGAGCATCACCATGGCCCTCAGGTGTTTGCCCACGGCGGCATTGCCAATGAGCATGACGCGTTTCACCTGGAAGTCGTTGGTTTCGTTGTCGCGGCCGATGTTGGAGAGTTCGTAGTGTGTCTGTGCATATCCGTTGAGTGTGAGTTTGGCGCGGTTGCCAAGTTCCACTCCCGGGGGGTCTGTGGTTAGACGCAGGCTGTCGGGCAGGGTGGCCATTGTGGGCAGTGATAAGGCCAGGCTGCCGAGGAACAATAAGATTCTGTGCATTATATTATGTGTGAAGTGTCAAAGTTCTTTCGATGGGATTTTGGGTCCGAAGCTCAGGTCGCCGGCATCGCCCAGTCCGGGCACTATGTAGGCCATGTCGTTGAGTGTGGGGTCGATGGCGGCTGCCCATAGGGTTACGTCGTCGTCGGGGAAGCACTGCTTGAGGTGTTCCACACCCTCTTGGGCAGCAATAACCACGCAGATGTGCAGTTTGCGGGGCATGCCGGCATTCAGAAAGGCTTTGAGGGCTATTTCCAGGCTTCCGCCCGTGGCCAGCATGGGATCGACAAGCAGCAGTGTGGCGCCGTCGAGCCGGGGCGCGGCCATGTATTCCAGGTGGATTTTCATGTTTTCTTTGGTGCCTTCTTCGCGGAAGGCGGCCACAAAGGCCGCGTCGGCGCCGTCGAACACACTGGTGAAGCCTTCCTGAAAGGCCAGGCCGGCGCGGAGCACGGTGCCCACCACAATGTGGTCGTCGTAGGTGGGCACCATCTTGGTGCCGAGGGGGGTCTCCACGGTTTTTTCCGAGTAGTCGAGCGTGTGGCTCAGCTCGTAGGCCATGGCTTGCCCTATGCGTTTCATGTTTTCGCGAAATAGCGTGCGGTTTTGCTGATAGTCCTTGTCGCGCAGCTGCGCCATGTAGCAATTTATGAGCGTGTTTTTCTGGCTCAGGTCGATTACTTTCATTTTTTCTCTATGTAGTTGTCTTTATTTAATGATTCGTTTCTTTCCGTCGATGATATAGACGCCTGGTCGGAGCGTTGTGCCGGGTTTCACGGCTCGTCCGTCGATGCCTACGACGCGCTGCCCGGCCTTGGCAGGTAGAGTTGTGATGGTTCCTATTCCGTCGGGGTAGGGCTGTATGTAGAGCCACTCCGATTGCTCTATCAGGTTGAAAAAGCTGGAGTAGGTGTATAGGGCGGCGCTATGTCGATAGCCCACCTCACAGTTGGCCACGCTGAACGATATTTCTGCCGTTTCGCCGGCGGGAATGTGCAATTCCTTTGTTTGTGAGTTCACCAGTGTGGCCTTTCCGTCGTTTTTGTAAATGAAGAGGTAAAAGTATAGATTGTCGGCAAACTCCTGGTTGGCCGTGAGGCTATAGGTGATGTGGTAGTCGGTACCAATGATGTTGTTGCCGTCGCGGTTTTTGATGGTGTTGCCATTGAATGTAAGGTCAATGGCCGTGGGTTCGCCTATTTCTATGGTAGTCGATGCCAGCACGGTGCTGGCATCGTAGTTGCCCACCACGTCGAGCACGTAGGTGCCGGCTGAAGACGGTGTGAAACTGAGGGTGAGGTTCTGGCTTTCGCCATTTTCAAAATAGGCCGTTCCCTGGCCCACCACTTTGCCGTTGGTTTTGAGGTAGAGCACGCTGGCGTGTTGGGAACCCATGTTGGTGGCAATAAGGTTGACCCTTACCGGCTTGTTGGCCTTCATCAGTCCTTCGGTGGACAAAATTTTCACCTGGCAGGGTCCATCGGTTTCGTGGCTTAGCAGGTAGAGCGTGTTGCCTTCGATGCGGCAGTCCATGCTATAGAATTCGGCGTCGAAATCCTTCAGCCACTCGCTCTCGCCCGCCTTGCGCGAGATGGGCACAATGGTATAGTTGCCGTCGGGCAGGTTGGCGCCGAAGTTTAAATTGAGACTGGGCCAGTAGTAAGCATACGCTGAGGAAAAGGTGCGGTTGGAGATTTTCCATAGAGTCGTCAGGAGCTCTCCGCCTTCGTTGAAGAGGCCCAGGCCCAGGTCGAACGTGTTGCCAATGGAATTAGTGTTGCAAACACTATAGTAAACATTCGCCATGAAGTTTTGGGCCGCATTGCTGCGTCCCAACATTAAAGTTGTTGTTTTCAGCTGGGTTGCCGTTAGCCGGTCGTAGGCCGAGAGCGGTGTGCCCTTCGAGGGCTGCACCCCCACCATGGCACTCTGAGCGCTGCTAAATCCGTCACTGCCCGTGCCGCCGCCGGTGCCCTTCGAGTCGGGGTCGCACAGATTGAGCAGAAAGTAGCCGTCGCTGCCGCCGTCCCATCCCCAATTAATGTGGAAGCGGCCTTGCCCGTCGAACCCATCGACCACGAACTGATGGCCGACGCTGCTGCTACGTCCGCTGTAGAGCACTGGGCGCCGCGCTGCGAGTTCGTCGTAGATGATGGCATCCCACTGCGCTGTGCTGTAGTGGGATCTCCTAATACTTTTGGCGCTGGCATCCATGGCGAAGTATCGCGCCATTACATCGGGAAAGAGCGAGGCCGACGACTCGGTGTCGCCGTAGGCCATCTTCACGGCTTGGCCGCAATAGCGCATCAGGGTAGCCACGGGCTGTCCCTCTTCCCAAGTATAGGAGCCCTCCTTGTATTCGTCTCTCATGGCGGCATAGTCGAAGGTGATGGGCGGCAACGAGTCTATGCCATTGTAGGCGGGAATGCCCGGCGTCTCCACGTTTTGGCTCCAATACTTCAGCACCTGTGCCATGGCTGTGGCCACACAGCCCGTAACCTGCCCCCAACTGGGAGTCTTATAGTAGTAGGGCTCTCTTTGTCCCCACTTGGTCGTCATCAGGGGTTCAATGGCCTCGGCCTCGAGCTGGCGTGCTGCCCGCGCCCCCTGGCGTATCAGGGAAATCTGTGCGTCGTAGTCGCGCAGCATTTGGCGCATGGCCTCGGGCATGTCGGCCTCTTGTGTGATGGCTCCGTCGCCATAGGCCAGCACCTCGGCGGTGCCCGTTTCGCCCGAAACCACTACAAAGCGCCCCGGGCTCTTTGTGCTCTTTGGCGCACTGAACACGTAGTACGTGGCATTCTCCGCGCTCGATTGGAGCGTGGGTTGCAGCGCTTCGCTGCCGCCCAAAAAAGCCGCGGCCTTCTTCGAAGCTCGCTGGCGGCTCACGGGGCCTGCCGCTGCACTCAGTGCCACAAAGGCAAGGAGGAATAGAATGAAGAACTTCGTTTTCATGCTTGAAAAAGCAGGTTTGACGGCAAATATATGGAAATAGTTTCACTTCGCAAATACTTTGCATAAACTTTTGCAAACTATGTTTGATA